>NZ_JALLGN010000003.1:0-262409 GCF_023072605.1 Brevibacterium sp. R8603A2
TCAGCCAGGCCGAGCTCGATGCTGTCGCCGCCGAGCTCAATGCCCGCCCCCGCAAGACTCTGAAATGGAAAACCCCAGCTCAAGCCCTGAACGAACACCTCGTTGCAACAACCCCTTGACACCAAGGTCAGAAACCTTCGGAAATTGCTGTTTCAGTCGACGTCGATGTCGAAGGGATCCTCGACGGGCCCGCCGGACACCTGCGCGGCGAGGCTGAGGAACCCGTGCGCGATGTGCTCGCTCACCGTGCGCGCGGCGGCGGCCGGATCCACGGCCCGCACCGCCTCGACGATCGCGAGGTGCTCGCCCTTGACGTCACTGAGCCGCTCGGCGCTGTCGAGCGTGAGATCCCAGGGGAAGGCGTGCCAGCGCGCCTCGATGTCGTCGCGCAGCCCGGGCAGCCCGCAGCGGTCGTAGAAGAAGAAGTGGAACTCCATGTTCTTCGCGTTCCGGGCCGCCGCATCGCCGGCCGCGGAGGCCTCGTCGAGCTCGTCGAGGAGGCGCTCGGCCGTGCGCAGCTCGTGCCTCGAGATCCGCGGGGTGGCGCGCTCCATGGCATAGGCCTCGGTGAGGCGCCGAGTGATGTAGAGCGCCTTGAGGTTCTCCATCCGCACACCGGCGACGCGCACACCGCGGTGTGCCTCCGAGGTCACCAGCCCTTCGGCCTCGAGGGCACGCAGGGCCTCGCGCACCGGGGTGATCGACGAGTCGAACCACTCGGCGACCTCGTCCTGGCGCAGCCGGGCACCCCGCTCGAGCTCGCGGGCGAGGATCCGGCGCCGCAGACCAGCGATGATGACATCGCGCTTCGTCGCAGCCGGGGCTGCACCTCGGGTTGCGGTCACCGGTGACCTCCGCAGGAAGAATGGATGATCGAGGACGGACGATATGAAACCCGCCCCGTGCGCGTGCGCACACCCCTCGATCCTACCCTTCGCTACCTCGTTTCGGTAGTTCTGAGACATCTGTCTTGGAATCATGCATCATCTGTGGAATCATGTCTTCAAGTGGGTCGGACCGTCTCGTCGTCTCGCAGGCGCGATCCGCGCCCCGGCGCCGCTCATCCGTGCACCGCACCACCGCCGGGCCGCGGGTCCGGCAGGGCACCGCATCCGGCCCAACCGCACCGCCGATCCTCATCGTGGAGGGATTATGACCACCGAGCTCCCGCTCGCAGGCATCACCGTCGTCAGCTGCGAACAGGCCGTCGCCGCCCCGTTCGCCACTCGCCAGCTCGCCGACCTCGGCGCCCGCGTCATCAAGATCGAGCGGCCCGGCGTCGGAGACTTCGCCCGCGGCTACGACACCACGGTGCACGGCCAGTCGAGCCACTTCGTATGGCTCAACCGGTCGAAGGAGAGCCTCGGCCTCGACCTCAAGGCCCCGGAGGCCGCCGGGATCATGGACGACCTCGCCCGCGAGGCCGACGTGTTCGTCCAGAACCTCGCCCCCGGTGCCGCCGAGCGCCTGGGCCTCGGAGCCGAGCGCCTGCGCGAGCTCAACCCGCGCCTCATCCACGTCTCCGTGTCCGGCTACGGCTCCGACGGCCCTTACCGCACCGCCAAGGCCTACGACGCGCTCGTGCAGTCCGAGGCCGGCCTCGTGTCCGTCACCGGGACGGAGGAGTTCCCGGCGAAGACAGGTATCTCCACCGCCGACATCTCCGCCGGCATGTATGCCTACTCCGGCATCCTCACCGCGCTCTACACCCGCGAGCGCACCGGTGAGGGCGCCGCGCTCGAGGTCAGCCTGTTCGACTCGCTCGTCGAGTGGATGGGCTTCCCGCTCTACTTCACCCGCTACGGCGGCTCGCGGCCGGTGAGGGCGGGCACCTCGCACGCGGCGATCGCCCCCTACGGCACGTTCGCGTGCGGCGACGGCGCCCAGGTCGTGCTCGCGATCCAGAACGAGCGCGAATGGCAGCGGTTCTGCGAGACCGTGCTCGGCCGCCCCGAGATCGCACTCGATCCGCGCTTCGACCGCGCCGCCCAGCGCTTCGCCCATCGCGAGGAGCTCGAGGCCGTGATCGACGAGGTGTTCGCCGGGTACACCGGGGACGAGTGCGAGAAGCTCCTCCTCGAAGCACAGGTCGCCCACGCCCGGCAGCGCGACATGTCCGAGGTCGCCGCGCACCCCCAGCTCGTCGACCGCGGCCGCTGGACCTCCATCGACACCCCGGCAGGACCGATCGAGGCGGTGCTGCCGCCGGTGACGATGTCCGGCGTCGAATACCGGATGGACCCGATCCCCGCCGTCGGCGAGCACAGCGACACGATCCTCGCCGGGATCGGCCGGACGCCCGAGCAGATCGCCGCCCTCCACGCCGAGGGCACGGTCTGATGAGCACCCCGACCGCCTCCTTCCGGTACTCGGAGATCCTGCCGACCGGGCCCGCCGAGGTGCCCATGCGGCGGCTGGACATCGACGGGGTGGGCATCGCCCGCGCCGAGGTGGCCGGCACCGAGCGCACATTCCTCACCATCGCCCCCCAGGTGTTCTCCGAGCTCGCCCGCACCGCCTTCACCGAGATCGCGCACTTCCTGCGGACCGACCACCTGGCGAGCCTGCGCCGCATCCTCGACGACCCGGAGTCGAGCGACAACGACCGCTATGTGGCCCTCGACCTGCTCAAGAACGCCGTCGTGTCCGCCGGCCGGGTGCTGCCGATGTGCCAGGACACCGGCACCGCGATCATCACCGCCAAGCGCGGTGCGGAGGTCCTCACCGACGGTGCGGATGCCGAGCACCTGAGCCGCGGGGTGCACGCCGCCTTCCGCGACCTCAACCTCCGCTACTCGCAGCTCGCTCCGCTCTCCCTGTTCGAGGAGACGAACACCGGCACCAACCTGCCGGCGCAGATCGACATCGGGCTCGACGCGCACGGCGGCTACGAGCTCCTGTTCATGGCCAAGGGCGGCGGCAGCGCGAACAAGTCCTTCCTCTACCAGGAGACGAAGGCGATCCTCGACGAGCAGCGTCTGCTCGACTTCCTCGCGGAGAAGATCTCCTCGCTCGGCACCGCGGCCTGCCCGCCGTACCACCTCGCGATCGTCATCGGCGGGACGACTGCGGAGGCCGCGCTCAAGACCGCGAAGCTCGCCAGCGCCCACGCCCTCGACACCCTGCCGGAGACCGGCGATGCCGCGACCGGCCACGGCATCCGCGACCGCGCCTTCGAGGAGAAGGTGCTGCGGCTGACGCAGACGCTCGGCTTCGGCGCGCAGTTCGGCGGCAAGCACTTCTGCCACGACGTCCGCGTCGTGCGGCTGCCGCGCCACAACGGCTCCCTGCCGGTGGCGATCGCGGTGAGCTGCTCGGCCGACCGCCAGCTCGTCGCCCGGATCGACGCCGACGGGGTATTCATCGAGGAGCTCGAGCACGACCCTGCCCGCTTCCTGCCGGCCGCCGGCACCGTGGAGGAGATCGAGTCCGGAGAGGTCACCCCGATCGACATCGACCGGCCGATGGACGCGATCCGCGCCGATCTCTCCGCCCGCGCAGTCGGCGACCGCCTGTCGCTCACCGGCACGATGATCGTCGCCCGCGACATCGCCCACGCCCGGCTCCGCGCGATGCTCGAGGCCGGCCAGGAGCTGCCCGCCTACTTCCGCGAGCACCCCGTGTACTACGCGGGCCCGGCGAAGACGCCCGAGGGCATGCCGAGCGGCTCCTTCGGCCCCACCACCGCGAGCCGGATGGACGCCTACGTGCGCGATTTCCAGGCAGCCGGCGCCTCGCTCGTCATGCTCGCCAAGGGCAACCGATCCGCCGAGGTCACCGAGGCCTGCCGCGAGCACGGCGGGTTCTACCTGGGATCCGTCGGCGGCCCGGCCGCCCGGCTCGCCGCGGAATGCATCACCGAGGTCGAGGTGCTCGACATGGCCGACCTCGGGATGGAGGCCGTGTGGCGCATCCGGGTCGAGGACTTCCCCGCCTTCGTCGTCGTCGACGACAAGGGCACCGACTTCTTCGCCCGCACCCGCGACGCCGGCCTGTCGCTCGGCCGCACCCGCACCGCGGCTCAGGACGGCACCCTGATCTGACCTCTGCACCACCGCCCAGACCGATTACCGAACCCCACCCCGTAAGGAGCTCCCATGACCATCAGCAGCGAAGAGACGATGATGATCACGACCGTCGCGGACTTCATCGACCGCGACGTCCGGCCCACCGTCAACGAGGTCGAGCACGCCAACGAGTACCCGACCCAGTGGATCGAGCAGATGAAGGAGATGGGAATCTTCGGGCTCGCGATCCCCGAGCCCTGGGGCTTCGGCAAGGTCTCCACCGAGGCCTACGTCCACATCACCCAGGAGCTCGCACGCGGCTGGATGTCGCTCGCCGGCGCGATGGGCGGCCACACCGTCGTCTCCAAGCTCATCCTCGAGTTCGGTACGGACGAGCAGAAGGAGAAGTACCTGCCGCGCATGGCCACCGGTGAGATCCGCGCGACCATGGCGCTCACCGAGCCCGGCGGCGGCTCCGACCTCCAGGCCATGCGCACCGTGGCGAAGAAGGACGGCGACGACTACGTCATCAACGGCACCAAGACCTGGATCACCAACGCGCGGAAGTCCGACCTCCTCGCGCTGCTGTGCAAGACCGACCCGGAGGCCGAGCCCCGTCACCGGGGCATCTCGATCATCCTCGTGGAGAAGGGCGAGGGCTTCAGCATCTCGCAGGACCTCCCCAAGCTCGGCTACAAGGGTGTGGAGAGCTGCGAGATCTCCTTCGACGGGCTGCGCCTGCCGCAGTCCCAGCTGCTCGGCAGCACCGAGGGCGTGGGCTTCAAGCAGATGATGAAGGGCCTGGAGATCGGCCGTATCCAGGTGGCCTCCCGCTCGCTCGGCGTGGCCCAGGCCGCGCTCGACGACGCGGTGAAGTACGCGCAGGAGCGCGAGTCGATGGGCAAGCCGATCTGGAAGCACCAGTCGGTGGGCAACCACCTGGCGACGATGGCGACGAAGCTCGAGGCCGCCCGCCAGCTCGTCCTCCACGCCGCCCGCACCTACGACTCCGGTGAGCGCGTGGACATGGAGGCCGGGATGGCGAAGTACTTCGCCTCGGAGATGGCCGCCGAGGTCGCGCTCGACGCGATCCGCGTGCACGGCGGCTACGGCTACTCGACGGAGTACGAGGTCGAGCGCTACTACCGCGACGCCCCGCTCATGATCGTCGGCGAGGGCACGAACGAGATCCAGCTCGGCGTCATCGCCAAGCAGCTCGTCAGCCGCAACAAGATCTGACACCCCCGCCCCTGCCAGACAGCAATATCCTGTGGTTCCTGAGAACGGATCCGCAGGATATTGCTGTCTCAACCAGGCGCCGGGCGGGCCCGCAGCCGGCGCCGACCCCGCGCCCACCTCGCACCTGGCGCGTGGCCCGGGTCCGCCAGGTCGACGCCCTGCCCGCGCCTCGCACCTCGCGCCCGGCCCCGTGATCCGAGCGGCTTCCCGCACCCCCGAGTAGGGGAAGCCCCAGTGCCCGCGCGCGGCGCACGGAGAAGAATCGAAGCACGAGGAACCGGGAGATCGCCCCGGATCCCCACCCGATTCGAGGAGCTCCGATGAACACCCCGACCTTCCCTCCCTCCGTCGACCCCCACCCCCGCGCCACCCCTCCCGCCGGAGCCGGCCCCGCCGGCCACGATGCCTTCGACGGCGACGCGGAGCGGATCCACACCATGTACACCGCCGGCGGGCCCGAGGGGCGCGTCACCCACCATCCGCTGCCGCAGACCCACCCGGGCGCCGGGTTCCAGCCCACCCCCGGGACGGTCGGCGCCCGGGACCACCACGGTCAGCGCTCGTTCCTCACCGCGGCACTCCTGTCGATCCTCGTCGGCAGCTTCGGCGTCGACCGGTTCTACCTGGGGAAGATCGGCACCGGCGTGCTCAAGCTCGTCACCCTCGGCGGCTTCGGCGTGTGGTGGATCATCGACGCGATCCTCCTGCTGACGAACAGCACCCGCGACGCCGAGGGCCGCGAGCTCCACGGCTACGCGGAGAACCGGACGATCGCCTTCGTCGTCGCCGGGGTGGTCGGCGGGCTCACGCTGCTCAACGGCTTCTGGTTCCCCGTCTTCCTGTTCTGACGCCCCGCCCCCGGCGCCACCGCCCGAGCGGCCCGTCCCGCAGCACTCCTCCCCAAGCACCCGGCACCGGCACCCCTCCCGAGGCGCCCTCCGGCATCCCCGCCGGCGGGCGCCTCGGCCTGTGTCCGATTCCACGACGCCGGGGTCGGGACTGCCGCATCGGTGTGATCGGGTCCACAATGGTGGGACGCAGGTACCGTCGCCGGCCGCGCCCCCACTGCTGCGGGCCCCACAGAAGGACGCACCATGACCCACCCCGGAACCCCGCGCGATCAGCAGCCCACCACCGGCGAGCAGGCACCCACCGGCGATCACCCGCCCGCCGACCCGTACACCCGGGCCGCCGCCCGCGCGGCCGAGGACCCGGAGGGCTTCTGGCTCGAAGCCGCCGGGCTCATCGACTGGACCACGCCGCCCACCCGCGCGCTCGACGACAGCCGCGCCCCGATCTACCGCTGGTTCCCCCCGACGGCGAGCTCAACGTCTGCTACAACGCGCTCGACCGCCACGTCATCGCCGGCCGCGGGGACGACGCCGCGCTCGTCTACGACTCCCCGGTCACCGACACCGTGCGCACCTACACCTACGCCGAGCTCACCGAGCTCACCGCACGCTTCGCCCGGGTGCTCGCGGACCGCGGGGTGGGCAAGGGCGACCGGGTGATCATCTACATGCCGATGATCCCCGAGGCGGTCATCAGCATGCTCGCCTGCGCGCGCCTCGGGGCCGTCCACTCGGTCGTGTTCGGCGGCTTCTCCGCCCACGAGCTCGCCGTCCGGATCGACGACACCGCCCCGAAGGCCGTGATCTCCACCTCGTGCGGGATCGAGCGCAGCCGGGTCATCGAGTACAAGCCGCTGCTCGACCGCGCGCTCGAGCTCGCCGAGGCGCGCCCGGAGTTCACCGTCATCGTCCAGCGCCCGCAGCACCCCTGCACGCTGGTCGAGGGCCGCGACCTCGACTACGCCGAGCTCATGGACGCCACCCCGGAGGGCGCGCCCTGCACCCCGGTCAAGGCGACCGACGAGCTCTACGTGCTCTACACCTCGGGCACGACCGGCAGGCCCAAGGGGATCGTGCGCGACTCCGGCGGGTACGCCACGGCGCTCGCCTGGTCCCTGCCGAACCTGTTCGACCTCCACCCCGGGGACACGATGTTCACCGCCTCGGACGTCGGCTGGGTCGTCGGGCACAGCTACATCGTCTACGCCCCGCTCATCGGTGGTGTCACCACGGTCCTGTTCGAGGGCAAGCCGATCGGCACCCCGGACGCCTCGACGTTCTTCCGCGTGGTCTCCGAGCATCGCGCGAACGTCTTCTTCGCAGCCCCGACCGCGATGCGCGTGATCCGCAAGGAGGACCCGGACGGCGCGTTCATGCAGCAGTACGACCTGTCGAGCGTCCGCGCCTGGTTCCTCGCCGGCGAGCGGCTCGACCCGGACACCTACGCCTGGACGACCGAGAAGCTCGCCGCAGCCACCGGCCGCGACATCCCGGTCATCGACAACTGGTGGCAGACGGAGACCGGCTGGCCGATCGCCACGAACCCGATCGGGCTGCACCGCTTCCCGCTCAAGGCCGGTTCGCCCACCAAGCCGGTGCCGGGGTACCAGGTGGAGATCGTCGATGCCGGCGGCGAACCCGTGCCGGCCGGGCAGGACGGCCTCGTCGTCATCCGCCTGCCGCTGCCACCGGGCACCATGGCTACGGTGTGGGGCGACGACGAGCGCTTCGTCTCCTCCTACCTCTCCGCGTTCGAGGGGTACTACCTCACCGGCGACGGCGGCTACCTCGACGAGGACGGCTACGTCTACGTCATGGGTCGCACGGACGACGTCATCAACGTCGCCGGGCACCGCCTGTCCACCGGCACCATGGAGGCCGCGATCGCAGCCCACCCGGCGGTCGCCGAGTGCGCGGTGATCGGCGTCCACGACGAGACGAAGGGCCAGGTGCCGCGCGCCTTCGTCGTGCTCGCCGACGGGGCGGACACCGATGCCGAGGCGCTCGCCGGGGAGCTCGTCACGCTCGTCCGCAGCGAGGTCGGCCCGGTCGCCGCCCTCAAGCGGGTCGACATCGTGCCCGCGCTGCCGAAGACCCGCTCCGGCAAGATCCTCCGCAAGACCATGCGAGAGATCGCCGACCACCGCTCCGACGTCGTCGTCCCCTCGACGATCGAGGATCCCGAGGTGCTCGAGCGCATGCGCGGGGCGCTCGAGGGGTGAGCGGCGCGCCGGGCGCACGCCGGGGTGACGACGATCGGCCCTCGGCGGATGCGACCGACCCGTTCGAGGTGACGAGCGCGTTCCCGGAGCCGGTGTCCTTCGCCGAGTTCCGACGCCCGCACCCGCCGGTCCCGTCGCCCGGGCCCGAGGCACCTGCCCCGGACCCCGGTCCGGTCGCCTCGGCATCCGAGGTGCTCTCTCCGGAGCCGGCCGCTGCGGCGGCCTCCGGGGGCCGGGCCGAGCCCGTGCTCCCGGACTTCTCCGCGCTGGCCCGGGAGCCGCGCATCCGGGAGTCGGCTCAGGACCCGGATCCCGCCTCGCCCGCGGTCGGGTCCGGTCGGAAGCCGGCGAAGGTCCCGCTCCGACACCCGGACGGCCGTCGGCACATCCCCCAAGCGGAACGGGACCGGCCGGGTGAGCGGAAGCTGTCGTTCGTCGAGTTCGTGATGTGGGCCGTGCTCGGGTCGATCATCGTCTTCATCCTGGAGCAGATCTTCGGGGTGCTCTGATCCATCGCGGCGACGGGTCGCCGCGCCGTTCCGCGGCAGCACCGCACCGCACCGTCCCGGAATCGCACCTCGGCGTGCCGCGACCGCACCGAGAGACAGATTCACCACAGATGACCGGTCAGAGCATGAGGATGCCGCGCACGAGCGCCACCGCACCGCCGGCACCGGCGAGCGTGATCGCGAGCCGCCGAGCGACGTGCGTCGGGACGCGCCGGGAGAGCCATCCGCCGATCCGGATCCCGAGGACCACGGTGACGACGATCGCCCCGAACAGCTGCCAGGGCGGCAGCTGATCGAAGGTCGTGGCCCCGACGGCGACCTTCGTCCCGACGGAGAAGATCCCCATCGTCATGAAGGTCGGCTGCATGGTGGCGGCGAAGGAGCGCTGGTCCCAGCGGGCGAACCGCGAGTAGATGACCATCGCAGGTGCGGCGACCCCGGCGCTCGTGTTGAGGAACCCGCCCACGAACCCCGCCGTCCCGGTGAGTGCCGGCGACTGCACGTGCGGCACCCGCGGCATCCCGAAGGTCAGGCCGAGGGCGAGCAGCACGACGCCACCGATGACGATGTTGAGCCAGGCGGCGTCGAGCTCGCGGACGAGGAGCGCGGCGGGGACCGCGCCGAGCAGCGCGGTGGGGGCGAAGATCAGGTAGCGCTTCCAGTCGACCTCACGGATGACGGCGAGCATGATGAGGAAGCCGGAGACGATCGTCGTCGCGTTCGTCATGAACACGCCGAGCGCCGGTCCCAGCAGCAGTGCGAGCACGGGAGCGACGACGAGCCCCACCCCGGTGCCGGACAGCCGCTGGAGCACCGCGCCGACGAGGATCGCGGCGAGCGCGATGAGGATGACGGGGGTGCTCACCGGCGGACCCCGCGACGGGGCAGGGGCCGGTTCCGGGCGGGCACCTCGGGCGTGGTCAGCATCGTCTCGCAGTCTAGCCGCGGCGTGCGCGCAGGTGGGTGGCGTGCGACCGGACGGCCACAGCACTTTCCGACATCGGAGCAGATCCGCGTGCAGCGCTCGGTCGATCGCTCGTAGCGTGGAACCGAGCGATCAGAGGAGGTCTGCCGCGATGAACGAGAAGAACGACGAATCGGATCCCTTCGAGGTCTCCACCTCGTTCCCGGAGCCGCCGTCCTTCGACTCCATCGGTCTCCCGGCCGCGGGGCCCGGACCGGTATTTCCGCCGAACACCGAAGCCGAGTCCTCGGTCCCCTCCGACGAGCCTGCTCCGGCTCCCGGCGGTGAGCCCGCGACCGTAGAGCCGCCACCACAATCCGACCCGACCGTCCGGCGAGGGCCCGGAGATGAGGAGCCGGGGCCCGATCCCGCTGATCCGACGACACCGGATCCGCCGCTGTCGTACTGGGATCGATGGTCGCGCGCGTTCGAGGCCAGCAGAACCGAGGCCAATCAGATCACCACCGCGTACACCTTCATGGGCCTGTTGCTCCTCTGGTTCATCCTGGGGGCCTTCGGGGTCTTCCGCTGAGGCCACCGGTCCGGCGCGAGCGGGACGAGCGAGGTGTGATGCGACAGACCTACCGGCCGGGAACACGCGGACCCGGGAATCGGTTCTCCCTGGTGGAGGGCGACACCACGGCCGCCCGATCCCGATTCTCGAGGAGTGATTCGACATGACCGATCGCTATGCAGGCAAGTCCATCATCATCACCGGTGCCGGATCCGGTCTGGGCCAGGCGGTCGCGGAGCGTCTCGCCGCCGAGGGCGCCCAGCTCGTCCTCGTCGACCTCAACGCCGAGGGGCTCGAAGCGACGAAGCAGCTCGTCCTCGACGCCGCCCCGCAGGTGCAGGTCGAGGTCATCACCGCAGACGTCACCCGCGAGGAGAACGTCAAGAAGTACGTCGACGCGACGGTGGCGAAGTTCGGCAAGATCGACGGCTTCTTCAACAACGCCGGCATCGAGGGCAAGCAGAACCTCACCGAGGACTTCGGCGCCGAGGAGTTCGCCAAGGTCATCGCCGTCAACCTCAACGGCGTGTTCCAGGGCATGGCCCACGTCCTCAAGCAGATGCGCGAGCAGGGCTTCGGCTCGATCGTCAACACCGCCTCCGTCGGCGGCATCCGCGGCGTCGGCAACCAGTCGGGCTACGCGGCCTCGAAGCACGGCGTCATCGGCCTCACCCGCAACTCCGCCCGCGAATACGGCCAGTTCGGCATCCGGATCAACGCGATCGCCCCGGGCGCGATCATGACCGCGATGGTCGAGAACTCGCTCAAGCAGATGGATCCCGACAACTGGGAGTCCGCCGGCGAGCAGTTCGTGTCGGTCAACCCGATGAAGCGCTTCGGCAAGCCGGAGGAGGTCGGCGGCCTGGTGAGCTTCCTCCTCAGCGAGGACGCCGGGTTCATCAACGGCACCGTCATCCCGATCGACGGCGGCCAGCACGCGATGTACTGAGTTCCACCGCGGGCTGAGGCCCGCAGCGGGAAGAATCCCGCGGCACTCCTCGCTGAGTGCCCCGGCGGCCGCCGACCCCTCACGGGTCGGCGGCCGTCGTCGTGGCTCAGGCGTTCAGGTGCCGGCGTCCCCCGCCGAGGCGCCCTCACCTCTCGATCCGGCGCACCATCTCCGGGGTGAGCTCGGACAGGTCCGCCGCCCCCATCAGCTGCATCGTCACCCGCATCTCCCGCTCGAGGATCTCGAGCACCTTGCGCACCCCGGCCTCACCGGCGGCCATGAGGCCGTAGAGATAGGCGCGGCCGATGAGCGCGAAGCCCGCCCCGAGCGCGAGCGCGGCGATGACATCGGATCCGGTCATGATCCCGGAGTCGAACATGATCTCGACGTCGTCCCCGGCGGCGGCCCGCACCTCGGGCAGGGCGTCGAGGGTGACCGGGGCCTTGTCGAGCTGCCGGCCGCCGTGGTTGGACACGATCAGGCCGTCGGCGCCGGTGTCGAGCGAGCGGCGGGCGTCGTCGGCGGTGAGCACGCCCTTGACGAACAGCCTCCCCGGCCAGATCTCCCGGATCCAGGCGAGGTCCTCGATGCTCAGCGTCGGGTCGAACATCCCGTTGATGAGCGAGGCGAGGTCCGAGGTGCTGCCCGACAGCGAGGCGAAGGTCAGCGGGTCCGTGGTGAGGAGGTCGAACCACCACTGCGGCCGGTACGAGGCGTCGAGCACCGTGCCGGCGGTGAGCTTGGGCGGCACCGTCATGCCGTTGCGGGTGTCGCGCAGCCGCAGGCCTGCGACCGCGGTGTCGACGGTGACGAGCAGGGTCTCGAAGCCGCTCGCCCACGCCCGCTCGATGAGCGCGCGGGACGCCTCGTGGTCGCGCCACAGGTAGAGCTGGAACCACTTCGTGGCCGCCGGGGCCGCGGCGGCGACGTCCTCGACGGACCGCGAGCCCATGGTCGACAGGGTGAAGGGCACGCCGGCGTGCTCGGCGGCGCGGACCCCGGCGACCTCGCCCTCCGTCTGCATCATCCGGGTGAACCCGGTGGGCGCGATCCCCACCGGCAGAGCGGACCGGCGGCCGGCGATCGTCGTCGACAGGTCGACCTCGGCGTTGCCGGCGAGGATCGCCGGGGTGAGCACGAGGTCGTCGAAGGCCGCGCGGTTGCCCTGGTGGGTGCGCTCGGCCCCGGCCGCCCCGTCGACGTAGTCGAAGGCCGCCCGCGGCGTGCGGCGGCGGGCGATCGCGCGGAGATCGGCGATGTCCCCGACCCGGCTCAGGCGTGCACGCCGACGGTTGAGGGTGAGATCGAACTGCAGGAGCGGGGCGAGCTCCTGCCAGCGCGGAAGGCGACGGGTGACGGCCATGATCCTCCGATGCGGCGGCGGTGGGCGCCGGCGGTGCCGACGCAGGCACCGGGCCGGGCGGCCCGGGCTGCGGCCCGCGACAGTGCGGACCTCCTCTCAGCCTACGACCCGGACGGCCCCGGTGCGCATCCCGCCTCCCGCGCCGGGTCCGCTCCTCGTCCGGGTCCTGCCGGACCGGGCCGACCGCCGTTGCGCGGGCCCGCGGCGTGGGCGAGGATGAGGCCATGACCACTGTCGTTCTCTTCCACTCCGCCGTCGGCCTCAACGACGGCATCCGCCTCATGGCGCGCGTCCTCACCGATGCGGGGCACACCGTCCATACCCCCGACTACTACGACGGGCACGTCTTCGAGACCACCGAACCGGGGATCGCCTACCGCGACGAGGTGGGCTTCCCGGAGCTCGCCCGGCGCGCTTCGGCGCTCATCGAGGAGCTCGAGGGGCCGCTCGTGTTCGGCGGGTTCTCGCTCGGCGCGGCGATGGCGCAGTCGATGGGCAAGCGCGACCCGCGCGCCGCGGGCTCCCTGCTGTTCCACGCCGGCGGGGTGCCGAAGCCCACGAGCTGGCAGCCCCACGTGCCGCTCGAGATCCACCACAGTGTCGGCGATCCGTGGATCGAGGAGGGCGCGCCGCAGCGGCTCATCCGCTCCGCCGCCGAATCCGGCGCCCAGACCGCGCACTACGTCTACCCGGGCAGCGGGCACCTGTTCGCCGACCCGACGAACCCGGAGTACGACGAGGCGAGCGCGGCCCTGATGTGGCGCCGCGTGCTCGCCTTCCTCGACGACCTGCGCTGACCGGACCGCGCGAGGCGGGACACGATCACCGGCGACACCCGGCAGGCAGGCGTCCGCCGGCCGCAGAACGCGGTTCCCCGGTCGATCCAGTGCGGTCGACGCCCGGAAACCGCACTGCGGTGACCCCGGAACCGGACGAACCGCACTGCGACGGCCCCGGAACAGCTCGCAGCTCAGTCCATGACGAGGCCGTTGTCGACCACGAGGTTCTGCCCCGTCACGGCCCGGGAGGAGGGCGAGGCGAAGAACGTGATCGCCGAGGCGAACTCCTCCGGCGTGGTGACGTGGCCCAGGGGCGTGCCGGCCGCGATCGCGTCGAACACCTCCGCCGGGGTGGCCGAGGAGGCGTCGGTGGTGCGCAGCAGCCCGCCGGACACCATGTTCACGCGCACCCCGGCCGGGCCGAGGTCCTTGGCGAAGGTGCGGGTGAGCGACAGCAGGGCCGCCTTCGCCGCGGTGTAGTCGTGGTAGGGCACGACGGGGTTCTGGAACAGGTTCGTGCCGACGTTGACCACCCGGCCCGAACCGATCTCGCGGAACCCGCTCATCGCACCCTGGATGACATTGAGCGCACCGCCCACCGTGCCGCGGTACTGCGCCTCGAGCGAGGCGTAGGAGATCTCGTCGGCGCCGTCGCGCTCGTCGCCGTTGAAGGAGAAGTCGACGAGCGCATTGTTGATCACCGTGGACACCGGCCGGTCGAACTCCGCGCGGGCGGCATCGAACATCGCCACGACGGCGCGGAAGTCGGTGACATCGGCCTCGACGGCGAGCGCCTGGCCGCCGCGGGCGCGGATCGCCTCGGCGAGCTCGTGCGCGGCATCGGCGCTGTGCCGGTAGTTGATGACGAGCGCGGCGCCCTCCTGGAAGAAGGCCTTGACGACCGCGGCCCCGAGTCCCCGGGCGCCGCCGGTGACGAGGACGACCTGCTCGGCGATCGGCAGAGCGCTGGTGGTGTGGGCGTGGGCGTTCATCATGGCGACTCCTCCGGTTCTCACTTCCGCCCTGCTCACAGCCTCGTGCGCAGGGTCACGTATCCTCTCGAGCCTACCCGGCCCGGGTCCCCGGCGGGGCCTGCGCGCACACCGACCGCGCAGGGGCCGGTGCGGGCACGGCGAACCGCTGACGGGGAGCCGGGTGGAAACCTGCGGGGAGCCGTCGCCGAGGCGCGGGCCGGCCCGTGCTCGCACGCGGGCCCGGTGGTGTCTGTCAGCGGCGGCGGCGCTCGGCGCGCAGCCGCTCGCGGCGCGAGGCGAACACGACCTCGGCGAGAGTCGTAAGCCGCACCGGGCTCTCCTTCGGTCTCGTCCTCACGAGCCGCACTGCCCGGCCCGCTCCGTGGAGCCGTCGCTGCGGCAGGTCCTCCCTGGCGGCTGCGCCGTGCCGCATCGGCCCAGGTCTCTCCGGCAGGGAAACCCAAGGCCCGGCCCGGGGCGGTGAGCGGGGTGAGGACGACGAACCACAGGATCACGAGGAGGGCCGCACCGATGAGCACGTTCGCCCAGGCCGGCAGCCCGAGCACGGTGGACTGCAGCCACGACGCGACGGTCATCGAGAGCACCTCGGGGACTCCGATGAGCCCGTTGGTCAGCATGAAGACGAGGCCGACGGCGATGAATACGAGGCCGCCGATCACCTGCGTGGAGTGGAACTCCCGGCCGCCCACGGTGATCGTGCGGCCGCGCAGCCAGCGCAGGCGGGAGGCGCCGAGCCGCTGCCACACCGTGGCGATGACGAGCATCGGAGCGGCGATCCCGAGGGCGTAGACGAACAGCAGGAGCAGACCGGATGCCGCGGTGCCGGCCGAGGCCGCCATGGTGAGGACCGCGCCGAGGATGGGCCCGGTGCAGAACCCGGCGACGCCCGAGACGATGCCGAGCACATAGGAGCTCAGCAGCCCCGGGACGCCCCCGGCCCGATCGGCTGATCCGGCGCCCCCGGCCCGGTCGGCGGGTTCGGCGCCTCCGGCGGTACCGGACCGCCCGGCGTCCCGGCGGGCACCCCGCGGACCGGCGCTCGCCGTCGCAGCACGCGCACCGCCGGGCAGGCGGGCGCCCAGGTCGAAGCCGATCCCGAGGATCTGGAGGATCCCGAGGACGACGAGCACGGCCCCGGAGACGAGGATGAGGGTCGAGCGGTGCTCGGTGAGCAGGCTGCCGATGAGACCGGCACCGGCTCCCATCGGCAGCAGGATCGTGAGCAGGCCGAGGAGGAAGATCCCGGTGCGCAGGAGGAGCCGGCCGGCGCCCGCGGTGGTGAACGCGAAGAACGCCGGGACGAGGAGCGCGCCGCACGGGCTGAGCAGGGCGAGCACGCCTCCGAGGAAGGCCGCGATGATGCCGATGGTCATCGGATCGACCTCAGCCCTCGGACGCCGGTTCGGACCCGGCACCCGAATCCTGACCCGATTCAGAGCCCCCGCCCGCCGGGTCGTAGGGCGCGGCCTCAGCGGCGAGCTCGATCGCGGCCTCGAACTCCTCGGCCGGCAGCGCCCCGGCCAGGGGCTGGCCGTTGATGAGGAAGCTCGGGGTGTTGAAGGCGCCGATCGAGCTCGCCTCCTCGACGTTCGCCTCGACCCAGGCGGAGGCCTCGGCGGATTCCATGTCCGCCCGGAAGGCCTCCTCGTCCAGGCCGAACTGCTCCGCCACCGCGACGAGCTCCTCCTCGGTGAGATCGGCCGGGCCCAGCTGCTCGCCGTCGCCGAACAGCGCACCGTGGTACTCGCGGTACATGCTCTGCCGACCCGCCGCCCAGGCCGCCCGCGCGGCGCGGTTCGAGTCCTCGCCGAAGAAGTCCATGTCCCGCCACTCGATGCGCAGGGTGCCGGCGTTGACGTACTGCTCGATGAGCGCGCTCTCCGTCGTCGCGGCGTTCTGCGCGCAGTACGGGCACTGGCCGTCGGAGTAGACGACCATCGCGACCGGCGCATCGACCTGTCCGAGCGCGTAGGGGTCCTCGGCATCGCGCCGCGCGGTCGACTCGATCCGCTGGACCTCGTCCGCCCGGGGCCCGGCCTCGGCCGTCGCAGCGGCCTCGCCTCCGGCGACCGGCGCCTGCTCCCCGCCGTCCTCGTCGATGGCGAGGATGCCCACGGTGATGAGGGCGATGATGACGATATTGACAGGAATCGCTCAGAACCAGAACAGCCGGGAGGAGGGATGCATGTGCTCGATCCGAGGTCGGGGACGAGCCCACTCCAGGCTACGCCCCCGCGTCCACGTCCGCCGCTGGGCCCGCGTCGCCGCCCTGCCTCCCGCCGCCGCATCCGGCCGGCGCGTGGTCCAGGTCACGTTCCGAGGCCCCTGATTCCGGCAGTGCCCATTGTCTCAACGAACGCCGTGTCCAGCATGTTCTCCGGGGTATTAGGATGAGGGAGGCTCGCACCCGACCATCACCTGCATCGAACGGACCCTCTTGAACGGCAACTCGACTTTCCGACATGACAACGTCGCCCTCCTCTCGATCACCGAGGTCACCGCACCGATCGAAGTGAAGTCCGAGGTCTTCGACGAGACCCTGGCGGACACCCTCGCGGAGCTCCGCCTCCCCAAGGGCCTCCTCCAGCGCGTCGCCGGCGTCCACGCCCGCCGCAACTGGGAGAAGCCCGGCGACTTCGCCACCGGCTCCGCCGAGGCCGGCCGCGCCGCCCTCGCGCAGGCCGGGATCTCCGCCGACCAGGTGGGTCTGATGATCAACGCCTCGGTCAGCCGCGAGAACCTCGAGCCCTCCGTCGCCACCCGCGTCCACCACGAGATGGGCCTCGGCCCTCAGGCGATGAACTTCGACATCACCAATGCCTGCCTGGGCTTCGTCAACGCGATGACCGTCGCCTCGACGATGATCGACTCCGGCCAGCTCGACTACGCCGTGGTCGTCGCCGCCGAGGACGCCCAGCGCGTGCAGCGGGCCACCGTCGAGCGGCTCGCCCGCCCGGGCGTCACCCGGCACGAGTACCTCAACGAGTTCGCCTCCCTGACCCTGGGCTGCGGCGCCGCCGCCGCGGTCCTCGGCCCGGCCGACCGCCACCCGGAGGGCCACCGCGTGCTCGGCGGGGTGACCCGCGGTGCGACCTGGAACCACGAGCTCTGCGTGGGCGGCTTCGACGGCATGTTCACCGACACCAAGGGGCTGCTCGACAACGGCATGGAACTCGTCACCTCCGCCTGGCACGAGGCGCTCGCCGACGGCTGGGACTGGCAGCGCATGGACCGCTACATCATGCACCAGATCTCCGACGTCCACATGAGGTCGGTGGCCACCGCCGCAGAGCTCGATCCCCAGCGCATCCCGAAGACCTACCCGCAGCTCGGCAACGTCGGCCCGGCCTCCCTGCCGATCACCCTGGCTCTCGAATCGGAGAAGCTCGAGCGCGGCGAGCGCGTGCTCTGCGTGGGCGTGGGCTCCGGCCTCAACACGGCGATGACGGAGATCGTCTGGTGAAGTTCGCTGCCGCACCCGCCGCCCTGCCCGGTCCGCTCCCCGAATGGGACCCGCAGTGGTCCCGGCTGGTGCGCGCGGACACCGTCGACGGCGAGCACACCTTCCACGTGCTCGACACCCTGCCCGCGCTCCGGGCCGCCGGACGCGAGCCCACCGGGACGATCCTCGCCCTCCACGGCAACCCCACGTGGTCCTACCTGTGGCGCCGCCTCGCCGCGGCGAGCCTGCGTTCGACGACCGGCCGCACCTGGCGCGTCATCGCCCCCGACCAGCTCGAGATGGGCTTCTCCGACCGGCTCGCACACGATGCGCTGCCGACCACCCACGGGCCCGGCTACCGCCGCATCGCCGAGCGCGTCACCGATTTCGACGCCGTCGTCCGCACCCTCCTCGCCGAGGTGCCCGCCACCGCCGCGGCCTCCGGTGCCGCGACTGAGCCCGCGACCCCATCGCCCACAGCCGGCTCCCCCGCCGCCGAGGCGCCCGCGCGGGAGGCCGGAACCGCGCCCGCCGGCGACCACCTGATCGTCACCATCGGCCACGACTGGGGTGGCGTCCTGTCGCTCACCTGGGCCGCCCGGCACCTCGATCTCGTCGATGCCGTGATCAGCCTCAACACCGCCGTGCACCAGCCCGAGGACGCGCCCCTGCCGGCGCCTCTCCAGGCTGCGCTCGCCGGGCCGATGCTGCCGACCTCGACGGTGCTCACGGACCTGTTCCTGCGGATCACGCTCGGCCTCGGCCAGGGCCCCATCCGCAAGGAGATCAAGGAGGCGTTCCGCGCCCCCTACCGGACCGCGGCCGACCGCCGCGGGATCGGCGCCTTCGTCGCCGACATCCCGGCGCAGGACACCCACCCGAGCCGCGCGGAGCTCGAGCGGCTCGGCGCGGACATCGCCGGCATCGACGTCCCCGCCCTCCTCATCTGGGGACCCAAGGACCCGGTGTTCCTCGAGCGCTACCTCCGCGACCTGCGCGGCCGCCTGCCGCACGCGGACATCCACCGCTTCGAGAAGGCCTCCCACCTCGTGTCTGAGGACGCCGACGTCGCCGGGCTCGCACTGCGCTGGCTCGAGAACCGCTTCCCCGCCGCCGAGACGCCGGCCGCGGATCCGACGCACGCCGCTTCCGGAGCCGCTGCCGGCACTCATGCCGCCTCCGGAGCCGCGGCAGAGTCCCCCGCCGCCGGCTCCCCGGACACGGAAGCCCCCGGCACCGGGGCTCCCACCGCCGCTCAGTCCTCCACCGACTCGCCGCTGATGTTCGACGCGCTCCTCGCCCGCGCCGGCGACCGCTCGATCGCGAGCGTCGACATGTCCCAGCAGCCGCCGCAGTCGGTCACCTGGGCCCAACTCGCCGCCGTGGTCGACGGGATCGCCCACGGCCTGCGCGACCTCGGGCTGCACCCCGGCGACCGGGTCTCCCTGCTCGTGCAGCCGGGCAACAACCTCACCGCCGCGCTCTACGCCGTGCTCCGTGCCGGCGGCGTCGCTGTCGTCGCCGATGCCGGGCTCGGCGTCGCCGGGATGACCCGCGCGATCAAGGCCGCCGACCCCCAGTGGATCATCGGCCAGGTCCCCGGCCTCACGCTCGCCCGCACCGCTGGCTGGCCCGGGCGCCGGATCTCCGTCAGCCCGCTCGACGCCCTCGAACGGACCGCGCTCGGTGTGGAGACGAGCATCACCGAGCTGTCCCGCACCGTCCCGAGCGCCCCGCTGGCCCGCCCGGACGCCGACGACGACGCCGCGATCCTCTACACCTCCGGCTCGACCGGCCCCGCCAAGGGCGTGCGCTACACCCATGCGCGGCTCGGGGCGCTCGGCCGGAAGCTCGCCGACCACCTCGGCGTGGAGCCCGGCTCCGGACTGGTCGCAGGATTCCCGCCGTTCGCGCTGCTCGGACCCGGGATCGGCGCCACGAGCGTCACCCCGGACATGTCGGTGACGAAGCCGCGCACGCTCACCGCCACCGCGCTCGCCGACGCGATCCTCACCGGCGACTGCACGATGGTCTTCGCCTCCCCGGCCGCGTACCGCAACGTGTGCGCGACCGCCGGCGAGCTCAGCGCGGAGCAGCGCGGCGCCTGCGCCTCCGTTGAGCTCGTGCTGTCGGCCGGCGCCCCGGTGCCGCTGCGCCTCATGGACGCGCTCGCCGAGCTGTTCCCGAACGCCGCGATCCACTCCCCCTACGGCATGACCGAGGGCCTGCTGCTCACCGACATCGACCGCCACGGGGTCGCTGCCGCCGCGGCGCAGTCACGCGACCACGGCGTCTGCGTAGGCACCCCGGTGCCGGGCGTGTCGCTCGCGCTCGCCCCGATCGACGCCGCGGGCCGGTCCTCCTCGACCCTGCTCACCGGGGCCGAGGCCGTCGACGTGCTCGGTGAGTTCGTCGTCTCCGCGCCCCACGCCAAGGCCGGATACGACCGGCTGTGGCTCACCGATGCGGACTCCAAGCGCGACGAGCTCGACGGCCGCATGTGGCACCGCACCAACGACATCGGGCACATCGACCCGGAGGGCCGGGTGTGGCTCGAGGGCCGCCTCCAGCACCTCCTCACCACCGCGGACGGCCCGCTCGGCCCCGGCGGCATCGAGGCGGTCGTCGACGAGGTGCCCGGCGTGCTGCGCTCCGCGGTCGTCGGGGTCGGCCCGCGCGGCACCCAGGCCGTGGTCGTCGTCGTCGAACCCGACGCCGAGGCACCCGCCGGCGCCCGGCAGAAGCCCGGCCTCGCCGACCTCGAGCTCACGGACGCGGTGCGCACAGCGGTCGCCGGCCACTTCGCCGCCGACATCGCCGCCGTCCTCATCAGCCCCACCTTCCCCACCGACATCCGCCACAACTCGAAGATCAACCGGGAGCGCCTGGCCGGGTGGGCCGACGCCGTGCTGCGCGGCGAGCCCGTCGGCAAGCCCTGAGCCGGCGGTAAGACCCTGAACCGGCGGACAGGCCCTGAGCCCGCCCGCCGCACCCGTGCCGGCCGGCGGACCCCGGTCCCGCCGGCCGGACCCGACCCCCGATCCCGCGAGCCGCAGGAGGCACCCATGAACGTACTCGTCACCGGCGCATCGGGCCTGCTCGGCTCCTCGGTCGCCGCTGCCCTCATCGCCGCAGGCCACACGGTCACCACGCTGCAGCGGCGCGCCTCCGGCGTGCCCGGAGCCCGGGACGTGCTCGGCAGCGTGGGCGATCCCGCACTCGTCGAGCAGGCGATGGCCGGGCAGGACGCGGTGATCCACCTCGCGGCCAAGGTCGCGATGACCGGGGACCCCGCGGCCTTCGAGGCCGTGAATATCGAGGGCACCCGCACCGTGCTCGCCACCGCGCAGGCCGCCGGCGTCTCCCGCTTCGTCCACATCTCCTCGCCGTCGGTCGCCCACGCCGGCGACTCGCTCGTCGGCGAGCCCGCCGGTCCCGCCGACCCCGCGCACGCGCGCGGGGAGTACGCGCGCACCAAGGCCCAGGGCGAGCTCCTCGCGCTCGCCGCGGATTCCCCGAGCTTCCCCGTCCTCGTGCTGCGCCCCCACCTCATGTGGGGCCCGGGCGACACCCAGCTCACCGAGCGGATCATCGACCGCGCCCGGGCGGGCCGGATGCCGATCCTCGGCAGCGGTGCCGCGCTCGTCGACACCCTCTACTCGACGAACGCCGTCGAGGCGATCCTCGCCGCGCTCTTCGCCGTCACCCGCACCCACGGGGAGGCGCTCGTCGTGACGAACGGACAGCCCCGGCCGATCGGCGAATTCATC
Source organism: Brevibacterium sp. R8603A2 (assembly GCF_023072605.1). Taxonomy (NCBI): domain Bacteria; kingdom Bacillati; phylum Actinomycetota; class Actinomycetes; order Micrococcales; family Brevibacteriaceae; genus Brevibacterium; species Brevibacterium sp. R8603A2. The sequence goes on from NZ_JALLGN010000003.1 coordinate 21,605, forward strand.
ACCCGGATGGCCATCGCCGGCGGCGCCCCGGCACCCGGCCTGCGGATCCCGGTGGCCCCCGCGCTCGTCGCCGGCGCGGCGGTGGAGCGGGTCTGGGAGCTCGGCGAGCACGACGACGAGCCGCCGCTCACCCGCTTCCTCGCCGAGCAGCTGTCGACCGCGCACTGGTTCGACCAGCGCCGCACCCGCGAGGTCCTCGACTGGACGCCGCGGGTGGGCATCGCCGAGGGCATGGCCGCGCTCGCCCGGCACTACGGCGGGACCTGAGCTCGACCCTGAGCAGACAGGCCGACCCGGCGCTGTGACCAGGGGCGCGAGCACCGAAGTCGCGGAATCCGGTCGCCCGGGCCCCCTTTCAGGTCACCCGAACGATCGCTAGGATGACGGAGATGTCCGAGCCCGGTGCCCGGACGCGATCGACCGGACGACGGAGTTCACCCATGTCACCCGCACCGCAATCGGCGAGCACGCTCGCCGCCGACACCCGCGCCCTGCTCGCGGCGCACCCGCCGGAGGAGATCCGCACCGAGGAGGACCGCTTCGCCTTCCTCGAGGCGCGCTACGACGCCGACCTCGCCGCCGTCCACTACCCGCCCGGCTACGGTGGGCGCGGCCTGCCGCGCGAGCAGCAGGGCGAGGTCGATGCGATCCTCGCCGCGGCCGGCGCCCCGGACAACCGCCCCGCCCACATCATCGTCAACCTCGGCATGGCCGGCCCCACGATCCTCGGCGCCGGGACCACGGAGCAGAAGGACCGCTTCATGCGGCGCCTGTGGACCGGTCGCGACCGCTGGTGCCAGCTGTTCAGCGAGCCCGGTGCCGGCTCCGACCTCGCCGGGCTGGCCACCCGGGCCGTGCGCGACGGCGACGACTGGGTGGTGTCGGGGCAGAAGGTGTGGACGACGCTCGCGCACCTCGCCGATTTCGCGATCCTGCTCGCCCGCACCGACCCGAACGTGCCCAAGCACCGGGGCATCACCTACTTCCTCCTCGACATGCGCACGGCCGGGGTGACGGTGCAGCCGCTGCGCCAGATCACCGGCGAGGCGGAGTTCAACGAGGTGTTCCTCGACGAGGTCCGCATCCCCGACTCGATGCGGCTGGGCGCGGAGGGCGAGGGCTGGGCGCTCGCCAACCTCACCCTGTCGAACGAGCGCTCCGGCTCGATGAAGCGCCCCGAGCGGGAGGGCGGCCCGATCCGCACCCTGCTCGACACCTGGCGCGCGTCCCCGATCGAGGAGCGCGACCCCGCCTACCGGGACTCGATCGCCCGCGCCTGGGTGCGGGCCGAGGCGGTGCGCCTGGCGGGCATCGCGATCCAGCGCGCGATGGCCCAGGGCGATCCCACTCCGGAGGCGAGCGCGCTCAAGCTCGCGAGCGCGGAGACGAACAAGGCGATCGCCTCGCTCGCGCTCGAGACCGCGGAGGCCGGCGGGCTCCTCCACCCCGAGGGCTACGACTTCTACCAGCCGGACTTCATGTCCGTCGACATCACCGGCCGCCCGGCCGGCTACGCCTATCTGCGCACCCGCGCGAACTCGATCGAGGGCGGCACCTCCGAGGTGCTCAAGAACATCATCGCGGAGCGCATCCTGCGGCTGCCGCGCGAACCGCGCACCGACACCCAGGTGCCCTTCACGGAGGTCCCCCGATGACGGACACCGATACGAGCCCCGCCCCCGAGGCGGACACCGCACCCCGGCCGGACACCGCACCCCGGCCGGACGTCGGATCCCGGCCGGACACCGCCCCGGAGGCGGACGCCGCACCCGATCCCGCGCTCGCCGGGGAGCTCGCCGCCGGCCTGCAGGCGGGGGTGCGCGGCCTCGGCGGCATCGACGCGGTGCGCGACGGCCTCGACGACCTCGCCCCGATCCGCCGGGCGCACCGGGAGATGATGGACTCGATGGGCCTCGGTGGTGTGCTCTCCGAGGAGGAGCACGGCGGCCTGGGCGCCGGGATGGCGGCGATCGCCGCGCTCGGCCGGGCCGCCGGCGCGGTGCCCGCCGCGGACCTCCTCGGCCCCTACGTCAGCGCCCCGGTGGCCTTCGGGATGCTCGCCGTCGGCCACCCGGACCCGGAGATCCGCACGCTCGCCGCGGACACGCTGGCGCAGATGGCCGAGGGCACGACGTGCGTGGGCACCGCCACCGGCGGCCTGCTCTTCGACGCCGAGCTCTGCGATCAGGTGCTCGTCCACCAGGACGATCTCATCCACCTCGTGCCGCGCACCGCGCTCGAGCTCACCGCGCTGCCCGCCCTCGACCCGACCCGCACCCTCCACCGGATCGAGGAGACCTCGGTGCCCGGCGCGGGGACGATCGTCGCCGACGGCGACATGGCCGCGGAGATCGTCGGCGCGTCGATCGTCGCCGGCCGGGTGTACCTCGCCGCCGAGCTCGAGGGCATCGCGCGGGCCGTGCTCGCGGAGACGGTGACCTTCCTCGGGGAGCGGATCGCGTTCGGCCGGCCGCTCGGCTCCTTCCAGGCGCTCAAGCACCGGCTCGCGGAGATGTGGTCGGAGGTCTCGCTCATCGGCCCGCTCGTCGACGAGGCGGCGCTCCTCCTCGACACCGGGGACGACCCGACGGAGGCGACGATCTATGCGGCGGCCGCGCTGTCGTTCGCCGCGGACACCGCCACCCGGGTGTGCGAACAGGCGCTCCAGCTCCACGGCGGGATCGGCTACACCTGGGAGAGCCCCGTGCACATCTGGCTCAAGCGCGCGGCGGCGGACCGGGTGCGCCTCGGCACGCCCCACACGCTGCGCGCCGAGCTCGCCGCCCTCACCGACATCTGAGGCCGGCCGGGCGCCACCTCGCCACCCCCGGCGCTGCGCACCTCGGCGACCGCGCCCGCCCCCCCCACACGTCGAGTGGTCAGAGATCCTCGATTACCCGTGAGTATTCAAGGATCTCCGACCACTCGATGGAGCCGGCGGGGCCCTACTTCCCGTACTCGTCGCGGAGCTTGTGCTTGAGCAGCTTGCCGGAGGCATTACGGGGCAGCTCGGGCACGACCTCGAGGCGCGTCGGCTTCTTGAACGAGGCGAGCCGGTCGGACAGGAAGTCCTGGATCTCCTCGAGCGTCGGCGGGTCGGCGGGGTCGGCGGGCACGACGATCGCCACCGGCGTCTCCACCCACTTCTCGTCCGGGGCGCCCACGACGGAGGCGTCGGCGACCTTGGGATGGGCGGCCACCGCGTGCTCGACCTCGATCGAGGAGATGTTCTCGCCGCCGGAGATGATGAGGTCCTTCGCGCGGTCGACGACGTACATGAAGCCCTCCTCGTCGCGCTTGACGAGGTCGCCGGAGTGGAACCAGCCGTCGTGCGTGGCCGCCTCGGTCTCCGCCTCCTTGTTCCAGTAGCCGGCCATGAGGCCCGGCCCGCGGTAGACGACCTCGCCCATCTCGCCCTCGGCGACGTCGTCGCCCTCGGCGTTGACGACGCGCACCGCCACCGGCCCGACGGCCTTGCCGATCGATCCCATCTTGCGGATCGAGTCGTGGTCGTGGAGCTGCGCGGTCACCGGGGACATCTCGGTCTGGCCGAACGCCGCACTGATCGTGGCGTTCGGGAAGGTGTCGGCCATGAGCTGCAGGGTCTGCTTGGACGCCGGCGAGGCGCCCCAGGACAGGGTCTGCAGCGGCAGGTCGCGCTCCTTGATCCCCGGCAGGGAGCACAGGGACTGCCAGATCGTCGGGACGAGGAACATCGAGGTCACCTGCTCGCGCTCGATCATGTCCGCGAGCGCCGGGATGTTCGTGAGCACCTGCGGGGGCGCGAGCACGATCCGCATCCCGGTGAAGAACGCCGGGGTGAGGAAGCCGACGGCGGCGATGTGGAACAGCGGCACGACGACGAGGTTCGCCTCGGGGACCTCGGTGGGCGGCTGCGCGGAGCGCAGGATCGGGATCATCTGGCTGGCGAGGTTGAGGTAGCTCAGCATGACGCCCTTGGGCGCGGCCGTGGTGCCGGAGGTGTACATGATCATCGCGATCGAGTTCTCGTCGACGTCGACCGGCTCCGCTTCGCCGCCGGCGGCGAGGATGCCCGGCACGTCCTCGTCGAAGGAGATGATGTCGATCCCCGGTGCCGCACCGCCATCGGCGCCGATGCCCGCGACCGTCTTCGCCCCGAACCCGTCGACGAACATCGCCCGCGCGCCGGAGTCCTCGATGAAGTAGGCGACCTCGCGCGGCACCGAGCGGATGTTGAGCGGCACGGTGATCGCGCCGATCGTGTTGATCGCGACCATCGCGGCGATGTACTCCGCGCGGTTGAGGGCGAGGATGAGCACCCGGTCTCCGGGCTGCACGCCGCGCCGCTGGAGGTCGGCGGCGAGCGCCTGCACCTGGGCGCGCAGCTCGCCCCAGGTCACATGGCCCGCGTCCGAGGTGATGATGACCTCTTTGGGCCGATCGATCGCATGGAGCTCGAGCATGTTCATCCAGTGGAGCCGGCGGGAGAGGAACGGCTGGCGGTTCGGAACGGCGGGAATGGTCACGGTGGCGCCTTTCTGCAGGTCATCGCTGCACATGTCGGTGCTGCACATCGTCGTGCGGACACAGCACTGTGTCGTACCTCACAGCCTAGGGCAGAGTGCGTGATCGAGCGTTCGAAATTCGGTAAAAATCTGGCAACGACCAGGCGCGCCGCGCGCTCTACTTCGTCAGTCCGCCGAACAGCAGCGAGACCGTCATCGCGACGATGACGGTGTTGAAGACGAAGGCGAGCACGGTGTGCTCGCGGGCGGCCCGCCAGCCTGTGCGGGTGCGGATCCGGGCGCCGAGGGTCGAGGCCATCGTCGACATCATGAAGGCCATGGTGAGGTAGTCGCCGAACACCGGCGGCTCGAGCTGGTCGAAGTCGATCCGCTCCCCGCCGGAGTGCTGGCGCAGGTACCGCAGGGCATAGGAGTAGACCATGGCGAACCACGAGGCGGCGACCGTCGCCATGCCGAGGAGGATGAAGAGCGGCTCGGAGCGGAACATCTCCGTCCGGGCCAGGCTGACCGTGAGGACGGCGGCCACGATCGCGCCCGCCACCGTCCAGGAACCGGCGCCGCCGTAGCCGAACATCTTCGACATCAGCGAGGGTCGGTGCCGGCTCTGGACCGCGGCGATGCGCACGAGCTCGGGGCGGGGCGTGCGCGCGTAGACCACGTGGGTCCACGCGATGTAGCAGAGCACGAAGAGCACCCCGTGCGGTCGTCAAAGTAGCCACGTCTTGACCGGTTACTTCTGCTGGCTTCTTGTCTCATGAGAGTGGGCAGAGGGCTGAGCAGTGGTCGTACTCAGTGTGTCCGCCAGCCAGGAAATCACGTCGGCTGGGTGTCCGTTGGGCGCAGAGGTGAAGCCGATCGGCGTCACCTGCGCGGCCTGCTGTTTGGCGTAGGGCGCGGGTCGGGTGATGTACGGCTGGATAGGCAGTAGGTGCGCTGTCGTCGTGCCGGTTAGTGAAGCCGTTGCGCAGTGCCCGTGCCGGGCGTCCGGTGAACGCGCGGGTGATGACAGTCTCAGTGAATCTCGGATTGGCGAGAGCGGCCCGATGTGTCGGCGATGTTCCTGCCTCGTCGGTGCGCAGCAGCAGCGTGCCGACCGTGACCGCCTCGGCTCCCGCATCCAGGAGTGCGCGGACAGTGGCCGGGCCATCCACACCACCGGCAGCGATCACGGGCAACTGGATCGTGGAGCGAACATCGCGCACGAGCGCTCCAATCGAAACCTCGCCCAGGCTCCGCGCGGGATCGTAGGTGGCGCTGTGCCCGCCAGCAGCCGGGCCTTGCACGATCAGCCCATCCACGCCAACAGCCTGCGCTTCCAGTGCTTCACCTGGCGTCGTGACGGTCGCGAGTACCTGCGATCCCGCCCGCTGCAGCGCGGCGATCGCGGCAGGATCGGGCAGCGCGAACGTCAGCGACACGACTGGAACCGGATGATCGATCAGCAGGCCGAGTTTGTCCTCCCAATGGTCGTCATCGGACACCGGGTCGGGATCGAGTTCGAGGCCGTAGGCGTCGGCCTCGACCTGCACCTCGGCGGCGTAGCGGCGGAACGCGTCACGGTCGAGATCGCTCTTGCTCGGCACGAACAGGTTGACCCCGAAGCGGTCGGTGTGCTCGCGCACCTCGGCGATCTGTGCGGCGAGTCCATCGCGGGTCTGGTAGCCGCCGGCGAGGAACCCGAACCCGCCCGCGCCAGCGACTGCGGTGACGAGCGCGGGCGTGGTCGGCCCGCCAGCCATCGGAGCGGCCACGATCGGCAGTGGAGTGTCCAGCAGGGGGGTGTAGTTCACGGATTCTCCTCTCGATACGGCCAACCATCGACGGTCTCGATCCCACAAGTGCTCGTCACAGGTGGCGGCGCCGCGGCGTCGGCGACCCTTCCATCCTACTTGGACATTCAGTATCCAAATACTCTAGGTTTGGTAGGGCGTACCCGTATCGACCCAGGAGGCAACAAGGATGACCGCTACTCGAACCGCACTCGTGACCGGAGCCAGCCGAGGAATCGGGCAGGCCACAGCCCGACGGCTGGCGTCGCTGGGCTTCGACGTGATCGCCCAGCATCGCGGCGATGACAGCGAGCTGGGTCCGATCCGTGAGATCGCCGCCGAGCACCAGACGACCGTGACCCCGGTACAGGCCGACTTCTCCGACCCCGGAGCGGTCGAGGCCCTGCTGCCACAACTCGATGCGGCACTCGACGGCCGCACGGTCGATCTCGCGTTCCTGAACGCCGGGATCGCGCCGTTTGGCGACTTCACCCAGCTGACGGAGTCGGCGCTGCGCGACCTGTTCCAGGTCAACACCATCGCCCCCTATGCACTCGCCGCAGGGCTGGCGGACAAGATGACGAGCCCTGGCGGGCAAGTCGTCTTCACCGGATCTGCCCTCACCCGCTACGCGTTCCCGGCATTGACCGGGTACGGGATGAGCAAGATCGCCCTGGAATATCTCGCCCGCAACATGGCCGCGAGCCTCGGGTCGCGGGGCATCACGGTCAACGTCGTCGCGCCCGGCGTCGTGGACACCGACATCAACGCCGGCTGGCTGCGCGGCAACGAGGAAGCAGCGGCCGGCACTCGTGAGTCGTCGGCGCTGGGGAGGATCGCCGAGGCCGATGACATAGCCGAGACGGTTGCCCTGCTTGCGCAGTCTTCGTCGCAGACGATCACCGGGCAGGTCATCGACGTGTCCATGGGCACCAGCCTGTAACCGACGAGGAGGCGAGCACTGATGAAGACCGTCGCGATCATCTACCACTCCAGCACGGGGAACGTGCACCAGATGGCCCTGGCCGCGCACACCCACGCCGAACAGCTCGGACACGGCGTCCTGTCCACCCGGCTTCCCGAACTGGACGACCCAGACGCTACCGTCGCCGCGCATCGGAAAGCCCTCGGCGACCTTGAAGCCGCCGATGCGGTTCTGTGGGGCACGCCCGGCCGGTACGGGGCAATGTCGGGGCCGATGAAGCACTTCCTCGACCAGACCCTGCCACTGCACCAGCGCGGCGCCCTGGCAGACAAGTACATGTCGACGTTCGTGTCCACCGCCTCCAACCACGGAGGACAGGAGTCCACGATCCTCGCGTTCAACAACGTGCTCTACCACTGGGGCGCGATCATCGTTCCCGCCGGAGCCGCAGGCGAGGCCCAGGCGATGCCGCTCAACGGCAACCCCTACGGTGTCTCCAGCGTCTCCAAAGCCCAGCCCGACGCGGTGCCGTCCGAGAACCTGGAAGCGATGAAGTTCCTGGTCGAACGGCTCCTCACGCTCGTGCCAGGCGAGTGACCCACGATCGTTCCGCCCCTGCCGCATCATCTGCGCGGCAGGGGCGGGCTGCTGCTCGCACCGTTGCTCAACCCGGACAATGCGGGTCTTCGTTGAGTAGGATCGACGTGTGAAACTGCCGCGCGGAACCGAGTGGATGGCCCACTGCCTCGTCGCGCTCTCCGCCTGCGAGGACATCGGCCCGCTCGCCAAGCACACCCTGGCAGAGATGTTCGATATCCCCGACGCCTACCTGAGCAAGCAGCTCCAGCAGCTCGTGCGCGCCGGCATCATCCGATCCTCCGCGGGAAACCGCGGCGGCTACTTCCTCGCGAGACCCGCGAGCACTGTGACCCTGCTCGACGTCATCAAGACCGTGCAGGGCGACGCCCCGCTGTTCGTATGTGAGGAGGTGCGCTGCCGCGGCATCTTCACCGACGACGCCGACGCCATCAGAGAGACCGGCCCCTGCGGTATCCACCACGCCATGGTCGAAGCCGAGAACCGCTGGCGCGACTCTCTCGCCACCGTCACTGTCGAAGCACTGACCCAACAGATCGGAGAACAGGGCGTCACCAGAATGCGCGACTTCGCCCGAGCACAGCGCGCCCATCAATAGTTGGCGCGGTGCCGCTACCCGAAAGGTAGAACGCCACGGGCCAGCCTGTGGGTCGTCAGTTCCCCAGGAGCGGCATCCCGTTGATCAAGCCGCGGAGGGCGAGTACGTCGCGTGGGATGAACTCTGCGACCGTCAGGCCAACCACGTCTGCGGCCGCGGTGAGGTCAGCGACGATCCGCCGCACGTCTGCGCGGGTAAGCCCACCGGGAACCATGCCCAGCCCGAGCGCGACCTCGTCACTGTCGACGACATCGACATCGAGGTGGATCGCAAGTTTCGTCGCCCCGGTGCCCGCCACCCACTCCAACAACCTGGCGCTGGAGCCTCGCAGATCGTCAGGCGTGAACACGGGCAGACCCCACGAGCCGACGTTTTCGTACGCGTCCTCGACCCAGTCGTGCAAGCCGACCAAGGCCAGCCGAGAGGCAGACACCGTCGCCGGAAGCATACTCGTGACCTCCGGGTCACCGTGGCCGAGCAGCGTGCTCACAACCATGGCGTGGTAACCGTCGTAACCGGTGGCGTTGGTGTCAGTGTCGGGATGCGAGTCGATCCAGACCACGGCTAGATCCTCGCAATATTGCTTCGCGAGGGCGGCGAACGGAGCCACGCTCACCGAGCATTCCCCACCGAGGGTGAGGATGCGATCGGCCTCGTGCCGGGCGATAGCTTCCTGCGCGGCAGCCAGAGAGTCGATGACCTCCTGACGGGATTCAACGCCGTCGGTGGAGTCGCTCTCGCTGTCGGCGACGGGCACGACTTCGGTGGGGCCGTCGTGGTCGGGCAGGATCGCCTGCAGCACGCGCGAGCCGAACGCGTATCCGCACCTGGCCTCATCCAGGGAGAACTCCGCCAGCATCTCGGCGACCCCGTTGCGGCCCGCGCCTTGCCACTGCGGCCAGACCAGGCGCAGCGTGCTCGTGGCCTCGGTATCGTTCACGTTCTCGGTCATGTAGTTCGCTTCTCCTCGTCAGGTCTCGGTGCGATGTCTCAGTCGCGGATGATCGCGGTGATCTCGATCTCGACGCGCATCTTCTCGTCACCGAGCGCTGCGACACCGATGTTGGTCCAGACCGGTGGCTGCTCGGGCATGTACTGGCGCAGCTTCGAGGCCATGTAGGCGACCGTCTCGGCATCGATGTCGACGTGGTAGGAGCGCACGTTGACCACATCCGCCCAGCCCGCACCGGCAGTGGCGAGGGTGCGCTCGATGTTCTCGAACGCCTGGTCGATCTCCTCGGTCAGGGTCCCGGGGAACTCCCACTCGTCATTCCAGCCGCCCTGACCTGCCAGCTCGACCCGGTCACCGATCTTCACAGCTTGCGAGTAGTGGAACAGTTCCCGATTGCGGTCGCCATAACCGGGGGTGGTGAAGAACTCGACGCCGCTCATTCTGTGGATGCTCCCCTCGTTCTCGGTGCAGCTTTTCGCACATGAGCTACTCACATGCGGTGACCAACAATCGTATCGACTGGCCACCGACCCGAGCGAACTCGCGGTCAAGACGCTCCCGTCTGCACGAACACACACCACTACATAGAGCAAAGAACCCAGAACACCATGTAGTACGGGATCAGGATCGATTCCGTGTATTCGGTGAGCCACGCCAGGCCCTCCGGACTCGCCTCGGTGCGGTCGGCCTCGCGGATGATGACGGGGACGAAGATCGCGGTGGCGCCGACGACGCCGACGAGCCCGGCGATGTTCGTGCGCACGGTGTCGGAGTAGCGACGCGGGATCGCGCGGGCGCCCGTCCGCTCCTCCCGGCGGCTGCGCCGCGTCGATGCGGTGTCGGTGTCGGCGGATCAGGTGTCAGCAGCGTCGGCACCGGCCGCGGCACCGGTAGTGGCGGTCCCGGCGTCGTCGACGGCGGGATCGGACCCTGCCGCCCCCGCCTCGGCCGAGGTGCCCTCGCCCCGGGTGGTCACGGCGCGTCCGGCCGGTCCCCCAGGGGCCCGTTGCTCGCCGGGCCGGGCCCCTCGGCCACCGGACCCGGCGCCTCGGGACCGGTCGCCCCGGGACCGGTCGCCTCGTGGCGGGCGGAGCGGTCGATCGGCCGGTTCCACGAGCCGTCGCGCTTCTGCGCCCGGCGCAGCTCGCGCGCCTCCGCGCGGGCGGCCTCCTCGATCTTGAGCCGCTTGTCGCGCTCCTCGTGGTCCTCGCTCGGGCTCCGGTACTCCCAGACGAGGAGCACGGCGACGAGCACGACGCCGGCGATCGTCCCCAGTCCCAGGCTGCCCCAGGGGCGCGGCAGGCTGCCGAGCCCGAACGCGAGGTGCACCCCGGAGGTGACGGCGGCGGCAGCGAGGATGGCGACGATGTAGCGCATGCGCTCATCATTCCAAGGCTGCACACAACCGGCAAACAGGCGGGCCGTGCCGCACGCGGATGCCGATCGTGGCGGCCACCCGGAATCCGGACTGTTGAAGCCTCAGTCTCAGTTCACCGGACCTTCATCCCGGTTCGTCCGCCGACCCCTTGAGACCCGGCCGGGCACCTTGCCACGGTGGGTGGTGTCCAGCGAAGCCGAGCACACCGACAGGAGAGATCCCGAATGCTCACCCGCACCGCAGGAACCACTCTGGCCGCAGCCGGGCTCGTCGCCGGCGGAGCGCTCGTCGGCCCGACCGTCATCGCCCCGGAGACCTCCGGCACCGTCGCAGCGGCCCAGTCCGTCGAGGACCGGAGGCAGAACATCATCGACCGCGCGAAGCACTGGACCGACCAGGGCGTGCCGTACGACATGACGAAGTACGCCGCGGACCCCGACGGCGTGAACTACCGGACGGACTGCTCCGGGTTCGTGTCCATGGCCTGGGGACTCGACACCTCGCTGAGCACCGTCACCCTGCTCGAGGTCGCCCACGAGATCCCCAAGGACGACCTCCAACCCGGCGACATCCTCCTCAAGGGCGGACCGGGCACCGCCGGGGCGGCCGGTCACGTGACGATCTTCAACGGCTGGGCGAACGCCGAGCGCACCGCCTACCACGGACTCGAGCAGGCCGGGGCCACGGGAGCCGTCGAGCGCGTGATCTCCTACCCCTACGATCAGGACGATTCGTACGTCCCCTACCGCGGCAACGGGCTCTGAGCCCCGCGCCCGGATCCCGGCCGCCACCCCGGCACGGGATCCGGGCCCCGCACCCCGGCGCGTGCCGGGCACCTGCAGACCCGGGTACCCGGCACGCGCCGTGCCGTCACCGCGCTTCCCCGAACCTCCCAGCCGGCGTCGCTACGATGGTCGCGATGTCCCAGCGCACGTCTGCCCGCCCTGCCCCGCGCCGTACCGCCCCCGCGGTGCGGCGCTCCGCCGCGTCCGCCGCGACCGGGCGGGACAGCGGGCGGGCGAGCCGCCGGGATGGTGACCGGGAGAGTCGCCGGAACGGTGGCCGCGCGGCCGGGAGGGCGCAGCCGAGGTCGGCCGGTCGTGCCGCCGGGCACGCGGCAGGAGTTGCCGGCCGGCGCGCGACACCCCGCAGCACCTCGACCCGCAGCGCTTCGTCCCGCAGCACCGCTCGCCGCCGCCCGGCCCGCCGCTCCGGGGGCGCCCGCGGCCCGCTCATCGGGCTCGCGCTCGCCGCGGGTTTCCTCGCGGTCGTCATGGCGTTCAGCTGGGCCGGCGGCCTCGTCGCGCCCGTCCCCTCGCAGATCCGACAGTGGGAGTACAGCAGCGTGGACCGACTCAACCGGGCCCAGATCGACAACGCCCGCACGATCATCGCGGTGGGCCGCGGCGGCGACATGTCCGACGACGCGATCACCATCGCGCTCATGACCGCCATGCAGGAGAGCTCCCTGCGCAACCTCGACCACGGCGACCGCGACTCGCTCGGGCTGTTCCAGCAGCGCCCGTCCCAGGGCTGGGGCACCCCGGACCAGGTGCGGGACCCCGTGTGGGCCGCGAAGTCCTTCTACGGCATCAACGACCGGGGGTCCAACCCGGGGCTCGTGCACATCCGCGGCTGGGAGTCGATGACCCCGACGGAGGCCGCGCAGGCCGTCCAGCGTTCCGCCTACCCCGACGCCTACGCCCAGTGGGAGGGCCTCGCCGCGGAGCTCCTCAGCACGCAGGACGACGTGGCGCCCATCGTCTGAGTCCGCGGCGCAGGATCCGGAGGCACGATCCGGGGGTGGACGGGCCGGGCCGCACCCGCGGGAGCGCGGCGCACCGGTGCGGACACCGCGCACGCGGACGCGCCGACCGCACCCGCGCCCGAGGTGTAGCATTCCATCCATGACTCACCCGGTGCGCACGCACACCCATCCCGGAACCGACTCCCACAGCCACGGCGTCGAGGAGAGCAGCGGGTCCGCCGACGGGCTCGGGCACGTCGACGATCTCGCCGCGATCGAGCGCACCGCCGAGGTGTTCAAGGCCCTCGCCACCCCCTCGCGCCTGCGCATCCTCCTCGTCCTGTCCCACGGGCAGTCGACGGTGACGAACATCGTCGACATCACCGGGCTGTCGCAGCCGCTCGTGTCCCAGCACCTCAAGCTGCTGCGCGGGCTCCACCTGGTGAGCGTGCAGCGCCTGGGACGCGAGGCGATCTACTCCCTCATGGACGACCACGTCGCCCACATCATCCTCGACGCGATGGCGCACACCACCGAGCCCCTCGAGGGCTGAGGGCCGACCCCGGCGTTCACCCCCGGCGTGCGGACCAGCGCTGCGCCAGGCGCCGTCCGCCGGACACCCACCACACGCTCAGCGCGACGAGCGCCATCCCCGCGAGCTGGGCGAACGTCGGCTGCTCGCCGGCGAGCACGACCCCGAGCAGCAGCGCCGAGGCCGGCTGCAGGAGCATGAGCGAGGCGCTGACCTCGGGGCGCACCCCGGTGGCGGCGGCGCTCAGCAGCAGCCACGGCAGCACCTGGCCGAACACCGCGAGCGCGACGAGCCAGCCCACCGACTCCGCCGCCGGGATGACGGACAGGGTCCCGGCCGCGCTGCCGAGGACGAGCACGGTGAGCGCGGCGGTGCTCGTCGCCACCGCGACGGGCACCGCGATGAAGCGGCCGTCGACGGCCCGGCACCGGTGGTTGCCGTAGAGGTACACCCCGTAGCAGACCCCGGCGAGCACCCCGAGCACACCGCCGCGCAGCGGGTCGACGGCGAAGGGGTCCGCGCCGAGCACCCCGGCGGCGAGCACGAGCCCGGCGAGCATGACGGGCAGCGCGAGGACGAACTGGCGGGAGGGCCGGTCGCGGTGGAGGAGCCACAGCAGGCCGGGGAACACGAACACCTGGGTGCTGATGAGGAGGGTGGAGACCGCCGCGCCCGTGTCGAGCACCGACTGCGCCCACATCATGAAGTCGAGGCCGAGGAACACCCCGCCGCCGGCCGCCAGCCCGAGCATCGCCGCGCGCGGGCGGCCGCGGCGCCGGACCTCGACGAGGGCGAGCGGGAGCAGCACGAGCGCGGCGAGGAAGCAGCGGTGGAAGGCCGCGGTCGAGGCGTTCGCCTGCGAGAGCGCGACGAGGACCGCGGACGATCCGAGCATGACCGCGCCCGCGACGACGAGCGCCGACGCCATCGGTGCGGGCGCGGCGGGTGCGGGGGCCGCGGGGGTGGGGGTCACACCGGTGCGGCGGTCCCGCCGGACGCGCCGGTGACGGGCCCGTCCGCCGCCCCGCCGGCCGGGGCCGGGCGGGCGGCGAGCCGCTGCTGGAAGGCGCGGATCCGTTCGAGCGCGGCGTGCGTCCGGTCGGGGCCGACGGCGAGCGACAGGCGCACCCAGCGGTTCCCGTTGACGTTGTCGAAGTCGAGGCCCGGGGTGAGCGCGACGTGCTCCTCCTCGAGGAGCGCCGAGCACCATTCGGTGGCGTTCCGGTACGGGCCGAGCACGTCGTCGATCCGGGCGTACATGTAGAAGGCGCCGTCGGCCGGCGCGATGTCGCGCCAGCCGAGCTCGTCGAGCGCGTCGAGCACGTACTGCCGGGCTGCGGCGAACCCGGCCACCGCCAGCTCCCCCTCGGCGTAGGCGGCCTCGGAGAACGCCTCGATCGCGGCGTGCTGGGCCGGGACCGGCGGGCACAGGGTGAGGTTGCCGGTGATCGCCAGGCAGGGGGCGACGAGCTCGGCCGGCAGGATGGCCCAGCCGAGCCGCCAGCCGGTCATGCCCCAGAACTTCGAGAAGGAGGAGATGACGATCGCCTCGTCGGCGTAGGCGAGCGCCGTCTCCCCGATCGAGTCGGTGAAGGTGATGCCGTGGTAGATCTCGTCGGAGATCAGGCGCACGTCGTTGGCCCGGCACCACGCAGTGAGCTCGGTGAGCTGCTCGGCGTCGAGCATCGTGCCCGTCGGGTTCGCCGGGGAGGCGACGAGGAGCCCGGACAGGGGCGATTCGGCGTGGGCGGCCGCGAGCTGCTCGACGGTGGGCTGGAACCTCTCGGCGACGCCGCAGTCGAGCTCGACGACCTCGCAGCCGAGCGCGGCGAGGATGTTCTTATACGCCGCGTAGCCGGGGCGGGCGAGCGCCACCCGGTCGCCGACGTCGAACAGGGCGAGGAACGTCATGGTGAACGCGCCGGAGGAGCCGGTGGTGACGAAGATCCGCTCGGCGGGGACGTCGAGGTGGTACCAGCGCCGGTAGTGCCCGGCGATCGCCTCGCGCAGCGGGCGCACGCCCTGGACCTGCGAGTAGCCGAGCTCGGTGCCGTCGGTGAGCACCTCGGCGGCGCGTGCCCGCACCCCGGCCGGGGCGCCCTGCGCGGGCTCGCCCACGCACAGCGAGATGACGTCGGCGCCCTCGGCCTTGAGCTCGGCGACGCGCTCGATGATGTTCATCACCGCGAACGGCGGGACGCCGCGGGCGCGCTCGGAGATGCGGGTGGCGGGACGCGCGGGATCGGTGCCGGGGGCGGTGGACGCCGCCCCGGCCGGAGGCGCGGGATCGGCGGCGGGGCGGGAGGACGGGGCGGTGGAGTCGGTCATGACCTCACTGTGCCACACGCGCCGGACCGGTGCCCGGACCACGCCGAGGTGCCCGTGCCCGGGCGGCGGGGACCGAGGTGCGGGCCGCTCACACCTCGCCGACGGGCCAGGTGTGGACGGGGGCCTCCGTGCGCTGGTGGGTTATGTAGAGCTCCATGAGGCGGGCGAGCGCGGCCCGGCGCTCGGGCGAATCGGGCTCGGTGACGCGCGGCTTGAGCGAGTTGAGGGTGCGCAGCTGCCAGGTGGCGCCGTTCTGCCGGGTGCGGGCGCGCTCCTCGATGATCGTCATGTAGTGGTCGATCATCTCCGCGTCCGCGTCGAGCATCTCGAGGCCCTTGCGGGCGCGCGGCGCGAGCCCGGTGCGGATGAGCTCGGCGACGTCGATCCGGCCGGCCTTCGGCCACACCACGCGGGAGTACAGGCCGGAGCGGGCGGCGGAGAAGAAGTTGCTCTCCGCGTCCGCGAACGACAGCCGCGACCACACCGGCCGGTTCTCCTCGGTGAGGTACTTGACGAGCCCGTAGTAGAAGGCGGCGTCGGCGACCATGTCGGCCACCGTGGGCCCGGCGGGCAGGAGCCGGTTCTCCACCCGGATGTGGGCGAGGTCGTCGGCGCTCGGGGCGTAGATCGGCCGGTTCCAGCGCCACACGGTGCCGTTGTGGAGGTTGAGCGCGTGGAGCGTCGGGGCATTGCCCTGCATGACGGGGGTGCCGGCGTCCTCGCGGGACTCCGGGAGCATCGGCGGGAAGTAGCGGACGTTCTCCTCGAACAGGTCGAACACGCTCGTGATCCACCGCTCGCCGAACCACACGCGCGGGCGCACGCCCTGGGTGACGAGCTCGGGGGTGCGGGTGTCGATCGACTGGGTGAAGACCGGGATGCGGTTCTCGTGCCACAGCTTGCGGCCCATGAACAGCGGGGAGTTCGCGCTCAGCGCCACCTGGATGCCGGCGATCGCCTGCGAGGCGTTCCACGCGCCGGCGAACCGGTTGGGCGCGACCTGGAGGTGGAGCTGCATCGAGGTGCACGTCGATTCGGGGGCGACGTCGGCGAAGTCGTGCTGGTAGAACTCGCGGTCGGTGATGTCGATCCGCACGAGCTCCCCGCGCGCGTCGAGCACCGCGTTGCTCAGCGCCCGGTAGCGGTTCTCCTCCGTCATCCACGCGGGGTCCTCGAGGAACTCCGTGGTGAGCGTGGGCAGGGTGCCGATCATCCCGATCTGCGCGTCGTGCGCCCGGGCGCCGGCGTGGGCGGCCGCGAGCCGGGCGCGCAGCCCGGACTCGAGCTCCCGCAGACCGGTCCCGGACACCTGGAGGACGGGGTGGTTGAGCTCGATGTTGTAGGAGCCGATCTCGCTCTGGAACTCCTCGGAGTCGATCGCGGCGAGCACCTTGTCGTTGACGCGGAACGGCTGCATGTCGGCGTCGACGAGGTTGAGCTCGAGCTCCATGCCGATCGTCCCGTGGTCGACGAACGTCGCCTCCTGGAGGTAGGAGTCGAACGTCTCGAGGTCCGCGTTGAGGAGCTCCCGGTAGCGCGTCCGCTGCTCGGGGGAGTATCGCTGAGAGGAAACCGCATCGCCCATGACAGTAGACAACCACACTTGTGAGCGGCCGCGCACCGGTTCCGCGGGGATTCGTGCCCGGCGGGCACGGCGCACCCGGTGGTGCGGGCCCCGGTCGGCAGGGTCGGGCGGGGCCGGGCACCGGTCGGGCGGGGCCGGGCACCGGTCGGGCGGGGCCGGGCACCGGGGCGGGTACTAAAGTGAATCCGGCCAGCCGAACCCGTCCACGACCCTCCCAGGAGACCCCGTGACCCAGTCCGCCGCCCTCGCCCACCTCGACCGCAGAGCCCTCGTCGCCGCCGCGCAGGAGGCCCTGCCGCAGATGCTCGCCGACATCGAGCGGGTGATCTCGATCGAGACGCCGAGCGACGACCAGGAGGCGGTGGCCCGCGGAGCGGCGGACTTCGCCGCGCTCATCGAGGAGCGCCTGGGCGTCGCGCCGGAGTCGCTCGTCGTCGACGGCACCACTCACCTGCGGCTGCGCTTCGGCGACGGCCCCGCGCGGGTCGTGCTCGTCAACCACCAGGACACGGTGTGGCCGCACGGCACGCTCGAGCGCCTGCCCTTCAGCACCGAGGACGGGATCCTCCGCGGGCCCGGCAGCTTCGACATGCTCACCGGTGCGATCATGAGCGTCTGGGCGACCCGGCTCCTCCTCGCCGCCGCCGGCGTCCCCGTGCCGGACACGGAGGACACGACCACCGCCCCGGGCGCGGGAGCGGCGGCGACCGGCGGGGCCTCGGCAGACGCCGGCGCCTCGGGCCCGGTCCCCTCCCCCGCCGAGGCGCTCGCCGGGCTGTCGATCCTCGTCACCGGGGACGAGGAGATCGGCTCGGTGACCTCCTCGGACCTCATCCGGGCCGAGGCGAAGGAGGCCCGCGCCGTGTTCGTCATGGAGGCCTCCGCCGACGGTGCGCTCAAGCTCTCCCGCAAGGGCACCTCGATGTACACGATCCTCGTCCACGGGAAGGCCGCGCACGCCGGGCTCGAGCCGGAGAAGGGCATCCACGCCGGGCTCGAGCTCGCCCATCAGATGCAGGTCGTCGCAGGCCTCGCCGACCCCGCGGAGCAGACCACCGTGACGCCGACGAAGTTCTCCGGCGGGACCACGACGAACACGGTGCCGGCGCTCGGGCAGTTCGACGTCGACGTCCGCGCCCTCACCGCCGAGGAGCAGCAGCGCGTCGACGACGCGATCCGCGGCCTCACGCCGGGCATCGACGGCACCCGGATCGAGGTGCGCGGCGGGATCAACCGGCCGCCGTTCGAGAAAGAGATGTCCGCGGCGCTGTTCGACCGCGCCGTCGCGCTCGCCGCGGAGATCGGGATCGAGGAGCCGCGCGGTGTGCCGGTGGGCGGCGCCTCGGACGGGAACTTCACCGCCGGTGACGGCATCCCCACCCTCGACGGCCTCGGCGCGGTGGGCGACGGCGCGCACGCCGAGCACGAGCACGCGATCATCGAGCACATCCCGCCGCGCACCGCTCTCCTCGCCGCCCTCGTCGCCGACGGCCTCACGGACTGAGCGCCGCGAGCGGAGCGCCGCGGGCCGTGCGCTCAGGCGAGGCGCACGGCATGTGCACGCGGCGTCTCGTCCATGCGCCTCCGGGTGCAGTGCGGTGCGGATACTCGCGGGTATTCGCACTGCATTGCACCGGGCACCCCATCTGGGGCTCCGCTCGCGGGCCTGGCTCGGACCGCGGTCGCCTCAGGCGATGATGCGGCCGAGGTCCGCCTCCAGCGCGGCGGGGGTGCGGGCGGAGAACAGCCAGTCGCGGTGGACGGGATCCGGGACGATGCGCTCGCGCGCGGCGATGTCGTCTGCCCGGACGAGGTACCAGCGGTAGCCGTGCGGGGCGAGGAGCGCCTCGAGCGCCCGGCCGTCGGCCTGCCCGTGGAGCACCTCGCACAGGATGTCGGGACGGTGCCGGGCGAGGAGCTCCTGGCCGTGGGCGAGCACCGGGTCCTCCGCGCCCTCGACGTCGATCTTCATCACCACCTGCCCCGGCGCATCCGCGCGCTGTTCCGCTTCGACCTCGGGGAGCTCGAGCGGGAGCAGATCGTCGAGGGCGAGGAACTCCACCTCGAAACCCTCGGCGAACTCCATGTGCGCGGAGTAGAAGGAGGGCAGCGCGGAGCCGCCCTCCCCGCTCGGCACCCGCATCCGCGTGCCCGAGGCGCCCACGCCGGTGGGGTGCACCCGCACCCGGTCCGCGATCCCGTTGCGGGCGATGTTCCTCTCCAGCCCGGCGACCACCGCCGGCACCATCTCGAAGGCGTGCGCCCGCAGTCCCGGGTTCGCCGCGGCCGCCGCCATGGTGAAGACGCCCGTGTAGGCGCCGACGTCGAGGAGCACCGCGGCCCGGCGGGCGAGGGCGGTGACGATGTCGAGGGCGAGCGCATCGGCGGGGTCGGGACGGCGCCCGCCGCTCCAGTAGAACTCCTTGGCGATCTCGCAGCGGCCCGGGTCGACGAGCACGAAGCGGGCCCCAGCCGCCGTCCCGGCCACCTCGGCGAGACCGGCAGGGGCGGGCAGACGGCCGACACGGATACCCGGGACCAGCCGGGCGGCCACACGCAGGAGGGGATGGAGCGGCCGGGCGGACAGCCCGGTCTTGACGAGAGGCTTGAGGCCGAACCAGCGCTGTCGTCGGCCGGCGAGGGTGCGTCTGTAATCCGTCATCGGATGTCTCCCACGGTCCGCGCGGCATCTGCGACCGCGCTGTCCTGAGTATCGCTGTCCTGAGTCGTCGTGCGTCCTGTGTCGTCGTGGTCCTGCCACGGTACTACGGGACGCCGAGGCGAGGCCCGCGCTGCAGGACGACTCCGAGCGGCCGCACCGACCGACCCCCTCCAGGGCGGCCCCCGCCGGCCATCTGTCCCGCGTCCGCGCCGGTTGTTAGGGTGGGTGGAAGCGACCGACAGTCTCTCCCGCGCCTGCCCGCGTTCCGGGCCCGCGCCCGCCGCACCCGCGCAGAAGGAAGTGCCCCATGCAGCTAACCGGACTCACGCTCCACCGCCTCTCGATCCCCCTGGTCACCCCGTTCACCACCTCGTTCATGACGGAGACGGAGAAGGACTGCTACCTCGTCGAGGCGCGGTTCGACACCCCGTCGGGCCCGGTCACCGGCTGGGGCGAGTCGGTGGCGATGATCGCCCCGCTCTACTCCGAGGAGTACATCGACGGCGGCATGGCCGTCACCCGCGACTGGCTCGCGCCGATCCTCTTCGACGTCGAGGACCTCACCGCGGAGACCGTCGGCTGGCACCTGCGCCACGTCATCGGCCACCGGATGTCGAAGTCGGCCCTCGAGATGGCGGTCATCGAGGCGCAGCTCAAGCAGGCCGGTCTGTCGTTCCAGCAGTACCTGGGCGGCGTGGTCGACACGATCCCCTCGGGTGTCTCGGTCGGCATCCAGGGCACCGTCGAGGACACCGTGCGGGTCATCGGCGAGTACCTCGAGGAGGGCTACGCCCGCATCAAGCTCAAGATCAAGCCGGGAGCGGACATCGAACCGGTGGCCGCGGTGCGCAAGGCGTTCGGCGACGACTTCCTCTTCCAGGTCGACGCCAACGCCGCCTACACCCTCGTCGACGCGGCGCACCTGAAGAAGCTCGACGACTACGGCCTGCTCCTCATCGAGCAGCCGCTCGGCGAAGCGGACATCCGCCAGCACTCCGAGCTCGCGAAGCTCATGGACACCCCGATGTGCCTCGACGAGTCGATCGTGTCGGCGGAGGCCGCCGCGGACGCCATCGCGCTCGGGGCCACCTCGGTCATCAACATCAAGCCCGGCCGCGTGGGCGGGTTCATCGAGGCCAAGCGGATCCACGACCTCGCCTCCGCCCACGGCGTCGCGGTGTGGCACGGCGGCATGGTCGAGACCGGCCTGGGCCGGGCCGCGAACGCGGCGATGGCCTCGCTGCCGGGCTTCACCCTGCCCGGTGACGTGTCCGGCTCGAAGCGCTTCTTCCACGAGGACATCACCGAGGAGATCGTCATGCACGACGGCGTCGTCGACGTGCCCACCGGGCCGGGCTTCGGCGTCACGATCGACCCGGAGAAGCTCCGCCGCTTCACCACCGACACGATCGAGATCACCCGGAAGTGACCGCGTTGCCGAGCGGGTCGCGGCCCTGGGAGCCGAGGTCGGGCCGGACCTCACCCGGGCAGCCGGGACCGGGCGGGTCGGATGGGCCCGACCGCCCCTTCGCGGCCGCACTGAACCGGGCGCGCACGGAGCATCGGGCGCTCGTGCTCGACGGCGCCTCGGGCACGGAGCTCGAACGCCGGGGCGCGGATGTGTCCGGCGACCTGTGGGCGGCCGCGCTCCTCGAATCCGATCCCGGCCTCGTCACCGCCATGCACGTCGCCTACCTCGACGCCGGGGCCGAGGTCATCGAATCGATCTCCTACCAGGCGACGGTCCCGGGGCTCGTCGCCGCGGGGAATCCGGAGGACCGGGCCCGCGCGCTGCTCGCCCGCTCCTGGGATCTCGTCGCGCAGGCGGCCTCCGGCCGTCGCACCCCGGACGGCCGCCCGGTGCTCGCGGCCGCCTCGATCGGGCCCTACGGCGCGTACCTCGCCGACGGCTCCGAGTACACCGGGGACTACCCGGCAGGTGTCGACGCGACGCACCTCCGGGAGTTCCATGCCGAGCGGATCGAGGTGCTCGCTGCGGCCGGCTGCCGGCTGTTCGCGTGCGAGACGATCCCGCACGCCGCAGAGGTCGCCGCACTCGTGGCCGTGATGCGCGAGCACCCGGAGGCCGAGTGGTGGCTCAGCCTCTCGATCCGCACGGACGCCCACGGCGGGATCACGCTGGCCGACGGCACGCCCCTCGGCCGGGCCCTCGCCGTGCTCCCGGCGTCCGGTTCGCCGGGAGCGCCTGCGGCCGTGGGCATCAACTGCTGTCCGGCCCACCTGGTCGCCCCGGCCCTCGCCGAGGTGCGAGCGGCCGGGTTCGCAGGCCTCGCCTACCCGAACTCCGGGGAGACCTACGACGCCGCGACAGGCACCTGGTCGCCGCCGGACGGCGGGCACGCAGGCGATTCGCCAACGGCCGGTCCGGTGCCGACCGATGAGCACCCGGCCGGTGACAGCACAGACCCGGCAGGCGGACACTCGACCCACGACGCGGTGGACCCGGTCGGCTTCGCGGCGGCGGCCGCGGACTGGGTGGGGGCCGGTGCGGCGATGATCGGCGGGTGCTGCCGGACCACGCCCGCAGTCGTCCGCGCCCTCGCACAGCGCACCTGACCTTGCACTGCGCGCCTGACCAGCAGGCTCACCGCATGTTCTGTGCGACCATCGTCTGCAGGCCGTATCCGATCCCCCCATGGACGTCGGTGAGCTCGGTGTGGACGACCCCGCCCTGACCGGGGGTGACGATCGACTGGGAGTTCATCCGGATCCACTCGCCCTCGGGCTCGCGGTCGAGCACGACGTGGAGGTCGCAGTTGATGAGGCGGTGGCGGGCCGGGTCGACGGGCAGGCTGACGCCGCCGCCGGAGTCGGCGAGGACGAGCGCGCGCTGCCAGCCCGTGGGCTCCTCCCCCTCGACGAGGGCGTTGTGCTGCCGGCCCCACACGAGTGCGGGCGACCGGTCCCCGCCCTCGATGAAGCGCCATTCGACTGCGGTGCCATAGCCGCCGGTGTGGGCACCCGGGATCGTCGCGAGGCGCTCCTCGGGAACGGGGAGGTCGTCGGGCAGCACAGCGGGGTCGTCCGGATCGCGCCGTCCGGGCACCGCAGGGTAGTTCTCCGGTGCGGCCAGGATCCGCCAGGCGCGGGCGAGCAGCGCCGGTCGTCCGCCGGCCGAGGCGGTGGCGGACACGAGCTCCATCGAGCGGCCGCTGCGGATGACCTCGGTGGTGATCTCGAGCGCGGCGACCGGCACGGGCCCGAGGATGTCGATACGGACGTCGGCGAGCCGCTGGCCCTCCTTGGGATCGACGGCGAGCATCTGCCGGGCGAGCAGCGCGGCCGGCGGGCCGGCGTGCTGGAAGTCGGGGCTCCACGGCCCCGCGGTCATCGGCGTCGACTCGAACCGGGTGTCGTCGAGCTGGCGGTAGAAGGCCTCCATCGGCAGTGCTCCTCACGTCGTCGGGGGGGGTCTGTTCCGACCCTACTGCACCCGTGACGCACGTCACCGGCCCGGCGCCGCAGGTCACACATCCCGCGCCGATGGACACCGGCTCGGCGTCGCCGGCCACCGGCTCGGTGCGTCGACCGGCGCGAACCCGGCCGCCCCGGCGCACGCCGCGGCGTCCCCGGCCGGTTCGAGCTGGAGGGTGGTGTGGGTGAGCGCGGGGCTGAAGTGCGCGGCCAGGCAGGAGCGCAGATCGCGCAGGACCGGGCCGGCCCGCCCGGACTCGAAGCACGCCTCGGCGACGACGACGTGCGCGGTGAGGACGGGCAGGCGGGAGTCGATGAGCGCGATGTGGAGGTCGTGGACGTCGAGCACCTCGGGCCGCTCGGTGAGATGGCGGTGCACCTCGGCGAGCTCGATCTCCGCCGGCACGCTCTCGAGCAGGATCCGGACCACCGCCCGCAGGATGACGAGCGCGCGCGGGACTATGACGAGGGCGATGAGGATGCCGGCCACCGCATCCGCGCGGCCCCAGCCGGTGGTCCAGATGACGAGCGCGGCCGCGATCACGGCGACCGAGCCGAGCGCATCGGCGGCGACCTCGAGGAAGGCCGCACGGAGGTTGAGGCCGTCCGCCCGGCGGGAACGCAGGAGGAGGAGTCCGGCCATGTTCCCCGCCAGACCGATGGCACCGAACACGAGGAGCAGCCCGCCGGGCACCTCCGGGGGCGCGAACAGCCGCCGGATCCCCTCGACGAGGCCGTAGACGCCGACCCCGGCGAGCAGCAGCGCCTGCGCTCCGGCGGCGAGCACCTCGACGCGGCGCAGCCCCCAGGTCCGGCGGGCGGTCGCCGGGCGCCGGACGAGGCCGGCGGCGAGGAACGCCATCGTCAGGCCGCCGACGTCAACAAGCATGTGGGCGGCGTCGGTGAGCAGCGCGAGCGAGCCGGTGAGGACGGTCCCGATGAGTTCAGCGAGGAGGACCGTCGCGGTGATCGCGAGCACGAGGCCGAGGCGCCGGCGCGTCCCCGCCGCCGTCGCTTCACCGTGCGCCGAGCCGTTCGCGAGGTCGTCCGCCGGTCGCGCGTGATCGTGGCCGAGTCCCATGGGATCTCCCTTCAATGCGGTGATCCCATTGTATATCAATACATGGTTATATGTTGATACTTCGTCGGAGTGCGCTTCCACTGGCCGCCCACCGCGACGCTCGGATCCGCCCCTCGGATCCAGCCCTGCCCCGGGTGCTGCACGACTCCGCCCGCCGGTCCCGGGCACGACCGCACCCGGACATGACCGTGGCCCGCACACCACCCGGCTCGGGAGACGACCGTGACCCGGGGCGCTGCGGCTCCCGGGGCACGGTCCTCGGATCAGGTGCTGCCGTCGCGGCGGCCCGTCTCGTCGGAGTCGTCGTCCTCGGCGGAGTCGGACCCCGCCGCACTGGAGGTACCGGATGCACTGGAGGTACCGGAGGTGCCTGTACCGGGCCGGGCAGTTCCGGACGGTCCGCCCGCCCCGCCGGTCCGCTTGGTGCGCAGCGCCTCCTCGATGAGGGCGTTGACGTCGATGCCGGTCGAGCGCTTGACGTCGTCGCCGAGCCGACCGAGCCCGGCGGCGAAGTCACTGCCCGACGCGGTCCGCGGATCGGTGCCGCCGCGCACATCAGCCGGACCCCGGTCGCCGGCGCCGTCGTCACCGGGATCCCCGGCGCCGTCCGCTCCCGCGGCGTAGCGCTCGACGATGTCGGAGATCGCACTCGCCGCCTCGGAGGCGCTGCGCGGCATGCCGGTGCCGTCGGGGGCGAATCCGCCGGACTTCCCCGACGCCCGCTTGACCATGTCGGCGAGGTCGACCCCGGTGGTGCCGCGGAGCACCTCGAGCACCGAGGCGAGGTTCGACGACATGCTCTGCGCGAGCTTCGACTCCCCGTCCGTCGACACGATCGACAGGTCCTTGATGTTCGCGTAGGGCTCGACGAGCTTCCCGGCGAGGCTCGGCAGGGTGTGGAGCACCTGGTTGAGCACGGCTGCGTCGTTGAAGTGCTTGTACGCGGCGGCCTGCTTCTCCAGTGCCTCCGCCTCTGCGGCGCCCTGGGCGCGACGGGCCTCGGCCTCGGCCTCACCGCGGGCACGGATCGCGGAGGCCTCGGAGTCGCCCTCGAGGCGCACCGCCTCGGCGTCCTTCGACCGGCGCGCGAACTCAGCGGCCGCGTCGGCCTCACCGCGCGCCCGGGTGGCGGCGGCCTCGGCCTCACCGGCGAGCCGCACGGCCTCGGCATCCTTGGACCGGCGGGCGAGCTCCGCGGCGGCCTGCGCCTCGCCCTCGAGCTTGACGGCCTCGGCCTCCTTCTCACGGCGGTGGAGCGCGGCGGCGGCCTCGGCGCGGCCGCGGGCGTCGATCTCGTAGGCCTGCGCGTCGGCCTCGGCCTGGCGGCGGTACTTCTCCGCGTCGGCCGGCCGTTTGACCTCGGCCTCGAGCTGCTCGGCGCGGACCTCGGCCTGCTCCTTGGCGACGATCCGCTCCCGCTCGAGGAGCTTCTGCTGCTCGGCGGCCGCGGACAGCGGGCCGGCGTTGTCGGCGACGGCCTGGCGGACGTCGGCGTCCTCCTTGAGCTCGGCGCGGCGGAGCGCGAGCTTCTGCTGCTGCTCGGCGATCGCCTGGTCGGTGAGCGCCTGCTGGCGCTGCGTCTCCTCGTTCTGCAGGGCTTCGGCGACGGCGGCCTCGCGGTGGGCGTTCGCCTCGGCGATGGCGGCGTTCTTCGCGACCTCGGCGGCCTGCGGGCGGCCCCAGTCGCGCAGGTAGGAGCCCTCGTCCTCGACGGCCGAGATCTGGAAGGTGTCGATGACGAGGCCCTGGTTGTTCATCGAGTGCGCGGACTCCTCCTGCACCTGCGCGGCGAACGAGGCGCGGTCCTGGATGATCTGCTCGACGGTGAGCGTGCCGACCACGGCGCGCAGGGTGCCGGACAGGATCTCCTGGCTGTAGTGGTCGATCTGCGCCTGCTGGTCGAGGAACCGCTGGGCGGCCCGGCGCACGTCGTCGACGTTGCCGCCGACCTTGACCTGCGCGACGCCGCGCAGCCGCAGCGCGATGCCGTTCTTCGAGATGCCGTCGATCTCGACCTGGATCTGCCGCGATGACAGCGACATGACGAAGGCCTTCTGTACCACCGGGTACACCACGGCGCGTCCGCCGATGACCACGCGGCCGCCCTGCGCGACGTCCTCGCTCGAGGAGCCGCGGCCGGTGATGATGAGGGCCTCGGACGGGGAGGCGATGCGGTAGGACCGCAGCAGGACGAACAGCCCGATGAGGACGACGACGATGATCGCCGCGATGATGAGAACGGGGACGAGATCCGGCATGGGCGCGGCCTTTCGCAGGGCGGTACGACGGTGTGCTTCTACTATGCCACGCGCCCGGGCGCGCCCTCCCGGCGCCGAGGTGCCCGTTCGGACACAGCCGATGGCGGGTCGGGCACGCCGCCGGCGCTGCGAACCGGGGAGCCCGCCGAGGTGCTAGCGTGCGCCCCATGACCCGTGACCCCGCCGCCCCGTTCCGCGGCCTGTCCGCCTACCCGCTCACCCCGCTGCGCGATGACGTGCTCGACGTCGAGGCGCTGCGCACGGTCGTCCGCCGCCTCGTGCCCGCCGGCGCCGGGTCTCCCGGCGCGGGTGCCGGCAGCTCTGCCGGCCCGAGCTCGGACGCCTCCGGCGGGCTCGCGGGTCACGCCGCCGGCCCGGTCGTGGACAGCATCGGGGCGCTCGGCTCGACCGGGTCCTACGCCTACCTCGACCGCGAGGAGTGGACGACGGCGCTGCGGACGATCCTCGCGGAGGCCGGCACCACCCCGGTCGTCGCGGGCATCGGCGCGCTGCGCACGCGCGAGGCCGTCGCCCGGGCGCGCACGGCCGAGCAGCTCGGCGCGGCGGGCCTGCTGCTCGCCCCGGTGAGCTATCAGCCGCTGCGGGACTCCGAGGTGCTCGGCCTGTTCACCGCGGTCGCCGAAGCGGTCGACCTGCCGATCTGCATCTACGACAACCCCGGCACCACCGGCTTCCGGTTCTCCCTCGATCTCTACGCCCGGCTCGCCCGGATCCCCGGGGTCGCGGCGGTGAAGATCCCGCCGACCGACGGCACCGATGCCCCGCCGGCGCAGCGGCTGGCGCGGATCCGCGAGTCGGTGGGCGAGGGGTTCGCGATCGGGATCAGCGGGGACGCGGCCGCGGCGGCGCACCTGGCCGCAGGCGCCGACGCCTGGCACTCGGTGGTCGCCGGCCTGTTCCCGCACGCCGCGCGCCGGCTCGTCGACGCGGCGGGGACCGGTGCGGAGGGGACCGGCACCGCGCTGTCCGACGCTGTGCCGGCCGACACTGGGCAGTCCGACGCTGTGCCGGCCGACACTGTGCAGTCCGGCACGGCGCCGCCTGACGAGCTCGAGGTGCTGCGGCCGCTGCTCGCCGCCCACGGCAGCGTGCGCGTCATGGCCGCTGCCGCCGCGGAGCTCGGGCTCGTCGCGGCGGACTGCCTGCCGCACCCGCTCCTCCCGCTCGACGGAGCGGACCGGGAGGCCGTCGTGGCGGCGGTGCGCTCGCTCGCCGCCCGCTGATCGCGGGGAATCGCTCAGCCCTGGGGAACCGCTCAGCCCTTGGGGATCGGCGGGCCGAGCATGAGGAGCACGGTGAAGAGCAGTGCGACGCCGAGCAGGCCGACGACGACCGCGAGGAGCGGGTGGGCGATCGCCCAGGCGCAGAGGCGCTCGAACCAGTTCCGCGGCGGCCGGCCGCCGTGGGCGAGCTGCCACTCGCCGTCGAGGAGGCCGCGGCGGCGCGCGTCGATCTCGAACGGGATCGTCGCGTAGGGGATGACGGCGCTGAGCAGGCCGAGGATCGTGCGGCCGAGCGGCCAGCGCTGCGAGGTGCCGACGAGCACGGTGACGACGCAGTAGGTGAGGAAGACGAAGCCGTGGATGCCGCCGCCGATCCGCACCCCTGTCTCCGTCGTCTGGGTGACGTACTTGAGGATGAGGCCGATGACGAGGAGGGTCCAGGTGATGGCCTCGGCGATCGCGAACACGGTGAAGAGCTTCTTGGGAGTCACCCGGACAGTATTCCCGTTTCGGCGCGGCGATGCATCATCCGTTCGGTCGATCCCGGCTGCGGAC
This sequence comes from Brevibacterium sp. R8603A2, assembly GCF_023072605.1. Classification (NCBI taxonomy): domain Bacteria; kingdom Bacillati; phylum Actinomycetota; class Actinomycetes; order Micrococcales; family Brevibacteriaceae; genus Brevibacterium; species Brevibacterium sp. R8603A2. The sequence continues at coordinate 49,759 of NZ_JALLGN010000003.1, forward strand.
CCGGCCTCGGCCGCACCGGCGCGCTCCCGCGTGAAACGGCACTGTCCTGCGGTTCCGTTCTCAGGAACCGCAGGACAGTGCCGTGCGAGGGTGGGGTGGGGTCAAGCGATCAGCCCTTGCCGCCCACGGTGAATCCGACCTCGACGGTGGTGTCGCCGGTGTCGACGCTCACGGTGTAGTCGCCTGGCAGGCCCCGGACGGCGCTCGGGTCGATGCCCTTCACGGTGAAGGTCGCGGTGCCGGACTCATCGGCGGTCGCGGTGCCCGAGGCCGGAGTCCTGCCCGGCTTCGTGCGACCGTCGGCCGTCAGCGTCCAGTCCACGGTCTGACCGGGTTCGAGGTTGGTCACGGTGACCTCCACGCCGGACTTCTTGAGGTCCTTGACGGAGACGCGGTCCTGGTCGACCGAGGCGACCGGGTCGAGATCGTAGGCGACGACATGGGCGGCGTAGCCCATCGCGGGGACCATGATGTCCATGGCCTCGACGCTGACGTTCTCGTAGGTGTCCTCGGGCGTGTGGTAGTTCCGGTCCTGCTGGACGCCGGCGGTGCCGCCGAACAGCTCCTGCTCCTCCTCGGACTTGATCGCATCGGCACCGGTGAACAGCCCGGAGACCGGGATGCCGTTGTCGATGAACGCCTGGTAGTCGGAGCGTCCGGAGAACTCGGTGCCGACGTGCGGCTGCTCGATCGAGTCGAAGTAGCCGGTGAAGATCTCCTCGAGCTCCGCCGAGCCCTCCGGCACGTTGACGCCGTCGGGGATCGGGACGTCCGAGCCGTCGGAGTCCAGCGTGCCGATGACGTAGTTCTCCGAGCCGATCATGTCGTAGTTGAGGTACGAGGAGATCCGCTCCTTCTCCGCGTCGCTCAGCGCGTTGACGTACTCGGTGGAGCCGACGAGGCCGATCTCCTCAGCACCCCAGAATCCCATCCGGACCTTGTTGTCGACGTCCTCGGACTGGGCGGCGAGCCCGTCGGCCACGGCGAGCAGCCCGGCCACGCCGGAGGCGTTGTCGTTGACTCCGGGGCCCTCGGCCACACCGTCGAGGTGGGCACCCATCATCTGCACGTCGTCGGGATCGCCGGCCTTGGTCTCGGCGATGACGTTCCAGGTCTCGACGTCCTCGAAGGTCGTCTCCACGGTGAGGTCGCCGAGCACCGGGGTGTCCCCGGCGGCGAGGATCTGCTCGCGCAGCGCATCGCCCTCGGCGAGCTCCATCGAGGCGCCCGCGATGTTCCCCTCGACGCGGTCGCCGACGGTGCCGTTGAGCGCGCCCGGGGAGTGGTTGTAGATGACGACGGCGGCCGCACCGGCCTCGGTCGCGGCGGTGACCTTCTCGCCGAAGGCGCAGACGCCGCGCTGCACGAGCACGATCGTGCCGGCGTTGGCGTCGCTGTAGTCGCCGGTCTCGCAGCCGAGCTCGCCGCCGGCCTTGTCGCCGTAGGCGTCGTCGGTGGGCAGGGTGACCGCGGTGTCGGTGAGCGGGGCGTCGGTGCCCTCGGCATTCGACAGCGTGGAGAAGGTCGTCTGCTCGGTTCCCTCGACGCTGAAGGAGACCTCGCCGAAGGTCTGGGTCGGGACGACGAAGGTGTCGCGGGTGACGTCGAACTTGCCGCTGGCCTCGAGCACCTCCTCGACGTACTCGCTCGCAGCTTCGTAGCCGGGGGTGCCGACGGCGCGGTGGCCCTCGTCGGCGTGGGCCAGGGAGATGTCGGACAGCTCCTTGAGGTGTGCCATGGCGGCCGCGCCGGTGACACCCATGTCGGTGTGCTCGGTGACGGGTGCTGCGAGCACCGGGGCCGCGGTGGCGAGCCCGAGCGCGGCGGCCGCGGTGACGGCGAGCGCGCTGTGCGTGATTCTTCTGGACATGTCGACCTCTCGATTCGGTGGTGCGGATGCGTCCCCGTCGGTCGTACGACGGAGCCGGTCAGCGGTGCCGGTCGTGCGGTGGATCTCCTCGTGCGCCGCTGGACGGTGCAGCCGAAGGATGGTGCGTGCTGTCGTGCAGTGCGTGGTGCAAAGGTCACGATTTGGTGACGCGCATCACATGGTCCACCACGGTAGTACACAGACAATCCACAAATCCGGCCCTAAAGTCACGAAATGGTAACGAAGGCATGGCCTTTCTCTCGCATTTCGAGACATTGGCAACTTCTCAGCCTCGGGTGGAACAGTGATTCCATGGCACATCCCGAGGACACGAGCGCCGCCCCCGTCCACGCCGACCTGCTCTCCACCGCGGACTTCCTCTCGCTGCCGGCCGAGACGCTGACCGAGGGCGGGCGCGGCCGCATCGACGCCACCCGGATGGGTGCGGTCGACCTCCTCGTCCTCCGCTTCGACGCGGCGGTCGCCGTGGTCTCGCGCTTCGGCGCGCAGGTGCTCACCTACCACCCCGCCGACGGGCCCGACGCCCTCTTCACCTCCTCGCTCGCCCGCTTCGACACCGGGGCGGCGATCCGCGGCGGGATCCCCGTGTGCTGGCCCTGGTTCGGCCCCGCGGCCGATCCGCAGCACGGCTGGGCGCGCCTGCACACCTGGGACGTCGAGGCGCTCACCGTCGACGGCACCGGGGCCGAGGTGCGCCTCGGCTTCGCCCACCGCGGCGCCGCGGCCGGCCTCACCGTCCGCCTCGACGGCGGGCTCTCCGTCGAGCTCGCCCACCGCGCCGATCCCGTGCCGGAGACCGCTGCCGGGACTCACCTGCGGGCCGTGCGCGCACCCGGGGCCACCTCGGCTGCGCCCGAGCCGCCCGTCACCGCCGCGCTCCACGCGTACTTCGCGGTCGGAGACGCGCTGCGCACCGAGATCGCAGGAGTGACCGACCGGACGCTGCGCATCCCGGCCGAGGGCATCGACTCGGTGTTCCCGCTCGCCGGAACCGCGGGCACCGCCGACCACCGCATCGCCATCATCGATCCCGCGCTCGGCCGGCGCCTCACCGTGACGACGAACGCGACGGACGCCGTCGTATGGAACCCCGCGCAGCAGCTCGGCGACACGACAGCCCGGGCGCACCACGGCTTCGTGTGCGTCGAGCCCGCCCGGATCACATCACCGCTGACCCCCGGCGACACCCTGCGCATGCACCTCGCCGTCGACTGAGGCGCGCACCGGCCGCAGTCCCACCGGCGACCCCGCCCCCGGCGCCTTCCCAACAGCGTCCCCACGCCTGCCCCGGACCTGTCGCACCCGTCATTCAACCAATTGCGCAAGTGTTGAATTCATGCGCGGATCCTCATATGCTCATGACCGTGCCCGAACGCAGAGCAGTCCCCCAGGAGCCGAGCTACAAGCTCATCCATCGCTGGCAGCGCCACCTCGCCAACGAGCGCCTCGAAGAGCGCGTCTACCGCGGCCTCGCCGACCGCAAGACCGGCCAGGAGCGGGAGATCCTCCTCGGCCTCGCCGACGCCGAGCACCGCCACCAGCAGCACTGGATCACCCTGCTCGGACCCCATGCCGAGCGGCGCCGCCTGCCCGACCTCGGCACCCTCATCCTGTCCGTGCTCGGCCGCATGTTCGGCTCGGTGTTCATCCTCGCCCTCGCCCAGCAGTCGGAGACGAGCTCGCCCTACGACAGCGACTGGTACGCCACCGACGCAATGGCCGCCGACGAGAAGATCCACGCCGAGGTCGTCCGGGCGCTCGCCGCCCGCTCGCGCGCCAAGCTCTCCGGCAACTTCCGGGCCGCGGTGTTCGGCGCCAACGACGGCCTCGTCTCCAACCTCGCCCTCGTGCTCGGCGTCGGCGCCGCCGGCGTCTCCACCGGCACGATCCTCCTCACCGGCATCTCCGGCCTGCTCGCCGGCGCGCTCTCGATGGGGGCCGGGGAATACGTCTCCGTGCGCTCCCAGCGCGAGCTCCTCGAGGCCTCGACCCCGGACCCGGAGTCCCGCACCGCGATCGCCGCCCTCGACATCGACGCGAACGAGCTCGCCCTCGTGTTCCGCGCCCGCGGCATGGACACCGACGAGGCGGAGGCCGCCGCCGCCGAGGCGATCCGCACCGCCTCCCACCCGGGCGGCCGTCACGGACTGCACGTGCCCGCCGAAGGCGAGCACGAGGAGCTCGGCACCGGCCTCGGCGCCGCCTCCTCCTCGTTCTGCTTCTTCGCCTCCGGCGCGGTCATCCCGATCCTGCCCTACATGTTCAGCATGTCCGGATACCCCGCGATCATCCTCGCCGCCGTGCTCGTCGGCCTCGCGCTCCTGTTCACCGGCGGCGTCGTCGGCGTGCTGTCCGGCCGCGCGCCGCTGCCGCGGGCGCTCCGCCAGCTCGCGATCGGCTACGGAGCGGCGGCCGTGACCTTCGCCCTCGGCCTGCTGTTCGGCACCGCGATCGGCTGACCCCGGCCCCGCACCCCAGCGCCTGCGGCCGGCCCGCCGCCGCGCGCGGGCGACGAGTACAGTCACTCTCATGTCCCGCTTCACCCTGGGCGACGAGGCGCGCGCGTACCTTGCGGAGAACGCGCGCCGCCATCCCGTCCCCGCCCCGCAGCTCACCCTGGCCGAGGCGCGCGCCGCCGCCGTCGACCTCGGCTGGCGCCAGTCCGCTCCGGTCCCGGTCGCCGCGGTCCGCGACACCTTCGCCGTCGGGCCGGCCGGCTACGTCCCGCTGCGCATCCACGACCCGGGGGCGGCGCCCGACGGCGGCCCGCGCCCCGCGCTCCTCATGCTCCCCGGCGGCGGCTGGGTGACGGGGACCGCGGACATCGCCGATGTCGCCGCCCGCCGGCTCGCCGTCGACACCGGCGCCGTCGTCGCCACCGCGACCTATGCGAAGGCGCCCGAGCACCCGTTCCCGCTCCCCCTCCTCGACTGCGTCGCGGCCTTCGCCTGGACCGCCGCGCACGCCGCGGAGCTCGGCATCGACCCGGAGCGGATCGGGATCATCGGCGACTCCGCCGGCGGCAACCTCGCCGCCGCCACCGCGCTCGCCCTGCGCGATGCGGCGGAGCTCGCGGTGCCGACGCGCCCGCCGACCACTGCGGCAGGCCCCGGCGGCCCACCCGTCCACCGCTGCGCGAGCGCGCACCGGCCGGTGGCCCTCGTCCTCCTCTACCCCGCCACCGATGCCGCCTGCGACACCGAGTCCTACCGCGCGTTCGCCGCCGACCACGGGCTCACCACCGATCACGGGCTCACCGCCGACCGCATGGCCTACTACTGGGACTGCTACACGGACGCGGGATCGCGCTTCCACCCGCTCGCCTCGGTGGGGCGGGCGGAGCTCCACGAGCTCCCGCCCACCGTCGTCGTCACCGCCGGCTGCGACGTGCTCCGCAGCGAGGGCGAAGCGTTCGCCGCCGGCCTCGCCGCGGCGGGGACGCCGTGCGAGCTCTGGGAGTACCCGCACACGGTCCACGGCTTCTTCCACTCCGACGGAGTGCTCCACGACGCGGCGGAACTCCTCGGTCGGCTCGGCCGCACGCTCCCCGCCCTGCTCGGCGATCGCGCATCGCTCTAGGATGAGCCTCATGCCAGCTGCCCCCGTGTCCGACTCGCTCGCGCTCATCGACCTCGCCGGCGCGGAGTTCCGCCTCGTCGACCCCCGCGCCCCGCACCTGCGGGTCGACGACCTCGCCCCGCACCGCGGCGACGGCATCTTCGAGACCGTGCTCGTCACCCGGCTCGCCGGCGCCGACCACGTCCACGCGCGCGAGCTCCACTTCTCCCGGTTCCGCGCCTCGGCCGCGATGCTCGACCTGCCCGCACCGGACCCGACGCTCTGGCACGCCGCGCTCGACGCGGTCATCGCCGACCATCGGGAGCGGCGCGGCGACGACGAGGCGTTCACCGTCCGCTACAGCATGAGCCGCGGCCTGGCCGAGGCCTCGGGCTGGGTGCTGTCGATCCCCCTCGACGCGAAGTACCCCGGGCAGCGCGCGCACGGGATCGACGTCATCACGCTCGACAAGGGGTTCCCGGCCTACGTCGGGCAGTCGGCGCCGTGGATGCTCATCGGCGCCAAGACGCTGTCCTACGCGACGAACCAGGCCGCCGCACGCTGGGCGGCGTCCCAGGGCGCCGACGACGTCATCTTCCTCTCCCACGACGGCCGTGTGCTCGAGGGCCCCACCGCGAACGTCGTGATCCGCCGCGGCGGCGAACTCCTCACCCCCGACCCCAAGGCCGGGCTGCTCCACGGCACCACCCAGCAGACGATCTTCGCCCACGCGGCCGAGGCGGGCCTCCTGTGCTCCTACACCGACCTCACCGTCGACGACCTCACCGCCGCCGACGGCGTCTGGCTCACCTCCTCGGCCCGCATCAGCGTGCCGCTCAACACCCTCGACGGGGAGGAGCTGCGGCGCGACCCGGAGCTCTCGGAGCAGATGCTCGCCTGGGTGCTCGGCGGCTGAGACCCGGAGCCGCGCGCCGCACCCGGGCACGCACCCCGGAACCTGCGCACGCACCGCACCGGATCCCGCGCCTTCGGACTAGGCTGGACCCGACACACCCGATTCGACTTCTGAGGAGACCACTCGCATGGGCGGAAAGATCGCTTGGCAGATCATCGGCGTCGGCGGTGCGGCACTCGCCGCCATGGCCGCGCGCAAGACCCTCGGCCTGGTCTGGGAGAAGACCACCCACAAGCCGGTGCCGATCAACACGCAGGACGACGAGATCGGGCTCGGCGAGGCACTCGCCTGGACGATCGTCTCCGGCGTCGGCATGGCCGTGGTGCAGCTCGTCGTGCAGCGCGCCGCCGCGACCACCGTGCGCAACAACTGGGGCGAGACCGCCCTGCCCAAGAAGCTCCAGAGCGCCGCGCGCGTGAGCAAGGACGACGAGCGCGGCTGAGCCGCACCGGCAGATGCCCGGGGCGCACGGGCCACCTGCCCGTGCGCTCCGGGCATCCGCTCCGCCGCACCGCCCCGGAGTCCTCCTCCGGCGCAGCTCCGACACCCGGCGCGTCCCGCGCATGTGTCCAGGTCATGGGCGGTTCTGATCAATCGTTCAGGCCCCGGTTACAGTATGCTGAGCACTTCAGTAGAATTGCCGCACAACTGTATCCGCGCCCGACTTCCCCTCGGGCCACCTGGGAGGTTCACTCATGCACGCCCTGCAGATCCTCGCGATCATCATCGGCGTCGGCGCGACCATCGTCGGCTGGTCGTTCTTCCTGACCCGGGTCGGGAAATTCGTCGGCTTCTTCAAGCTCGGTGCCCCGACCGCCGCCGGCGAGCGGACCTCCGAGCCGGGGAAGCGCACCGGAACCCTGATCAAGGAGTTCCTCGGCCACACCCGCATGGCCCGCCTCCCGATCGTCGCGATCGCCCACTGGTTCACGATGATCTCCTTCGGCGTGCTCGTCCTCACGCTCGCCCAGGCCACGATGCAGCTGTTCGACCCGCACGCGGTCCTCCCGCTCATCGGGCACTTCTTCCCGTACGAGTGGATCACCGAGTTCTTCGCCGTCACCGGCCTGCTCGGCATCATCGCGCTCATCGTCATCCGCCAGCGGAACCATCCGCGCGACCTCCATCGCAAGTCGCGCTTCTTCGGCTCGAACTTCTGGCAGGCGTACTACGTCGAGTTCACCATCCTCATGGTGGCCCTGTGCATCGCCCTGCTCCGCGGCCTCGAGTACGTGCTCCAGGGCCGCGCCGGCCAGGAGAACCTGCTCCTCCACTTCCCGCTGACCTTCTGGATCGGCGAGCTCTTCTCCGGCCTGTCGACCGGCGCCGTCGAGGCCCTCATCGTCGTCATCGCGCTCATCAAGATCCTCGTCTCCTACGCCTGGATGGTCACCGTCGGCCTCACCCCGACCATGGGTGTCGCCTGGCACCGCTTCCTCGCGTTCTTCAACATCTGGTTCAAGCGCCATGCGGACGGCCGCACCAGCCTCGGTGCCCTGCAGCCCATGCAGAACAAGGGCGAGGCGATCGACCTCGAGGCCATGGAGGACATGGACGAGGACGCCGTGCTCGGCGTCGGCAAGGTCGAGGACTTCACCTGGAAGGGCCTGCTCGACTTCTCGACCTGCACCGAGTGCGGTCGCTGCCAGAGCCAGTGCCCGGCCTGGAACACGGAGAAGCCCCTGAGCCCCAAGCTCATGATGATCAACCTCCGCAACCACGCCGACGCCAAGGCGCCGTGGCTCAAGGCCGCGGAGCAGGCGAAGGCCGAGGCGACGCCCCCGGCCCCGCTGCCCGAGGACGCGGACAAGAAGGCGAAGAAGGCCCACGCCAAGGAGATGGCCGCCTACCAGGGCATCACCGACCCGCACGAGAACCTCGACCTGCTCGGCACCCTGTCCCAGGCCGCCCAGACCGAGGCGGTCCGCCCGCTCGTCGGCGCCCAGGACGTCGAGGAGCTCGCGGAGATGGGCGTCATCGACCCCGATGCCCTGTGGTCGTGCACCACCTGCGGCGCCTGCGTCGAGCAGTGCCCCGTCGACATCGAGCACGTCGACCACTTCGTCGACATGCGTCGCTACCAGGTGCTCATCGAGTCGGCCTTCCCGACCGAGCTGTCCGGCCTGTTCAAGAACCTCGAGAACAAGCAGAACCCGTGGGGCATGTCCCAGCGCAAGCGCATGGAGTGGGCGAAGAACCTCGACTTCGAGATCAAGCAGGTCGGTGCCGACATCGAGGACCTCGGCGAGGTCGAGTACCTGTTCTGGGTCGGCTGCGCAGGCGCCTTCGAGGACCGCGCGATGAAGACCACGCAGGCGATCGCGGAGCTGCTCCACACCGCGGGCGTCGACTTCGCCGTGCTCGGCGACGGCGAGTCCTGCACCGGCGACCCGGCCCGCCGCGCCGGCAACGAGTTCCTCTACCAGATGCTCGCGCAGGCGAACGTCGAGGTGCTCAACGAGATGAAGGCGCGCAAGATCGTCGTGTCGTGCGCGCACTGCTTCAACACGATCGCCAACGAGTACCCGCAGATCGGCGGCAAGTTCGAGGTCGTGCACCACACCCAGCTGCTCAACAAGCTCGTCCGCGAGAAGCGCCTCACCCCGGTCGCCCCGGCCGCCGGTGAGACCGTGAGCACCCCGGTGACCTACCACGACCCGTGCTACCTCGGCCGTCACAACGGCATCTACACCCCGCCGCGCGAGCTCATCGGCTCCCTGCCGGGCCTCGAGTACCGCGAGATGGAGCGCTCCCAGGAGCGGTCGTTCTGCTGCGGCGCCGGCGGTGCGCGGATGTGGATGGAGGAGACCATCGGCTCCCGCATCAACATCAACCGCACGCAGGAGGCCGTGGCCACCGGTGCCGAGCAGATCGCCGTGGGCTGCCCGTTCTGCCGCGTCATGCTGTCCGACGGCCTCACCGCCGAGCAGTCCGAGGGCAACGCCTCGGAGGGCGTCGAGGTGCTCGACGTCGCGCAGATGCTGCTCGCCGGCGTGCGCCGGGGCCAGGGCGGCCAGGGCGGTCGCACCGACGCCGAGGAGCCCGCTCCCGTCTGATCCGCAGGACCGGGAACGCGCTCACATCACCGGATCCCCCGCACGGCCCGCACCGCTGGCCGGACGGGGGATCCGGTGCGTCCGGGCACGAACGGTGCCGCGGCCCGAGCTCGCGGGAGCGCGGCCCCTGCGACTCGGGGCCTCCTACTCGAAGGGCAGGGTGACGGCGCCGAGGCCGGCGAACTCGGCGCGGACCACCTGGCCGGCGGCCACCGGCACGGCCGCGCACACCGAACCGAGCATGATGGCGGAGCCGGCACGCATGACCGTGCCGCGTGCACCGAGCTCGTTCGCGAGCCACACGAGGGCGTTGAGCGGGTTGCCGAGGACCGCACCGCCGGCACCCGAGGCGACGGTGCGGCCGTCGACCTCGAGGACGCAGCCGGTGAGGACCGGATCGAAGTCGTCCCAGCGGATGCGCCGGGTGCCGAACGCCGCGGCTCCGAAGCTCGCGTTGTCGGCCACGGAGTCGACGACGGTGATCCGCCAGTCGGCCACCCGGGAGTCGATGATCTCGAGCGAGGCGAGCGCGTGGTCGATCGCGGCGAGCGCCTGCAGCGCGGTGACGCCGGGCCCGGCGAGATCCTGGCCCAGGACGACGGCGATCTCCGGCTCGATCTTCGGTGCGATGAACCGGCCGGTGTCCACGGGAGCCCCGGACAGCAGCAGTCCGCTGCGGGTGAGCACCCCGAAGTCCGGTTCGCGGACACCGAACTGGTCCTGCATCGCGCGCGAGGTCCGACCGATCTTGTACCCGACGACCGCATCGCCGGATCCCACCCACTCCTCGATCTGGAGACGCTGCACCGCGTAGGCGTCGTCGAGGTCCATGCCGGGGTGGGCCGCGCTCGGCTGCGGGATCGGCGTCCCGGTGCGGTGCGCCTCGGCGAGGGCGGAGGCGAGTGCGGAGCGCTGGGTGTCCTCGAGCATGGTGTCCTCGAGCATGGTGTCCTCCTGGCGGGCGGCTCCCGGCGGGTCTGTTCCGGCAGGAGCCGGTGGGGGCTGAGGTCAGTCGGCGCCGAGCGCGTCGAGCGCGGCCCGCACCTGGGGGACGGTGAGCTGGCCGGGTGCGGAGATCTCGCCGACGGCGGCGAAGGTGGCCGCGGAGCCGAACTCGCTGCCGACGAGGCGGGTGGCCTTGCCGAGCTCGCCCATGGAGATCGCGACGACCGGGATCGGCAGGGTGGCCTGGGCGCGCTCGCCGACGCTGAGCACCTCGAGCACGTCGGTGCGGTGCTCGGGCATGACGGCGATCTTCGCGACGTCCGCACCGGCCCGGTGCATCTTCGTCATGAGGCTCATGAGGTGCTCGGCCGGAGGGGTGTGCTCGAAGTCGTGGAAGGACGCCAGCACGGACACCCCGGCGTCGTGGGCGCGGCCGATGAGCGACTCGGCGGTGTGCCGCTGGAACTCGATGTCGACTGCGGCGGGGGCGAGCTCGATGAAGGTGCTCACGAGCCCGGCGTAGGCGTCGTCCGTGAGCGGGGCGAAGCCGCCCTCGCCCCGGGTGCGGACGGTGACGAGGACGGGCTGGTCGGCGGCCGCGCGCAGTGCCTCCCAGCCCTCGCGCACGACGCCGCGGATCCCTTCGAGCTCGTGGGTCTCGAGCGGGTGGTCGGCGCCGCGGAGGACGTCGAGGGCGTCGACGCGCCATTCGATGACGTCGACGCCCTCGGCCTCGGCGCACCGGGCCGCCTGCTCGCCGAGCGCGGACGGGGTGGGTGCGGTGAGCGGGACGATGACGGCGGGAAAGGCATCCGCGGGCGCGAAGGGCAAGGGCTTCATGCGTCCCACTGTAGTCCGCCCGCGCGGCGTCTCATCCCTCGAACAGGCGGCTGCCGATGTAGTCGCCGTCCGCGATTCCCGGCGGGATCGCCCACACCGTCGAACCGATCGGGGTGGTCCACTGGTTGAGCAGGTCCATGCCGCCGAGCCGGCGCTGGATGGGGAGGAACTGGCGTCCGATGTCCGCCTGGTACGAGGCGAACATCAGTCCGGCCGTGCTCACCCGGCGGGACCCCGACGGGCCGGTGCCTGCCGTGGAGGCCTCGGGCACCCCGTGGTAGTTGTACACCCGCCGGAAGATCTGCTCCTCCGGCTTCGCCTCGTTCCGGGACCGCGCCACGTGGCTCGCCGGCGAGATCCTCGTGAGCCCGCGGGCGTCCACCGCGGTGAGGTCCGGGACATCGTGCTCGTCCGTGCCGGTGAGCGGCGCGCCGGAGGCGAGGTCCCGGCCGACGGCGAACTCACGTGCCGGCCGGTCCGCCTCGTCCCAGGTCTCCATGTCCATCGCGATGTCGCGCAGCACGAGGGTGGTGCCGCCCTCGCGCAGCCAGGCGGGATGATCCGCGCCGAGGTCGAGAGGCGGCTCGCCGCGGGCGGAGAACACCGGATCCGCCCGGCCGGTGCTCTCTCCCCAGACGAGGCGGGCGAAGTCCTCGGAACCGGGGCCCGGATTGGCGGTCCCGTCGACCTGGCCGAACATGTTGCGCTGCGTGGTGCCGGTCGGATCGGACCCGTAGGCACGGCGGAACGCGGTGCGCGACCAGGCGACCGCGGCGAACGCGCGCGCGTCCTTGAGCAGCATCCGTGCGGCGTGCGCGACGGCGAGCGCATCGTCGCCGCAGATCTGCAGGAGCAGGTCGCCGCGGCTGCGCTCCGGTTCGAGACGGTCGATCGTGAACTCCTCGAGGGGTCGCAGCCAGTCGGGGACGTGGCGGCGGCCGGCGAGCGCGACGAGTCGCTCGCCGAATCCGAACGTCACGGTGAGCCTGGCCGGCTGCGGCGTGAGCTCGGGCTCGGGGTCGGCGAGCGGGGCGCGGCCCTGGGTGAGGGCCGCGGCGTCGTCGGTGAGCAGCCGCAGCATGCTCACCGCTCGGCGCGCGGTCGTCTCCTCCTCGAGATCGAGGCCGATGAAGAGGGCGTGGGCCTGCGGAATCGTCTCGACCCCGGCCTGGTGGCGGGCGTGGAAGGGCTCGAGGCGGGCTCCGTTGAGGCCGGAGGTGTCGGGCAGCGCGGCGGGTGCCGGTGCCGGGTCCCGCGGTGCGAGGAGACCGGCGCCGACCCCGGCGCCGACACCGAGGACCGAGGCGCCGAGGACGTGGCGGCGACGGATGTCCATGGGTTCAGCTCCTGGAGGTGTGTGGTGGTGGATGGGCAGCGCATCGGAGTGGGCAGTGCGCTGGAGTAGGCGGAGATGGTGGGCAATACGTCGGGGTGGGTGGAGACGGGACCGGGGCGAAGCCGGCCCAGCACCGGTGAGGAACCGGTCCCAGGAGGAGCGGGTCGAGGTGCTCCGCGGCCCGGGCACCTCGCGCCCGGGCCGCGGTGCACCCTCGGCCGGTCAGTGGCCGTGGTCCTGCACGTACTCCTCCTGGGCGCCGGTGAACTCCTTGGCGACGACCGTCGTCTCGACCTCGCCGCCGTCGGTGAGCAGGGTGATCGTCACCTCGTCGCCGGAGAGGATCGGCTCCTGCAGGTCCATGAGCATGACGTGGTCGCCGCCGGGCTCCAGGGAGAGGGAGCCGCCGGCGGGAACGAGGAACCCGCCCTCCTTCTCCTGCATCATCGTGCTCCCTCCGTCGTCGCTCGCGGTCTCGTGGAGCTCGGCGGATCCGGCGGCCGCGCTCTCGGCCCCGGTGATCCGGAGGTCGGAATCGGTGGGGTTGCGCAGGGTGCCGAAGGCACCGGTCATCCCCTCCTCGGCGGCCTTGACCCAGCCGTCCTCCCAGACGAGGGGCGCTGCGTCGGAGGCCTCGGCAGCGGCATCTCCGGTCTCGGAGCCGCCGGGGTCCGCTGCGGCCCCCGCAGTCGGATCCGCAGCGCCGGATTCGGACGGGCCGGGTGCGGCGCTCCCTGTCGGACCGCAGGCGGCGAGGCCCAGGCTCAGGCCGATCGCGGTCGCGGTGAGGAGCGCTCGGCCGAGCCCTGGAGCGACTGCTCGCGAGGTGGTCCGAGTCGTGGTGGTCGGTGCGGTGGTGGTCGGTGTCTTCACGGTGTGTTCTTCTGGGGGGGTGATCGGTCGAGCCGCTCGGTGCCGGGGACAGGTGTCGGCATCGCCGCGCTCCGCCGTGGTGCCGTGCCGGCAGCCGCGAGGCCGGTCGGCCGGTTGGGCAGACGGGCGGACCGCCGGGTCGGCCCGGCGAACCGTCGTCGGGCGGGCTACCGGTTGGGTCATGGGCCGGGCCGGCGGCCGCGCCGAATGCTGGGCCGACGGTCCATCACGGACGCCGGCCCCCGGGGACGGTCCGGCGGGAGCGTGCGTGCACCTCGGCGTCGGAACGAGCGACCGATCGGTGGATGGGATGAAGCACCCGAGCGGGTGCGCTGTGCCCGGACGCAGGCGGCGTCAGGCAGGGAGCGCCGACGGAGGCCCGCGCCGGAACTGCGCGCCGAGGACCGCCGTGGAGACCCGCAAGACCAGCGGGGACCGCGGAGTGCGGGGCGCCCGGCGCTGCACGAGCTGGGCACGCGGAGCGAGGAGGAGTGCGAGCGGGGCGAGGAACTCGTCGAACAGTGCGAGCAGCATCCCCTCGCCGTGCCGCAGGAAGGCGACGGTGAGGACGGTGGCGCACAGGTGGGCGAGCAGCATCGCCGAACCGGTCCCGGCGCCCGCCACGTGGGCCGCGTGGGCCGCATGCGTCGTGCTGCCCGCGGTGCCGAGCACGAGCAGTTCCGCACCCGAGTGCATGCTGCGCACCTCGATCGGGCCTGCGGAGAACACGGTCATGGTGCCGTGGAGGAGCACCTGGGCGAGCGCGACGACGGCGGTCAGGGAGAGGACGCCGAGGCGCCGGCGGGCGAGCATCGCCCCCACCCACAGGGTGAGGACGAAGGCGACGACGACGGCGAGCACGGATCCGGCTCCCCCGGCCCCTGCATGGAAGACGAGGGCGGTGAGCGTCGCGCCGGAGGCGGCGGCCAGTGATCGCCACAGGCGCACGTGCCCGGACATCCGATCGCCTCCTCCTGGCTGTCGCCGTTCCTGCGGGCCGCGGCAGCGAGCGAACGACAGCGCCACCGGGTCGGCGCCATTCTACCAAGCGTAGAAGTGCCTGATCCCGACGGGAGGAGCACGTGCGGATGCACAGCCGGGGAACCGGCCTCGCGCCACGGCAGTCGGGGGGCGACTCCCCAGGTCAGAGGCTCGGGATTGTGATCGCGCGGGCCGTTTCCGACCGGCCGGGAGTAACGATCCCGTAACTCCCCACTGGCGAGCATCGTCCCAGGTGAGAAGGTCATAAGTGGCCAGATTCGCACCTCGGCCACGGGATGGGACCGCTCGCTGAGACAGTCCTGACGACGCCGGTCGATATGGTCGATGAGTCAGAGGTGGAGCACACCCGGGGTCCCCACGCGCTTCTCGCACCGTCTTCCGCGGTCGTCCGCGACGCCCAGCGCAGCACCGAGCGGCCCCGCAGCCGGCACCGGCGAGCTCGCTCCACTGCACGCACCGACAGGAAGGACTCGTCCTCGTGACAGCTGTCCGCGCCTCCCACGTCTACAAGGTTTTCGGCCGCAACGGGAAAGAGGTCGTCCAGGGCCTCAAGGCCGGTAAGACCCGGGACGAGCTCAAGAGGCTCGGCACCGCGGCCGTCATCGACGCGAGCTTCGAGGTCGAGAAGGGCGAGAGCTTCGTCGTCATGGGCCTCTCCGGCTCCGGCAAGTCGACTCTCATCCGGATGATCAACGGCCTGTGGGCCCCCACCGCCGGCACCGTGGAGGTCGCCGGTCAGGACATCTCACGGATGAGCTCCGGCCAGCTGCGCAAGCTCCGCAGCGACAGCATCGCAATGGTGTTCCAACACTTCGCGCTCCTGCCCCACCGCACGGTGCGGGAGAACGCGGCATACGCGCTCGAGATCAAGCAGGTCTCGAAGACGCACCGGCTCGAGCGCGCCGACCACTGGCTCCAGGTCGTCGGGCTCGGCGGCTGGGGCGACAAGTATCCCGGCCAGCTCTCCGGCGGCATGCAGCAGCGCGTCGGCCTGGCGCGCGCGCTCGCCGCGGAGACCGACATCCTCCTCATGGACGAGGCGTTCTCCGCACTCGACCCGCTCATCCGGCGCGAGATGCAGGACCAGCTCGTCGAGCTCCAGTCGACCCTCAACAAGACGATCATCTTCATCACCCACGACCTCAACGAGGCGATGTACCTGGGCGACCGGATCGCGGTCATGCGCGACGGCCGCATCGTGCAGATCGGCACGGCCGAGGACATCCTCACCGACCCGACCGATGAGTACGTCGCGAGCTTCGTCCAGGACGTCGACCGCACCCGTGTGCTCACCGCCTCGTCGATCATGCAGAGGCCGACCGCGGTCATCACCGACACCGCCGGGCCGCGCATGGCGATCCGGATGATGGAGGACGTCAAGACCTCGGGCCTGCTCGTCACCACCCGCGACCGGCGGCTCGTCGGCCAGATCAGCGACCGGGCCGCCGTCAACGCCTCGCGCGAGGGCGCCAAGGACCTCCGCAGCGTCATCACCACGGAGAACGTCCTCACTGTGCGACCCGAGACCCCGATGTCGGAGCTGTTCGCCCAGAGCTCCTCCTCCCCCGTGCCGCTGGCCGTGGTCGACGAACAGGACCGTCTCATCGGCGTCGTCCCGCGCATCGCGCTGCTCAACTCGATGGCGAGCGTCAGCCCGTCGACCGGCGAACTGCCGATCACCCGGCTGTCCGACAGCGACACCGGCCAGCAGGCGGAGGCTGATGAGGTGGTCGCGAGTCGGCCGACCGCCGGCGATCCCGCCGGTGCTTCCGCGGTCGGCGGCGCATCCGCAGTCGACTATGCATCCGACTCCGCCCCAGAGGGCGTCTCGGGCGAGGGGCCGAACGACATCGACGATGCCGGACGACCGGGAGCGGCCTCACCGATCGGCGGCACCGCCCCCTTCGTCTTCACTCCCCCGGAGTCGGCCGGCGCGTCCGCATTCGGCGGCGAGTCTCCCGAAGCGGAGCCCCCGACCGGCCCCGATGCCCCCGCACCCACCGACGAGAAGGGAGTCTGAGCCATGGAGTTCGATTTCTTCAACCCGCGCATCCCGTTCGGTCAGTGGATCGAGAGCTTCATCGATTGGTCCACCGAGACCTTCAGCCTCCTGCTGAGCCTCCTCTCCACCGTGCTCGGCGGTCTCTACGACTTCTTCTTCTGGGCGCTGAGCTCGCCGGTGTACCTCATCATGATCGTCGTCCTCGCCGCACTGGCCTGGCTCGCGAGCGGCTGGAAGCTCGCCGTCTTCACCCTCGTCGGCTTCTATCTGATCCGCGCGCTCGACCAGTGGACCAACTCGATGTCGACGCTCGCTCTCGTCATCGTCGCCGTCCTCATCGCAGTCGCGATCTCGATCCCGCTCGGCATCCTCGCCGCCAAGTCGGACATCGTCTCGACGATCCTCAAGCCGGTCCTCGACTTCATGCAGTCGATGCCGGCACTCGCCTACCTCGTGCCGATCATCGTGATCTTCGGCATCGGCCAGGTCCCGGGAGCGATCGCCACGATCATCTTCGCGCTGCCCCCGGGAGTGCGCCTCACCGAGCTGGCGATCCGCCAGGTCGATCCCGAGGTCGTCGAGGCCGGACAGGCGTTCGGCGCCTCGGACGGGCACATCCTCTCCCGGATCCAGCTGCCCCTGGCGATGCCGACGATCATGGCGGGCATCAATCAGGTGATCATGCTCGCCCTGTCGATGGTCGTCCTCGCCGGCATGGCCGGAGCGCAGGGCCTCGGCGGTGCGGTGATCTCCTCGATCAGCTCGCTCAACATCGCTCTCGGTGTCGAGGCCGGGCTCGCCGTCGTCATCATCGCCGTCTACCTCGACCGTGTCACCGCCGCGCTCGGCAACCGCTCCGCCCTCGAGCGGGCTCGATCCGCATGACTCGACCCGGGCACGGGCGCCGACCCCGGTGCTCGCTGCGCGGCTCTTCAGCCCCATCGCACTGACCATCTTCCGATACCAGCATCCGATCCACCGAGGAGGAACCATGAAACTCACCACGATGTCCAAGGTCGGCGGCGTCCTCGCCGCCTCCGTGCTCGCACTCACCGCCTGCGGCGTCTCGAACGAGGGCGGAAATTCCGGAGGAGGCGGAGACGAGACCGCCGCCGGCGGCGGCTCCGAGGTCGACTGGTCCGACTGCACTCCGGGTGAGGAGTCCGCGGACACCAGCTCGATGGAAGCCGATTCGGACACCGACATCACCATCGGCGCCTTCGACGGCTGGGACGAGTCCTTCGCCGCGGCCCACCTCTACAAGTACCTCCTCGAACAGGACGGCTACACCGCCGACGTCCAGTCGTTCCAGGCCGGGCCGGGCTACACCGGCCTCGCCGAGGGCGACATCGACGTCATCCTCGACGGCTGGCTGCCCCTGACCCACGCCGACTACCTCGAGCAGTACGGCGAGGACATCGAGGCGCACGGGTGCTGGTACGACAACGCCAAGCTCACGCTCGCCGTGAACGAGGACTCGCCGGCCCAGTCGATCGCCGACCTCGCGGAGATGGGCGACGAGTACGGCAACCGGATCGTCGGCATCGAGGCGGGCGCAGGCCTGACGAAGACCACCGAGGAGTCCGCCATCCCGACGTACGGCCTCGAGGACTACGAGTTCATCGTGTCGTCGACCCCGGCGATGCTCTCGGAACTCAAGAAGGCGACCGACAGCGGGGACAACATCCTCGTCACCCTGTGGCGTCCGCACTGGGCCTACGACGCCTTCCCGGTCCGTGACCTCGAAGATCCCGAGGGTGCGATGGGCGAGGCCGAGCTCATCTACAACTTCACCCGCTCCGGATTCAGCGACGACCACCCGAAGGCCGGTCAGCTGCTGAAGAACCTCGTCATCGACGACGAAGCCCTCTCCAGCCTCGAGAACGTCATGTTCTCCGAGGAGAACTACAACGGTGAGGACCTCGACGGTGCCGTGGAGGAGTGGGCCGGCGACAACGCCGAGTTCTTCGAGAACTGGAAGTCGGGCTCGATGGCCGGCTGATCCCGACCCGACCGACGAGGAACGGCCCTGCAGCGTCACGCTGCAGGGCCGTTCCGTGTGCAGGGCCGTTCCGACAGCTGCTCTCCACAGCATCCGGTGGATGAATCCTGCCGCGCGAAACTCTGTTCGAATATACCCTTGCACTGTTCGATTCCATCGGCTAGCATGGTCGTATGATTCGAACACATTATTCATTCGATGACGATTGGATCGGAATGCGTAGAGGAAGCGACGGCGATGCTCACTGTGCATGAGCCCACGGGCTACCGCAGCCGCCACACGCGTCCTTCACCGGCGCTGGTCTCCGAATCGGACCTCAGCGCGATCACCGCAGGCTTTCCCGAGGTCCTCGAATCGATCACCGCCATCACCCGCCTCGCGGCCGACATCCGGGCGCACGCCCGCAGCCTCAGCGCGTCGGACATGCTCGCCGGTCTGCGTGGGATCGAGGACCTGCGTCGCCGCCTCGATGGCCTGTCGGCCGAACTCACCGCCCAGTTCTCCCGTGAATCCGATACCGCTGCCTATGGCGCGCGCAGCACTCGCTCGCTGCTGCGGGAGAAGCTGCGCATCTCCGGCGGGGAGGCGCAGAGGCGGCTGCGACTGTCGGAGGCAGTCGGTTCGCGTACGAGCCTGACCGGGGAGAGCATGGAACCGGAGATGCCCGCACTCGCCGAAGGCATCCACTCCGGCACCTTCTCCGCCTGCCAGGTCACCGGTGCCGCCCGGGTCGCACACGAACTGCCGTCGACGGTGTGGGAAGCCGAAGCTCCGACGATCGACCGGCTGTTCGCCGAGAACCTCAACACGGTGCAGGTCGCCGACATCCCCACCCTCAACCGACGGGTGCTCGATCGCCTCGATCCGGATGGGGAGATGCCGAGCGAGCGCACGCACCCCGACCGCTACCACGTGACGCTGTCCTCGCGGAAGAACGGCGACTGGTCGCTCACCGGACTGCTCACTCCCGCGACCGGCACCGCCCTGCACGCACTGCTCACCGACCGGTCCGCCGACCGCGCGGACCAGCGCTCAGGGGATCCGCGATCAGGCACGCCAGGATCGATTGACGCGGGCTCCTGCGAATCCTCACCCCCGAGCGGTGGTGACGGAGCCTCACCCCCGAGCGGTGGTGACGGAGCCTCACCCCCGAGCGGTGGTGACGGAACGACCGCAGACATCCCTCCGCGCACAGCAGAAGCAGCAGATTCACCCGCCGGATGGAGCTTCCTCACTCCATCGGCCACGGGTGTCACGCGGGACGGAGAGCCGGCCCATCATCATGTGGAGCCTGATCGCCGCCCCGACGGCGTCCGCCGGCACGAGCGCTTCTCACAGCTCATGACCTCCGTCGCCCGTGATCGCACGCAGCACGGCCCCGGGTTCGCTCTCATCGTCAGCGCGACAGCAGAGCAGATGGCCCGGGGCCGCGGAGAGGTCGAGACCCAGGCCGGGACCCCGATCCGGCTCGAGGATCTGCTCGCGCTGTCAGCCGGCGGTCAATTCTTCTACCACTCGACCAAGCCGGGCACCGAGAAGGTCGAGATGCGCACCGAGAACCGCTTCGCGAACAAGAAGCAGATGGTCTGCCTCACCGCACGCGACCACGGGTGCACCTTCCCCGACTGCGACATGCCCGCCGGCTGGTGCGACGCCCACCACATCGTTCCCCACGCCCGCGGAGGGCCGACCGACACCGAGAACCTCACCCTCGTCTGCGCCTTCCACCACCACCAGCACGAGCGATGGGGCTGGGAGGCCGTGATGATCGACGGGCTGCCCGCCTGGCGCCCGCCGGGATATCTCGATGCCTTCCGCGAACCGGTCTTCCACTCCCGCTTCCGCGCTCGGCTCCTCGAGCTCCCCGCCGCACTCGTCAGCACCCCGTCCGGAGCGAACGGCAGAGAGGAAGCACGCCGACGATCATGGGACGACGATGTGCCGCCGTTCTGAGAGCGTGGGGTCGCTCAGCTCTGTGCGCGTGCGGTCCCTCAGATCTGAGAGCGGGTGTCACTCAGTCCTGAGCGCGTGCAGTCGCTCAAAGCGCGGGCCGGTCGCTCAAGGAGACAGAGCGTCACATCCGCAGCCAGACGTCGGCGACGTCCTTGATCATCGCGCCGGACTCCTCGGCGTCGGAGAGCCACTCGACCGGCGTACCGGAAAGATCGCGGGTGCCATCGGCGAGGACGATCACATCGAAGTTGCACGCCAGCGCCGCCATCGCGGTGTGACGGATGGCCTCCTGGACGTCGACGCCGCCGATGATGATCCGGTCGACCGCGAGGTCATGGAGACCCGCCGCCAGATCATCGACACCGTCGAATGCGTCGGCGGACTCCGACACCAGGCCCAGGTCGTCCCCGACCTCGAACACCGACTCCGGCAGCTCCGGGGCGCCCGGCGCCACGGGTGCCGACACGAACGCCACGACCCCGCCGGTGGCCCGTGCACGGGAGATCAGATCAGCGATGACCTCGGTGATGCCCGTCGCCTCCGCGCGCGTCTCCTCCGTGTTCATCACCATGAGTGCGTCCATGGGATTAGCATGCCATAGTGAGGCATCACCCGATCGGCGCGGACATTCGGCCCCATCCCGGGGCGGCGGACACGCGGATCCACGCTCGACCGGGCGGCACACGAGGAGGCACAGGATGTCCGACCCGAGCGACGAGGCGCCTCCCGGTCCCGGCGGAATGCCGGGCGGCTCCGCGCCGGGAGAGTCACCTCGACGCCCCGACACCGCCTCGACCTCCGGCACCTTCGTCCTCTACACCGACGGCGAGGACTCGACTCACCTCTCCACGATCACCGAGGCCGCCGATGCGCTCGCCGCGGCACCCGCCAACCCCGACGCCCCGCCGTTCCTGTGGATCGACATGCTCCGACCCACCGACGCCGAGCTCGCCGAGCTCGCCGCACGCTTCGACCTCCACCCGCTGGCCGTCGAGGACGCCGTGGAAGCCCATCAGCGCCCCAAGTACGAGCGCTACGGCTCCACCGACTTCATGGTCCTGCGCCCGGCGGCGCCTCGGCCCGGACGCCGACCTGCGCACTCCCCCGTGAACCGGTTCGCCGAGGCGCCCGCTGTCGACTCCGGCCCCGCCGAGCCCCGGTCGTCAGCCGCCCTGACGACCGCGCACGCCGCCCCGCGGGCCCCGCACACCCCGGAGGCCGCGGAAGCCGACGCCGCAGGGCTCGACCGCACAGCCCCGGAGGAGGCCGAGATCACCGAGGTCGTGATCGGCGAGCTCCACATCTTCCTCGGCACCGACTTCATCATCGTCGTCCGGCACACTCCCGCCTTCGACATCGACGCCGTGAGGACCGTGTTCGAGGACGACCCGCGCTTCCTCGACCACGCCCAGTTCTCCGCGCTCTACCGGATCATGGACCGGGTGGTCGACGACTACGACCCTCTGCTCATCTCTCTCGAGGATCGCGCGGACGGTCTCGAGGAGCAGCTCTTCGGCACCGGCCCCATCCCCTCTCAGCAGGTGTACCGGCTGTCCCGCGAGCTCATCGAGCTCGAGCGCGCGGTGAGTCCCCTGTCCCCGCTCATGTCCGCCGTCTCCACCGTCCTCGAGCAGCACACCGCTCCTCCGGACCTCGCCCGCGGGCTGCGCGACGTCGCCGACCACGTCCACAGCGCCACCGAGCGCATCGAGCGGCTCCGCCAGCTCCTCCGGGAGATCTTCACGGTCAACTCGACCCTGATCTCCGAGCGCCAGAACGAGGACATGCGCCGCATGAACGAGCTCTCGATCACCCAGAACGAGCACATGAAGAAGATCTCGGCGTGGGCCGGCATCCTCTTCTTCCCGTCCCTCGTCGCCGGCGTCTACGGCATGAACTTCCAGCACATGCCGGAGCTCCACTGGCTCATGGGATACCCGTTCTCGCTCGCGATCATGGTGGCCGGCTGCGCGATCTTCTATGTCATCTTCAAACGCGTCGACTGGCTCTGAGCACCGGCCCGCCCGTCGACGACTGCCGCGCGACGGCGCGGACCTTCCGGCGGCGCTAACCTAGCGGCGACGCTAACCTACCGACGGCGCCGTGCGCCCCGTCTCACCGGTAGCCGAGCCCGTCCCGCGCCTGCTCACGGAGGGCATCCACCGTGCGTGCGATGAGCGGACGCTCCCGCGCACCCCGACGGATCGCGGCGACTACCCGTCGGTGGGGTGCCGCCGGGCCGGCGACGGGGACCCGGACCACCCGGTAGTCGCTCGAGATCCGCGCCAGCCGCGGGACTAGCCCGATCCCCAGACCCTTCTCGATGAGCGTCGCCTCGGTGTCCCACTCAGCGACCTCGTGCGCCACCCGGGGTGTCGTCCCGGCGGCCGTGAATGCCGCGATGAACAGGGCTCGGTACGGAGTCCCCGGTCGCGCCGCGATCCACGGCTCCTCACCGACCTCCTCGAGGGAGATCGACTCCCGCCCGGCCAGGCGGTGGTCCGCCGGCAGCATGATGTCGAGCGGATCATCGAGGAGCGCGATCCGCTCGTAGCGGGGATCGCCGGCCCCGGCGCTGGCCTGCATCGACACGACGATCGCCAGGTCGAGGCGGTCGGCCAGCAGGAGGTCGAAGCAGCGCTGCGGGTCCGCCTCGACGATGGAGATCCCCAAACCGGGGGCCTCGGCCCGCAGCCGCACTGCGACCGGCGCGAGCAGCGCCGCCGTGGCTGTCGACATGCCTCCGAGCCGCAGCTGCTCCGCCTCCGCTCCGCCATCCGCGGCGAGGGCTGCACGCACGCCCTCCCAGTGCGTGAACAGGCCGTCGGACTCCTCGACGAGCCGCCTGCCGGTCCGGGTGAGCCGGAGCCCGCGTCCATCCTTCTCGACGAGTCGCAGTCCGAGATCCGCCTGCAGCCCTCTGAGCTGGGCGGACACTGCCGACGGGGAGTAGTCGAGTGCCTCGGCGGCAGCCGTCACCGACCCGCAGGCGGCGAAAGTGCGGAGCACGGTGAGCCGATGATCGATCATCCACCTATTCTGCACGATACTGTCGATTTTCTTGCGCTTTTATTCGTCACTCACCGCTCGTACGCTGAGAGGACATGAGGATTCCGGGGCCGCCCCGGAGCCTTTCGGCCCCATCGCCGTGGAGCACAGATCATGACACTCGACTCGGTCCAGCACACCTCGGCAGCCCCGGCCCGCCGAGCCGCTCCCCCATCTCCCGCCGTGGGAGACGCCGCGTCCCCCGAGCGGCTCCGCACCCTCATCGACCGGCGTCGCCGGTGGACAGCGCTCGAATCGCCCTTCTACTCCGACCCGGCGATCTTCGCCCACGACATCACCGGGATCTTCGATCGTCACTGGTTCTTCGCCGCCTCGGTCGCGGAGATCCCCGAGCCCGGCGACTTCGTCACCATCGACGTCGGCAGCCGCTCCATCATCCTCATCCGCGACGACGACGGCGGGGTGAATGCGCTGCGCAACGTCTGCCGCCACCGCGGCGCCCGCGTGCTCACCGAGCCCAGCGGAAGCGTCGGCAACCTCGTGTGCGCCTACCACTCGTGGACCTACGGCCGCGACGGCTCGCTCATCCACGCCGCCGCGGCAGGTGCGGACTTCGACCCGGGCTGCTTCGGTCTCCGCAAGGTCCACAGCATGACGGTCGCAGGCCTGGTCTTCCTCTGCCTCGCCCCCGAACCGCCCGCCGACTTCGCCGCGGTCGCCGAGATCTTCGCCCCCTTCGTCGAACCGCACGACATCCCCCGGACGAAGGTCGCCTTCCAGCAGGAGATCGTCGAGGAGGGCAACTGGAAGCTCGTCATGGAGAACAACCGCGAGTGCTACCACTGCGACGGCCACCCCGAGCTCGCCTGCTCCTACTTCACCACCTGGGGCCTGGAGGAGCACGAGGTGCCCGAGCACCAGATCGACACCTGGCACCGCTCGGTGCTCGCCGACCACGAGCTGCGCGATCGCTGCGAGCGCTACGGCATCCCCTGGCAGGTGTACGACGCCCCGGATTCCCGCGAGGCCGGGATCCGGATGGGCCGCGATGCACTCGACGGGGACGGCGAGTCCTTCTCCGCGACCGGCCGGAGACTGAGCGAGAAGCTGCTCGGCGACCTGCCGGACTTCCGACTCGGCGACGGTTCGCTCCACCTCCAGCCCAACAGCTGGTTCCACCTGCTCGCCGACCACGTCATCACCTTCGCCGCGTTTCCCATGAGCGAGAACCGCACCCTCGTGCGCACCACCTGGCTCGTCGCCGACGACGCCGTCGACGAGGTCGACTACCGCGCCGAGGACCTGACCCACGTATGGCGGCAGACGAACATCCAGGATGCCGGCTTCGTGGGTCTGACCCAGCGCGGCGTCACCGATCCCGGCTACGTCCCGGGCCCCTACACCCCGACCGAGCACCAGGTCGAGGCCTTCGTCAACTGGTACACGATGCGCATGCAGGAGTACATCCGATGACCGCAGAGACGCAGCTCCATCCCCATTCCGGATTCGTCGACACGGCCGCGGAGGCCTTCCCCCGTGATGAAGCGGGACGAGTGCCCCATGCCCTCACCGAGGCGCCGGCGGACATGGCCACCGGGCCGGCGCTGCCCCAGGAGCACGTGTGGTGGCGGACCATCAGCCCCTGGTCCCCCTCGCGGCGCGGTGTGCGGATGCCGTGGGTCGCCGACCCTCCACAGCGGGCCGACCGGGCGGCGTCCGCGGAATCACCCGGGCTCGAGGCCGCGGCCGAGGCCGTGATCGCACGCACCCCGGCACCCATGCACGCCCACGAGTTCGACATCGAATGCCTCGCCGTCACCGCGGAGACGCCCGAGATCATGAGCTTCACCTTTCGGCGCCGCGACGGCCGGCCGCTCGGGTTCCGGCCCGGGCAGTACCTCAATGTCGTCTTCCCCACCGACGCCGGACCGCGGGAGCGGAACTACTCCCTGTCGTCGTCCCCGACCGACCCCGCAGCCTTTCGGCTGAGCATCAAGCGGGAGGATTCCGGCACGGTGTCCCGCTGGGCCCACCACCACGTGCGCCCCGGCACCGTGCTCGAGGCGCTCGGACCGCTCGGCGGCTTCCACCTGCCGGACTTCGACCGGCGCGCCCGCTACCTCCTGCTCGCCGCCGGGGTCGGCATCACCCCGCTCATCTCGATGGCGCGCACCCTCCACGCGCTCGACGGCAGCGCCGACGTCGTCGTCCTCCACCACGCAAGCACACCGCGCGACTTCGCCTTCGCCCGCGAGCTCCGCATCCTCGACGAGACCGATCCGCGATTCACCGTCCGCTTCAGCCTCGGCGACCGGCCCAGCTCGGACTGGCGGGGGCTCACCGGCCGGATCAGCGCGGACACCCTCGGCGCGCTCGTCCCCGACGCCTGCGGCCGGATGGTGTTCGCCTGCGGGCCCCCGGACTACCTGGCGCGGGCCCGCGCGGTTCTCGCGGAGCTCGGCGTCTCCCCCGTCTCCTTCTTCACCGAGACCTTCGACGACACGACCACTGCCGAGGGCACGGGGGCCGTCGATGCCACCGGAACCGGTGACGGACGGCGGGCTGCGGAGCACACGCTGCGCGATAGCGGCACGAGGCCTGCCGGCGGCGCGCTCACCCGCGATGCCGCGCCCGCCGCGGCCCCGCCGCAGCGCGACAGCGCGGATACCCGTCCGTGGATCACCTTCGCCCGGACCGGCACCTCGGCCCCGGTCGAGGACGGGGACACGCTGCTGAGCGCCGGCCGGCGGGCCGGCGTCCCCCTCCGATCGAACTGCGCCTCCGGCATGTGCGGCACATGCAAGGTCGGCCTGCTCTCCGGGCCGGTGGAGATGGAGCACGCCGGCGGCATCCGACAGCGTGAGATCGACGCCGGCACGATCCTCCTGTGCTGCTCGACCCCGGACGGCGACGTCGTCGTCGACGCCTGAGCCCCGGCTCGCACAGGACCGGCCGTGCTTCCACGGGGTCGGCCGTGCTCGCACCGGCGCCACCCGCCGCGCTCGCGCCCGAGGTTCGGGCCGCCGCGCACGTCCCGCGCCACCGGCCGCATACCGCCGGGTTCCGCATATCATCGGGAGTACGAGGCGACGCAGTCCGCGCGCCCCGCCGCTCCGATCGCAGAGGATCCGCATGACCACCGAGAACGTCCGCCGCGCCCTCGCTTCCGGCGACCTGTCCCTGGGCACTTTCGTCATCGAGTTCGCGACCGAGGGCATCGGCGCTCTCACCACCCGCGCCGGAGCGGACTGGGTGCTCTACGACCTCGAGCACACCGGCTGGTCCCTCGACCGGATCCGCCCCGCCCTGGCGGTGTCCCGCCGGGAGGAGATCGCCTCGTTCGTGCGCGTCATCGGCACCGCCCAGCACCTGGTGTCCGGCGCCCTCGACGCCGGGGCCGAAGGGATCATGGTCCCCTACGTCAACTCCGCGGAGCAGGCCGCGGCCGTGGTGTCGTGGATGAAGTACCCGCCGCTCGGCGTGCGCGGCTCCGCGATGGGCATCGCCCACGATCTCTACACCGGCGGCAAGCCCGGCACCAAGCAGGCCGCAGCCAACGAGTTCACCCTCTTCCTCCCGCAGATCGAGACCCCGGAGGCCGTCGCCCACGCTCGTGCGATCGCCGCGGTCGACGGCGTCGACGTGCTGTTCGTCGGCCCGATGGATCTGAGCACCAACCTCGGCGCGCCCGGCGACTTCACCACGGTGGAGTTCCGCGATGCCCTGGCACGGGTGGGCGAGGCCGCGCGCTCCGCGGGCAAGGCCGCGGGCATCTTCTCCGTCGACGACGAGCTCACCCGCGCCGCGATCGCCGAGGGGTTCCAGGTGATCTCCCACACCGCCGACTTCGCGATCTACCAGAGCGCCCTGCGCTCCCAGCTCACCGCCATGCGGTCCTGGGCCTCCGACTCCGGGGAGTGAGTTCCCGGTCGGGGTGGGCGGCTGCGGAGCGGCCGCCTCCAGGGTGATCGCTCGGCCGACATCATCGATTGCGGAGTGGCCTTCTGCGGCACCGCCGGCTGCGCGGGTGACCGCTCAGCCGGCCCAGTCGGGCATCGGCACGAACCGGCCGTCGACCTCGACGAAGTCCGCCGCCGGCTGCAGCCGGTGCTGGCCCGCGACGTCCTCGGTGGGCGCGGTCGCTGCGTACTTGAGCGTGAACAGGCGACCCTCGGCGGTATAGGCGATGTCGGCACCGTAGAGCATCGTCTGAGAGGTCCCGGCGAAGATCTCCCGCGGAGACATGTCGACCTGGTAGCTCCAGAAGTAGCCGTTGCCGAACTGCCCCTTCCGCTCGGCGATCTTGGTCGTCCCCGCCTCCTGATAGCCGTAGCTGCGAGTCGTCTCGATGTGCTCGGCCGCGGTCTCGCTCAACACCGAATCCGAGCAGTAGATCGAGATCGTCGGGTCGTCGAGCGCGGCGGTGCCCTCGACGAAGGTCACGTAGTCGCCGGCGGAGGAGCCGACGGAGAACCCGTCGGGGACCGCGACCCGCATCGGGACCCCGCACCCCTCGGAGAACGGCACGTCGACGAGCTGGTAGCCGTCGGCAAGAGCCGGTCCGGTCTCCGTGGGCGTCGGGGTGGGGCCGGCGGTCTGTGCCACGCGCACCCCCATCACGCCGCCGCCCTCCTCGGAGGTGCGGACCTGGAAGGCTCCGCAGCCGGCCAGCAGAACGGCCGCGCCGGCGGCGCACAGGGCCTGGATGCGCCGGCGCATCAGTGCCGGGGCTCCGAGCCCGAGGTGGTGTCCCGCGGAGGCTCGTCGCCCTCACCGGAAGGGGCCTGCTGGGCCTGCCGGGACGGAGCCGCACCGCGCTCATGGGCCACCGGGCCGCCCTGCTGAGGCGCGGAGCCGTACTGCTGTGGCGCGGAGCCGTAGTGGTGAGGAGCGGAGCCGTAATGCTGGGGAGCGGGCGCCGGTCGTTCCATGGGAGCCCGGTCCATCGCCCGCTGCTCCGACCCGCCCTGCTGATACGGCTGCGCCGCAGGTGCCTGCTGGTACGGCTGGGCCTGGCCCGGGCCGCCCGGGCCCACCGGCCCCGAGCCGTACTGCTGGGGGCCTGAACCGACGTTCTGAGGTCCCGAGCCGTACTGCTGCGGCACCGAACCGACATTCTGCTGGCCCGGCCCGAGGTCCTGCGGCCCCGGCGCGTGCTGCTGCGGTCCCGACCCCATCGGCTGCGGGGGCGGCGCGGCCGGCCGCGGCGGCTTGAAGTGCTGGTAGGGACCCGAGTCGAACGGCACCTGATCGCCGAAGGTCTCGCCGGTCGCGGAATCGTGGAGCTCGCCGTTGACCCGCTGCAGGCGACGCTTCGAGGTGCGCCTCGGGGTGCCGAGGATGCGTCCGTCGAGCTCGGCCTCGGAGGGCTGACGCGGCGGCAGGAATCCGCCGGCGCCCCCGCCGCGGCTGCTGTCGTTGAACGGTTGCACCGGGGCAGACGCCGCGGCGGCCTGCGCCCCGTCGTCGTGGGGCGCGCCGGGTGCCTGTGCGTCGCCGAGCACCGGGAGCACGAGCCGTACCGAGGTGCCCACGCCCTCCTGGCTGAACAGCTCGACCGATCCGCCGTGCCGGGCGATGATCGAGCGGACGAGCGACAGGCCCATGCCGGAGCCGGCCACGGAGCGCACGCGCTTGCCGCGTGACAGCTCGTCCCACACGGTGTCCTGCTCATCGGACGGGATGCCCTGCCCGGTGTCGGCGACCTCGACGACCACCCAGCGGTGGTTGCGGATGATCTGCTCGTTGGCGCGGAGCTCGACGACGTCGGTGTCCGCGGAGTACTTGATCGCGTTGCCGAGCAGGTTGAGGATCGCCGACAGCAGCAGGTCCTCCTCGCCGGCGACATCGGGCAGCTTCCACGGGGCGCGGGCGACCGTCGCGACGATCATCCGGTCCTCGGCGCCGGGTGCGGTGCGCGCATCCTCGACAGCCTGGTGGATAAGTCGATCCATGTCGACGCGGGTGAACTCGATCGTACGGGACTCGACATCGGCGAGCTTGCGCAGATCGGCGAGCAGGCGCGCGACCCGGCGGGCCGAGGTGTCGATCTGGCGCACGACGGGCGCGATCTCGTCCGGGTTCGGGCTGTCGTCACGGATCATCTCCCGCACCGTCGCCGCGGAGGTGCGCAGCGCGGTGAGCGGGTTCTTGAGCTCGTGGTCGAGGCGGATGAGCATCCGATTGCGGCGGGTGAGTGCGTCCCGCTCCGCCGTCCGCCGGTTCTCCGCCACCAGCCGCGCTTCGCGCCGCTGCAGCCAGCGCCACGCGAGGTAGGCCGCGCCGGCGAGCAGCAGCAGACCGACGAGCAGGAGGACGAGGAAGAGCCAGATCCGGATCTCGAAGACGAGGAAGGTGTTCATCGGCCGCCCAGATCGTTGGCGCCGCGCACCTCGGCGACGAACCGGTAGCCGCGGCCCTGGACGGTCGCGATCCACCGCGGGTTCGCCGCGTCCTCGCCGAGCACGCGTCGCAGCTCGGCGACGCGGGAGTCGACGGCGCGGGTGCCGACGGCATCGTCGAAGCCCCACAGCACCTCGAGCAGGCGGGTGCGCTCGATGAGCTCGTCCTGGTGCACCATGAGGTACTCGAGCAGCGTGAAACCCTTGGGGGTGATGACGAGGTTGCGGTCGTTGATCCATGCGCGGCGGCCCACCCGGTCGAGCTTGAGCCCGAACGTCGAAATCAGCACCGGGGCGTTCGCCAGCGGCGGCCCGTCCTGACGGGTCCGGCGCAGCACCGCGCGGATCCGGGCGATGAGCTCGTGCGGGTCGAAGGGCTTGTTGAGGTAGTCGTCGGCGCCCTCCTCGAGCGCCATCGCCCGCTCCACCGCCTCGCCCACCTGGGTGAGCAGCAGCACCGGGACCCAGTTCTCCTCGCTGCGCAGCGTGCGCAGCACCTCGCGGCCGTCCGCACCGGGCATGAGCACGTCGAGGACGCACACGTCGGGCTGATGGCGGCGGATCTCATCGAGGGCGAGCTTGCCGTCCGGGGCGCTGATCACCCGGAATCCCGAGCGGCTGAGGAAGGGCACCACCGCGCCCAGCACATCGGGCTCGTCGTCGGCGACGAGGACGAGCGGTCGATCGTCCTGGGCGAAAGCTGAGGTCATGTCTGCGAGTCCTTCGGCACTGTGCGGGCGGTGCGCTGTGCGGAATCCCGCGCCTCGGCACGGGCGACGGCGTCCGCCAATTCATCTCGGTACAGCATAGATCGGCGCAGCCGTTTCGTGCGATAGCCCGCGCGGCCCACCATGTGAGTGCCCACCGGGGTGGTCATCATCTGGAAGGTCACGACGAGGAACATCGTGGTGATCGGCCCCCAGTGCGGGATCTGGATCGCGATCGCGAACATCATGAGGATGAGGCCGAGGATCTGCGGCTTCGACGCCGCGTGGAGCCGGCTCATGAGGTCGGGGAAGCGGAGAAGGCCGATCGCCGCAGCGAGCGACAGCGCGGCTCCCGCGCAGATGAAGACCAGGGTGACGATGTCGGCGATCATGACCGCCCCTCCTCCTCGTCGTCGACGAACAGGGGTCCGACGGAGTGCTCGGTGGCGCGGTGCTCAGTGGCGCGGTGCTCGACAGGTGAGTGCTCGTCGGTGGGCGCCACGGCGCGGTCCGCGGCGGGTGCGGCGCTGCTCGGCTCGATGCCGATCTCCGCATCGGCGTTCTTCGCCGCGGAGTCGCGCACCGCCTCCTCGACGAGATCCTCCTCGTCGGGGCCGGCCGCGGGGTGCTCCTGCTCGGACGGCGCCTGCCCCTGCCCGGGCCCTGCGCCCTCGGGCGCGGTTCGCGCCTCGCCCTCCTCGGGCGATCGCTCGCGCTGCTCGGGCAGCGTGCGGATCGGCTCCTCCTCGCCCGTCACCGCCGGGCCGGCGACGTCCCCCGCGGGCCCCGGATGGTGGTCACGGGCGGCTCCGGCGGCCACCATTCCGTCGTCGGGACCGCCGGCCGGCGACGCCGCCCCACCTGCCGAGGTGCTGGCCGCGGTGCGCGCGGCGCGCGGGATCGCGCCGTCCGCGGCCACCTCGTCGTCCGCCTCGTCCATCTCCTCGAACACCGACGACCCGATGACCGGGGCGGAGGTCTCCGAGCGGGACACGTAGCGCGACACGCTCACCGAGCCGAGGAAGCCCAGGCACGACAGCGCGAGCAGCACCGGCAGCAGATCGACGCGACCGGTCACTGCGACGTACCCGCCGAATCCGCACATCAGCGTCGCGAGCAGCACATCCGAGGCCATCATCCGGTCGAGGATCGATGGGCCCCTGATGATCTTGAACACCGCGATGAGCATCGCGACGAAGAAGACGACGCCGATGATCGGTCCGGCGATCCGGAGGATGTCAGGATCGACGATCGGCGTGGACGAGAGCCCGGTCATCGGTCGGCCTCCTTGCCCGCAGGTCGGATCGTGCGCTGTGCGAGGACCGGCTTCCGGCCGTTCTCCACCCGCCACTCGTTGAGCGCGGTGAGGTCGTGGGCGGAGCCGAAGGTCGCGATGAGCAGGTGCTCGATCCGGTAGATCTGCTCGCGCGCCTTCTCGATCGCCTCCTCCGTCGAGCAGTCGAGGACGTGGACGTAGATCACCGAGTGCGGCCGGTCGACCTCGATGCAGATCGAGCCGGGGATGAGCCCGAGCACCACGGAGACCGCGGTGATGAGGAGATCGGAGCGCGTGTGGAGGTCGAGCTCGATGACGCTGCCGGCGCGCACCCCCCGGCGGCGCACGGCCGACCAGCTGACGTGGACGGAGGCGATGATCATCGAGGCGGTGAACCAGAGGATGAACTGGACGGCGTAGAAGGGGTTGAACCGGCCCGAGAGCTCGACCGGCGGCAGGTAGAACCAGCGCGTGACGAGGATCCCGAGCACCAGCCCGGTGACGATGTTGAGTACGGTGAACTGGTCCCACAGCATGATCCACAGCGCGCACAGCACGAGCACGAGCAGGGCCTGCTGGAGGATGGAGCGGCGCGCCTTCGACCGCTTGGTCGTCATGATCCGTCCTCCTCTCCGAGCACCGAGGACACATAGGTCGACGGGCTCCGGAGATTCTCCGCGGCCCGCGCGCTGATGTCCCAGAGATTGCCGGCGAACACCGTGACGAGCACGCTCACCGCGACCATCACCGTGGCCGAGCCGATCATCGTGCGCGGCATCGTCTGCGTGCTGCGCCAGCTGCGGCCGTCGGCGACGGCCTCCTTGCGCTCCTCGAACTCCTCGACGAGCTCCGGGGTGGGCTCCTCGGTGTCGTCCGGGTCCCGCCAGAAGGCGAGGTTCCACGTCTTGCCGATGACGTAGAGCGTGAGCAACGAGGTCAGCGCGCCGGCGCCGATGAGCACGAAGATCAGCCAGTCGCGGGTCTCGAACCCGGCCTGGAACAGCGCGGCCTTGCCGATGAACCCGGAGAACGGTGGGATCCCGGCGAGGTTGAGCGCGGGGATGAAGAACAGCAGGGACAGGCCCGGGGCGAGCACGGCGAGGCCGCCGAGCTTGCGGATCGAGGTGGTGCCGTTGCGCTGCTCGACGAGACCGATGGCGAGGAACAGCGCGGTCTGCACGATGATGTGGTGCACGGTGTAGAAGATCGCCGCGGTCAGACCTTCGACCGTCCCCATCGCCACGCCGAAGATCATGTAGCCGATGTGCGAGATCAGGGTGAAGGACAGGAGTCGCTTGATCTCCGACTGCGCGACGGCGCCGAGGATCCCGACGAGCATGGTGAGCGCGGCGACGACGAGCAGCGGGGTGCGCAGGTTCGATTCGGCGAAGAGCACCGTCTCGGTGCGGATGATCGCGTAGATGCCGACCTTGGTGAGCAGGCCGGCGAACACCGCGGTGACCGGAGCGGGTGCGGTCGGGTAGGAGTCGGGCAGCCAGAACGCGAGTGGGAACACCGCGGCCTTGATCCCGAACGCGATGAGCAGCGTGATGTGAAGGATCATCTGGATGTCGGGCGGCAGCTCGCCGATCCGCACCGACAGCTGCGCGATGTTCACGGTGCCGGTCGCCGCGTAGACGAGCCCGATCCCCATGAGGAAGATCAGCGAGGACACGAGCGAGATGACGATGTAGGTCACCCCGGCGCGGATCCGCTGCGCCGTGGCGCCCAGGGTGAGGAGCACGTACGAGGCGCCGAGCAGCATCTCGAAGCCGACGTAGAGGTTGAACAGATCGCCGGCGATGAAGGCCGCGGCGACACCGGCGCAGAGGATGAGGTACGTCGGGTTGAATACGCTCACCGGCGTCTCGTTCGCGGTGTCGGCCATCTCCTGGCCCACCGCGTAGAGGAGCACGAGCAGGGTGACGATCGCGGACACGACGAGCATGACCGCGCTGAGCCGGTCGACGGCGAGCGCGATACCGAAGGGCAGCTCCCAGCCGCCGACCGCGACCACCTGCGTGCCGCGGGCGTCGACGCCGAACAGGAGCACGAGGTCGATCGCGAGCACGATCGCGAGCGTGATGACGGTGACGGCGGTCTGGCCCCGCCGGCGTCCGGACAGCATGAGGGTGATGCCGGCCCCGATGAGCGGCAGGACCACGGGCAGGGGCACGAGGACGGCGAGCATCAGGTGTCCCTCCCGGTCTGATCGGAGTCGGTGCGGCGGTCGGCGGCGCCCGGTTCGTCCGAGCCGGCCTCGCGGGAGCCGGGTTCACCGGAGTCGGTCCGACGGGAACCGGCCCGCGCCTCGGCCCCGGTGTCGGAGCCGCCCTCGGCCCGCGCCTCGGCCCGGTCCTCCGCCCGGTCCTCCGCCCGGCGCTCGACCGGCGAGCCGTCCTCGTCCAGGTCGAGCGCCCCGGCGATCGGGGTCTGGGCCTCGTCGCCGAACTCGGTGTCGTCGTACTCCCCGCTCGTGCCCGCCTCGTCGCCGGAGCCGCGGCCCTTGGCGAGCGCGATCCGCACGTCCTCGATGTCGTCCTCGAGGTTCTCGTTGCGGACCAGGCGCCAGGAGCGGTAGATCATCGCGAGCAGGAACGCCGACAGCGCGAAGGTGATGACGATCGCGGTGAGCACGAGCGCATGCGGCAGCGGGTCGTTCATCCCGTCGGTGGTGAGGTTCTCCCCGTCGGTGAGAGGCGGCCGCCCCGGAGGGCCGGCGGTGAGGATGATGAGCATGTTCACCGCGTTGCCCATGAGCAGGAAGCCCAGCAGCACACGGGTGAGCGAGCGGTCGAGCATGAGGTAGAGGCCGCAGGCGAACATCACGCCCATGGCGAGCAGCATCACGAAAGAGGTCGTCACAGTCGGCTCCCCCCTGCCGGCCCGTCGACCTCGACGTCGTCCATGCGGCCGAGGATCGCGTGGAGCTCGGTGGTGTCCGGCCCGGCGTGCTCGTCGCGGGAGAGCGATTCCGCCAGGCGCTCCTCGTCCGCCTCCTGGTGGCGGTCGACCCCCGCGCCGAGGCTGCGGAGGATGTCGAGCATGAGGCCGACGACGACGAAGTAGACCCCGATGTCGAAGATCGTCGAGGTGCCGAACGACACGTAGCCGAGCACCGGCAGCTCGGTGCTCCAGTAGGCGGACTCGAAGAATACGCTCCCCCAGAGGAAGCCGCCGAGCGAGGTGCCGGCAGCGAGCGCGAGGCCGAGGCCGAGGAGCAGACCGGCGTCGATCGGGGCCGCCTCCGCGAGCTCGTGGCGGCCGGCGGCCAGGTAGCGGGCGACGAGCGCCATGCCGGCGACGAGGCCGGCGGCGAATCCGCCGCCGGGCAGGTTGTGGCCCGCGAACAGGAGGTAGACGGAGAACACGAGGATGGGGTGGAACAGCAGCCGGACGAGCACCTCGAGGAGGATCGAGCGGTTCTTCGGGGCGAGCGCGCGCCCGGCGAGCAGCCACGCGCTGCGCCGGGTGTCGGTGCTCGGCCCGTCGCCGGCGGTGCGCATCGGGGAGAACAGCTCGTCCTCGACCGGGCGATGCCGCGCGGCGAAGCTGTCCGGCCGGTGGCCCTGGAAGCGCTGCAGGCGGCTCTCCCGCCCGCGCACGAAGATCAGGCTCGCCACGCCGGTGGCGGCCGCGACCACGACGGACAGCTCGCCGAGCGTGTCCCAGGCGCGGATGTCGACGAGTGTGACGTTGACGACGTTCTTGCCGTGGCCGTATTCGTAGGCGAGGAACGGGAACGACTCGGAGATCGGCGCGGCGGTGCGGGCGCCGAATGCGACGAAGACGAGGAGCATCATCATGATCCCGAACACTGCGGCGATGAGGCCGCGCAGCGACGGGGAGAGACGACCCGAGGAGTTGCCGATCCGGGCCGGCAGGCGGCGGAGGACGAGGACGAACACGACGATCGTGATGGTCTCGACGAGCACCTGGGTGAGCGCGAGGTCCGGAGCGCCCTGGAGCGCGAAGAAGGCGACCATCATGTAGCCGGAGATGCCGACGATGACGACCGCCGCGAAGCGCTTCTGCGCACGGGTCGCGGCGAGCGCGGCCATGATGATGGCGGCGGCCACGATGATCTGCAGGGCGTTGTCGGCGAGTGCGATGCCACTGGGCCAGGTGTCGTTGAGGAGCAGGGCGGCGGACATCGAGCCGATGAACACGATGTAGATGACGCCCTGGTAGAAGGGCATCGAGCCGCGCTGGGTGCGAGCGGTGACATAGGCGGCGGACGACTCGAGCCCGCTGATCGAGCGGCGATAGAGCCCGTGGAAGTCGATGCCGTCGGGCATCGCGGCCTGGAACACCGACACCTGCCGGGCGAACCAGAACATCGCCAGGCCGAGCGCCAGGTTCCCCGCCGACAGGAGCAGAGCGGGCTCGAGCCCGTGCCACAGCGCGAGGTAGTAGGGCTTCTCCGCGCCGCCGGCCAGGCGCGAGGACCACGAGGCGATGATCGGGTCGAGCCAGGAGGAGGCGAGGCCGGCGAGCACGGTGAGCACGGCGAGGAGATAGGGCACCGACTTGAACAGCGGGCTCTCGCGCGCCGGTTCGATCGCCTCCACCCCCGGCTTCGTGGCGAAGGCGCCCCACACGAAACGCGCGGAGTAGGCCACCGTGAGGACAGAACCGAGGAAGACGCCGATGACGGCGATCACCCCGGCCTTCGTACCGTCCTCGAGCAGCGTGGTGTAGACCGCCTCCTTGGCGACGAACCCGAACAGCGGTGGGACGCCGGCCATCGATGCGGCGGCGACGAGGGCGGCGATGAACAGCCCCTTCGAGCGCGCGCCGTAGCCGCTGAGCTTGCGCAGATCACGCGTGCCGGCCCGGTGGTCGATGATCCCGACGATGAGGAACAGCGCGGATTTGAACAGGCCGTGGGCGAGCAGGAGCGTCGTCGCGGCCAGGGTGATGTCGCGCGTCCCGAACGAGCTGACGATGATGAGGAAGCCGAGCTGGGACACGGTGCCGAAGGCGAGGACGAGCTTGAGGTCGAACTGCCGCAGCGCCTGCCAGCCGCCCATGAGCATCGTCGTGATCCCGAGCGCGAGGAGCACGGCGGTCCAGCCGGGCATGCCGTGGAACCCGGGCGCGAGGCGCAGGACGAGGTAGATCCCGGCCTTGACCATCGCCGCGGCGTGCAGGTAGGCGCTCACCGGGGTGGGGGCGGCCATCGCGCCGGGCAGCCAGAAGTGGAACGGGATGAGGGCGGACTTCGACACCGCGCCGACGAGGATGAGCATCACCGCGGTGATGACGAGGCCGCCGTTGATCCCCACGGTGTAGCCGATGTCGACGATCATCGAGATCCGGCCGGTGCCCATGACCACGGTGAGGAGGATGACGCCGACGAGCATCGCGAGCCCGCCGGCGGTGGTGACGACGAGAGCCTGGAGCGCGGCACGGCGGGACTGCTGACGGCTGTTGTACTGCCCGATCAGGAGGTAGGAGAACACCGTGGTGCCCTCCCAGAAGATGAAGAGGAGAAGCATCTCGTCGGCGAGGATGAGGCCGTACATCATGCCGGCGAACGCCATGAGGACGCCGGCGAAGCGGGCGAGCCGGGGCTCGTCGGCGGCGAAGTAGCGCGCACAGTAGACGAAGACGAGGGCACCGATCCCGGTGACGAGCAGGCTGAGCAGCCAGGCCAGGGGGTCCATGAGGAAGACGACCTGGAGGTTGAGCGCCGGGAGCCAGTTGAAGCGCTCCATCCAGTCGTCGCCGCCGGACAGGATCCGGGGCAGCTGGGCGAGGGAGACGACGAAGCCGGCACCCGGGACGAGCGCGAGGACGAGGAAGGCGGCGCGTCCGCACAGGCGGAACAGCGGTGCGGCGAGGAGCGCGGCCACGAAGAACGCCCCCACCAGCACGGTCATGCTCAGGCCCCCTCCGAGTTTCGACGTACGTCTGCACATTTTTTCACAGATCGCCCGCGTTGACGAAGTCGATCCGGCCGGTGACGTGTGATACTACGCAGCCGGATCCGGAGGCGGTGCGGAGCAGTGGAGCGCGGTGCCGTGCGGGGCAGGGCTCAGCCGAGCTGGTGCTCGCTGAGCAGGAAGCCGTCCTGGTCGACGCCGACCCCGGCGGTGAGCCGCAGCACCTCCGCGGCGAGCCGGTCGAGGCGCAGCGCGGCCGCGGTGCGGATCCGCCGCAGCTCCGCGTCCATCTCCGGCAGGTAGCGCCGCTGCTCGGTGTCGACCCAGCGCAGGTGGTACATCACCTGCGGCGATTCGAGGTGGACGGCGACGGCGCGCGGCAGCGCCTCCTCGACGAGGACGCCGATCTCGAGCAGCCCGGCGCGCGGGCCGAGCGAGTCGAGGGGCACCTCGATGGCGTAGCCGTCGCGCACCTCGACGTCGTCCGCGGAGATCAGGTGCGCGACCTTCTCGAGCGCCTCCGGCGGCACCGGGGCCGGTTCCCGCACCCCGGCGTCGACCTCGGTGAGGCGGGCGAGGAGCATGTCCGGGGCGAGCCAGTACGGCGAGTAGACGAAGACGTCGACGTGCGCCTCCGGATCGGGCACGAGGATCCGGGCGGGCGCCTCGGCCGCGGCGGCGAGTGCGGCGCGGGAGGCCGACGGCGCCTCGAGCGCGAACGGGTCGACCGGCTCGTCGGCGAGCCGGAGCGCGAGGTGGAGGCGGCGGGCGAGCGCGATGAGGAGATCGAGCGAGCGCCCCTCCTCCCGATTGGGGAGCCCGGCGGGGAAGAACAGGTGGAGCCCGTCGGAGTCGGTGAGCCACGACGGCGGCGGGGCGGGCTCGCGGTCGCGCGGGCACACGAGGGCGAACACCCGGGTGGCCCAGTCGGGCAGCCCGAGCTCGGCGCGGAGGGCGGCGGGCACGAACATCGGGCCGTGCAGGCGGGAGTGCCGGGTGAGGCGCCATTCGAGCACCTCGTGGCCCCACCGCGGGTCCGCGCCGGCGACGACGACGGGCTCGGCGAGCGACGGGAAGTGGTTCGTCACGAGCGCGATGACGTCGCTCGGCTCGATCTCCTCGTCGAGCAGCAGCAGGTGGCGGGCGGCGAGCGCCTCGGGCGAGCGCGGATCGCGGGCGTCGTGGGCGCCGGCCATCAGGGCATGCCCCGGCGGAAGCCCACGTGGGCGCGCGACGCGGTGGGGCCGCGCTGGCCCTGGTAGCGGTTGCCGGTGGCGGGGTCGGAGCCGTAGGGGCTCTCCGCCGGGGAGCTCAGCGCGAAGAAGCACATCTGGCCGATCTTCATCCCCGGCCACAGGGTGATCGGCAGGGTGGCGACGTTCGACAGCTCGAGCGTGACGTGGCCGGTGAACCCGGGGTCGATGAAGCCGGCGGTCGAGTGGGTGAGGAGGCCGAGGCGGCCGAGCGAGGACTTGCCCTCGAGCCGGGCCGCGATGTCGTCGGGCAGGGTGACGAGCTCGAGCGTCGAGCCGAGCACGAACTCACCGGGGTGGAGGACGAAAGGCTCGTCGGGGTCGACCTCGACGAGGCGGGTCAGGCCCGGCTGCTCCTGCGCGGGGTCGATGACCGTGTACTTGTGGTTGTCGAACAGCCGGAAGAACCGGTCGAGGCGCACGTCGACGCTCGAGGGCTGCACGAGGGTGGGGTCATAGGGGTCGAGACCCACGCGCCCGGAGTCGAGCTGGGCACGGATATCGCGATCGGAAAGCAAACTCACACCGCCAATCTACCGTCGATCAGGCAACGATTCGATCACTATTGGGCAACGAGAATGGAGAACTCCCGCGCATTACCTTGGAGAATGCTCTACAGTGGGTGCTGTTATACGCCCGCGCCGATGGTGCCTTCCCCCTTAACCGAAGGGCCGGGAGTAACACTGTCGCCTTTGCGTGGTCGAATACGCCACGACCGAAAGGCCATACTGTGAAGACCTCTGCGAAGAGTCTTGTGCTTGCCCCCGCAGTAGCCGCCGCGGTTTCCGGTTTGATCGCCGTTCCCGCTGTTGCATCCACCACTGCACCCCCGGCCCCTGCGCCGGCCGAATGCCTGCCCTCCGAGGGCGCATCGCCATCGACTCCTGCCGCCGTGCCGGCGCTCGCCGACGCCCCCGAGGCGACCGTCGCGGTCCCCGAGGTGTCGCAGGCCGACATCGCGAACACCGAGAAGGGCATCAGCTTCTCGGGCACCGGCTTCACCCCTGAATCCAGTGCCACCGTCACCGTGATCGGCACCGAGGGCACGGAGTACGCGGTGGAGGATCCGCTGACCGTGACGCCCGAGGGCGAGGTCAACGGCGTCTTCTTCTTCGAGACCACGGATGCCGCGAAGGTGCCCACCGGCACGTACACCCTCTTCCTCACCGACACGGAGACGAAGGAGGACTCCTCGAAGGTGACCTTCGACGTCGTCGAGAAGGTCGCGGAGACCCCGGCGCCGGCCCCGTCGCCCACCGAGTGCGCGACCCCGAGCACCACCCCGACCCCGTCGGAGACTCCGTCGGAGGCCGCACCGCCCGAGACCGCGGACCCCTCGGAGTCCGCGACGCCGAGCGCGACCCCGTCGGCGACCCCGAGCGCCACGCCCTCGGAGAGCGCGTCACCCACCCCGAGCGCGACGCCGTCCGAGACCGCGACCCCGAGCGCCACCCCGTCGGAGACCGCGACGCCGACCCCGAGCGAGACCGGGACCGCATCCCCGACCCCGACGGAGACCGGCGACAACGAGAAGCGTCGTGAGGCTCCGGCCCCGACGCCGACCGCCACCCCGAGCGCGCCGGAGTCGCAGATCCCGACCCCGTCCACCTCCTCGCTGCCCGCGGGCGACGACGCGGTCGAGGCCGCGGCGTTCAGCATCGCGATCGATCCGACCGAGATCTCGTCGTCGGACTTCGCGGATGCGGACAAGGGCGTGACGATCACCGTCACCGGCGCCCAGCCCGGCGAGCAGATCACCGTCCAGGTCGAGCACGCGCAGGGCCAGGTCGAGCGCTTCCAGATCGACAAGGTCGCGAACGAGCAGGGCAATGCCGTCGTCGGCGTGCACGCCGCGGGCGATCCCGTGCTCGGCGAGTACCGGGTCACCGCGTTCGGCCCCGAGTCCGAGGCGCAGGCCGGGTCCTTCACCGTCGTCACCAACAGCACCTCGGTGGGCGACGAGGCCGGCAACCGTGCCGGCGGCGAGGGCAATGGATCCGGCGGAGGCAGCGGATCCGGCGGCTCGTCCGACTCCGGCACCGCGCTGCCGCGCACCGGTTCCGAGATGACCGGACTGGCGCTCGGTGCCGGCCTGCTCGTCGTCGGTGCCGCCGCGGTCGTCGTCACCCGTCGCCGCACCCGTTCGACCGATCCGGCCGACGTCTGAGCCGCACGGCTCCAGGCACCGCACCCGGCCGCACCGCACTCCGCCCATGGACTCCGCCCCGACACTCGATCTCTCCGGGATCCGGGTCACGGGCGAGGCGGTGTCGGCTGAGCCGCTGAACGCCCTCGACAGGCTGACCCTCCTCGGGCAGCCGTCCGACGTCGGGGGCGTTCTGCGCGCCATCGGACGCCTGCCCGGCGCCGCCCGCGTCGCCTGGCCGGACGAAGCCGGGCGGCTCACCGTCGGCCGGTTCGCGGCCCCCCACGGCACGCCATCGGCACTCGCCGACGCCTGCGCGCACTTCGGCTTTCCGTTCGACCGCAGCCGGCGCACCCGGCTGCGCGACCTCGACGCGGAGTCCCGGGCGCGCCTGATCTGCGCGCTCACACTCGCCACCGGCGGGCAGTGGCTGGTGCTCGAGGATCCGCTCCACGGTCTCGGCGGGCAGGCGCGCGCGGGCCTGCGGGGCCGGCTGCTCGATGCCTGCACCCGGTTCGAGCGCGGGCTCGTGGTCTCCGGCTCCTCGGTGATGGACGCCGCCGTGCTCGGCGGGCGGACGGTGACGATCGAGAAGGAGCAGATCGCCGACTCCGCCCCGCTCGCGGTGCAGCTGCGCGAACCGCGGAGCAATCTCGCCGCTGCGGCGACGGGCGTCTCCGTCTTCTCCGGCCTCGCCCGGCGCGGCTGGCTGTCGATCGGGCACTCGCAGGTGCGGGCGCGGACCGAGCTCGACGGCAAGGTCTACGTCACCATCCCGACCTCCGCCGCGCGCCTGTCGTTCGACGAGTTCGATCCCGCCTTCACCTCCAATTCCGTGTTCGAAGCGCTCATCGTCGCCGTCCGCGACTCCGGACCGATCCTCCAGGTGGTCCTGTCCCCGGCCGACACCGAGGTCGGACTCGCGATGACCGTCGACCTCCTCGACTTCTCCGCCGCCGGGGACACCGGCGGCTCCGGGTTCGGTGTCATCCACCCGGGCCTGGCGAGCACCGTGGCGGACACCGTGGCGCGGGTCCGCACCGGCACGCGCCTGTTCGTCGACGTCGACACCTCCCGCATGCGGGCCTATCCGGCCGAGGCACCGGCCGGGCGTCTAGACTGAGCCGAGAGCCTCCGCGACCGGCCCCGGTCGGTGCTGGGGCGGTCGGCAGGCGCGCGGGGGAGGAAGGGGGCCATGACCACGACACCTCCGCCCCAGGGGACGCGGAAGCAGCCGCGCCGCCCACGCCTCGTCCTCGACCCGCGTGCCTTCCGCCTCCTCCTCGCGGCGATCGTCGCGGTTCTCCTCACCGTCGCCTCCGTGCCGGTCCTCAACCTCACCGCCCACGCCCCGCAGCGCGCGGTCGTGGCGTATCTGTCCGCGCTCGAGGACGGCGACGCCTCCCGAGCCCTCGGCCTGCTCGCCGCCCCGTCGACCCGGAACACCGCCGCACTCGACGATGCGGTGCTCGCCAACGCCTGGTCGCTGCCGAGCGACCCGCGGGTCGTCGACTCCCGGGTCGAGGGCGACCGGGCCACGGTCACCGTCGGCTTCACGCTCGGCGACTCCTCCCACGAGGAGACGTACTCGCTGGTGAGAGCGGCCCCGCAGTGGGGCCTGTTCGACCGGTGGCTCATCGAGGTCGAGAAGTGGCCGCGCCTGGGCCTCGACGTCACCGGCTCCTCGGTCGTCGAGATCAACGGGGTCGCCGCCCCGGCGGACCGCGGCGGCGTGCCGCTGCTCTTCCCGGCGGGCTACACCGTGGGCTTCAACGCCGAGTACCTGCACGCCGATCCGGTGCGCGTCGATGTGCTCCGGCCCGGTGAGATCGCCCCGGTGACGCTCGATCCGGAGCCCACGGAAGCGCTCGCGAGCGAGGTCGCCGCCGAGGCGGTCGCGCAGCTCGATGCCTGTGCGGAGCAGACGACGCTCATGCCGTCCGGGTGTCCGTTCGGGTTCGAGACCGACCACGAGATCCTCGGCGACGAGGTCGCGTGGTCGATCGTCGAACACCCCTCGATCACCCTCACGGCCGACGGCACGCAGCTCACCGTCGCCCCGGCCGAGGCCGTGGTCGAGGTGTCCGGCCGCTCACGCGACATCGTCACGGCCTACGAGTCCGACTTC
Source organism: Brevibacterium sp. R8603A2 (assembly GCF_023072605.1). NCBI lineage: Bacteria > Bacillati > Actinomycetota > Actinomycetes > Micrococcales > Brevibacteriaceae > Brevibacterium > Brevibacterium sp. R8603A2. The sequence goes on from NZ_JALLGN010000003.1 coordinate 92,941, forward strand.
ACCGAACGGATCATCGTCCGGATCACCGGCCTCGTCACCGTGGCCGACGGCGAGGTGTCCGTCACCCTCGTCAACGAGGGGCAGTCGCTCGGCCAGTCGCCCCCGGCGAGCTGAGCCGCTCCACCCGGGGCACCCCCCAGCGGGCGGGCCCGCGAGCCGGACGGAGAGCTCCGGAACGAGCCGGACGGGGACCTCCGGTGCGAGCCGGATCGCACGCGAACGCGCGGACGCGGCGCGGCTCGGATCCCGCCGGTCAGGTCCCGCGCAGATCGAGGTGGAGCGTGTTCTCAGCGCCGTCGGCGATCGTCACCGGGATGCCCCAGTCCTGCTGGTAGAGGTGGCAGGCGGCGTGGAGGGGGATCTCTCCCCCGGGCTCGCCGTCGCAGGCCGCGGCCCGCACGGTGACGTGGAGGACCCCGGAGTCGATCCCCGGGTCGAGGGTCACCGTGCGCTCCATCCCCTCCGCACCGCCGGCGCCGTCGGTGATGAGCTCCGGCGGGGTCGACGACACCTGGAGGTAGGTCGGATCGCCCCAGCGGTCGTCGAGCTTCTGGCCCGCGGGGACCGTGAAGCCGATGCTGATCTCCAGCGGTCCGCGACCGATCTCGGTGGCCGGACGGGTAGTGCTCTTCGCACCCTCGTCGACCTGCTGCGCCTCGGCGGGGATGCTCACCCGGGTGAGCCGGTGGGCCGCGGACTCCGCGACGAGCAGGGCCGGCGGGGCGCCGTCCTCACCCGGGAGCACGAGGATGTCGGAGGGCTCGGCGAGACCCCGCGCCAGGGTGGTCATTACGCCGGAGGCGGGATCGAAGCGGCGGATCGCCCCGTTGTAGGTGTCGGCGACCGCGACGGATCCGTCGGGCAGCGCGGCGACGCCGAGCGGGTGCTGGAGGCGGGCCTCGTCCGCCGGGCCGTCGCGGAACCCGAAGTCGAACAGGCCGGTGCCCACGAGGGATTCGACGGCACCGGTCCGCGGGTCGAGCCGACGCACCGCCGAGGTCTCCGAGTCCGCGACCCAGATCTCCCCGGAGGCCGCGGCGTCGAGGCCCGAGGTCTGGGCGAACCAGGCGTCTTCCGCCGCACCGTCGAGCAGGCCCTCGTTCATCGTGCCGGACAGCAGGCGGATGGTGCCCGCGTCCGGGTCGAAGGACCAGATGGTGTGGTTGCCGGCCATCGCCACGACGACTTCGCCGGTGGCCGTCGAGTACTCGACGTCCCATGGGCTCGAGAGCTTGATGCGGTCCGCCCGACCGTCGTAACGGCCGGTCTGCCGGTGCTCGCCGGTGATGTTGTCGATCGCACCGACCATGTACTGCTCGCCGGTGCCGGCGATCGTCGTCACCGTGCCCGCCTCGAGGTCGACCCCGCGCAGCACGTGGTTGACGGTGTCGGCGACGACCACGCGGTAGCCGAGCCGCGCGGCGAGCTCCTCCGGCAGCTCAGTCATGCCGCCGGGCTCGGAGAAGCGGGCCTCGGTGAAGCTGCCGTCGGTGTGCCCCCGCTCCCCCGTGCCGATCCGCCGCAGCACCTCGGTGCCCGTGGGATCGTACTCGACGAGCGAATGGTGCCCGGAGTCGGCGACGAGGAGGTTCCCGTTCGCCAGGCGCAGCAGCTTGCCGGGGTAGAACAGCTCGGTCTCCACCGGCTCCGGGGGGACGTAAGGCCCGGTGCCGCGGTGGAGGGTGCCCTTCTCCGAGTGCTCGGCGATGAGCTCCTCGATGAGCCCGGCGAGCCCGGCGGAGTGGCCCTCGCCGGACATCGAGGCGACGAGGTAGCCCTCCGGGTCGATGACGGCGAGGGTCGGCCAGGCGCGGGCGGTGTAGGCCTGCCAGGTCGCGAGGTCCGGGTCGTCGAGGACGATGTGCTCGACCTGGTAGCGCTCGACGGCCTGGTCGACGGCCTCGACGGTGCGCTCGAACTCGAACTTGGGCGAGTGGACGCCGATGATGACGAGCTCGTCGGCGTACTTCTGCTCGATCGGGCGGAGCTCGTCGAGGACGTGGAGGCAGTTGATGCAGCAGAACGTCCAGAAGTCGAGCAGCACGACCTTACCGCGCAGGTCCGCCAGCGTCAGGTCCGTGCCACCGGTGTTGATCCAGCGCCGCCCGGTGAGTTCCGGGGCGCGCAGCCGCACGCCGCGGGACGCGGTGGCCGGGGTCCCCGTGGTCGGGGCCTCAGTGGTCGGGGCCTGACCCTTCTCCGTGGTGGTCGGGGTCGACCCGTTCGAGGTGTTCGCAGACGTCGTGTCGGGGCTCATGGCTCCATCATGGCACGCGGCACGGACACCCGCGGCGGACCGCGTCATCGCCCGTCATCGGCCGCCTCGGGCCCCGCCCCGGCGCAGCGCTGCGCCCGAGCTCCGAACTGCGCGGTATCCGGAACGCACCGCGCAATTGCGCGCCGATCATGGGATACCGCGCAGTTCGGCCGGCGCACCGGGGGTCGGACCCATCAGGCCGGTGCGCCGCCGAGCCGCCGGTCGCGCCTGCGGCGCATGCGGCGGCGAACGACGACTGCGACGACCACGAGGCCGATCACCGCGAGGACGACGAGGAGCGGCAGGAACACGGCGATGAGCGAGAGCCCGGCGGACACGATGTCCTCCCCGGTGGAGAGCACGGGGGCGGCGGTGCCGGCCGTCGCGGTGTTCGCCATCGGCCGGGTGAGCGCCTTCGTCAGGTGGACGACGAGCGCGATGACGATGCCGGTGACGACCGGCACCCAGGTCTGCCAGCCGGCGACCGCCCCGGGGTCGGTGACGGCGAGGGTGCCAGCGCCGAGCCCGGCGATCTCCGAGGTCGCGGCGGAGCCGAACACGATGCCGCCCGAGGTGGGCCGCACGACGGTCTGGATCGCATCGTTGATCGAGTCGACGGCCGGGAACTTGTCCGCGAGCAGCTCGATGACGAGGAGCACCGCGAGGAGCCCGAGGATCCAGCCGTTCGACAGCCAGGCGAAGCTCGGCCCGAGCTCGACGACGGGGGTGAACCGGTCGAGCAGCCCGAGCACGAGCAGCGGGATGTAGGCGTTGAGGCCCGAGGAGGTCGCGAGGCCGAGCCCGGAGAGGAGTTCCATGGACACAGAGTAGCCCCGCGCCGCTGAGCAGTCGCTCGGCTCGGGGCCCCGGCGGGCACAGCACAGCCGTGCGGCACCGCCCGCGCGACACCGGCGGGCCCGGTGCCGTGACCGCGGCGCACGACTGGTGAGACGATGGGGGCATGTCCGCATCCCACGACAGCACCGAGCCCCGTAGCAGCACCGAGCCCCACACCGGCGCCGCGTCCCCCGGCAGCCTCGCGCCCGAGGAGGCGACGGCGGTCCGCGCCCGCCTCGACGAGGTCGCCGCGCGCGTCGCCGCCGCGGCCGAGTCCGCCGGCCGGCCCGCCGACAGCGTGCGCATCATGCTCGCGACGAAGACCCAGCCCGCCGCGCGGATCCGCGCCGCGCTGGCGCACGGATTCACGCTCATCGGCGAGAACCGGGTGCAGGAGCTCACCGGCAAGGCCGAGGCGCTCGCCGACGTCCCCCACGAGGCGCACCTCATCGGCCCGCTGCAGAAGAACAAGGTCAACCACGCGCTGCGGGTCGCGACGTGCATCCAGTCGATCGACTCGCTCGAGCTCGCGCAGCGGATCCAGCGCCGCCTCGAGGCGACCGAGGCGCGGATCGAGTACTTCGTGCAGGTCAACACCTCGCGCGAGGACTCGAAGTCCGGCGTCGCGCCCGAGGCCGCCGGCGAGCTCGTCGGCGCGCTCCAGGGCCTCGACCGGATGCGGATGCGCGGCCTCATGACGATCGGCCTGCCCGGCTCGACGGAGGTGGAGATCCGCCCGAGCTACCGCGAGCTCACCGGGCTGCGCGCCGCGCTGCTCGAGCAGGGCATCATCGACGAGACGATGACCGAGCTGTCGATGGGCATGAGCAACGACTTCGAGCTCGCCATCGACGAGGGCGCGACGATGGTGCGGATCGGCTCGAGCGTGTTCGGCGCCCGCCCGCCGGCGGGCTGAGGCGCGCTCGCACCCGGAGCGGACCGAGCGGGTCCGGAGCGGGCTGCCTGTCCGGCCCGCCGGGCTCGCCCGCACCGACCCGACCCGAGCAGCCCGGCTCGGACTGTCCTGCCCTGACCGGCGCGGCGCGGCCCGGCCCGTGATCAGTCCTGCGGGACGCCCGGCGCCTCGGGGTCGATGTTGCGGATGACGAGCGAGCAGTCCTTGTCCGCGTAGCCGTCGTCCATGAGCTTCTGCAGGTTGTCGAAGGCGACCTGGGCCGCCGGCAGGGTGACGCCGACGGACTCCGCGCCGGCCATCGCGAGCCCGACGTCCTTGTGGGCGAGGGCCGTCGCGAAGGTCGCGTCGAAGCCCTTGTTCGCCGCGGCCGTCTCGACCACGCCGGGCACCGGGTACCAGGTGCGCAGCGGCCACGAATCGCCGGAGGACACGTGGGCGATGTCCCAGAAGGTCTGCGCGTCGAGGCCGAGCTTGCGGGCGAGCACCGCGCCCTCCGCCGCGCCCTGGAGGCTGATCGCGAGCATCATGTTGTTGACGATCTTCGCCGCCTGGCCCGCGCCGTTGCCGCCGGCGTGGAAGACGTTGCCGGCCATCGGCTCGACGAAAGTGCGGGCGCGCTCGACGTCGGCCTCCGCCCCGCCGAGCATGAAGGTCAGGGTGCCGGCCGCGGCGCCGGAGATGCCGCCGGACACCGGGGCGTCGACGAATGCGAACCCGGCCTGCTCCGCGGCGTCGTGGAGCGCGTTCGCGGAGTCGACGTCGATCGTCGAGGAGTCGATGAGCAGGGTCCCGGGTGCGGCGAACTCGAGCACCCCGCCGTCGCCGAGGTAGACGCTGCGGGCGTGCTCGCCCTTGGGGAGCATGGTGAAGACGACCTCGGCCCCGTCGACGGCCTGCGCGATCGAGCCGACCGCCTCGACGCCGTTCTCCGCGGCCGCCGCCACGGCGCGCTCGTCGAGGTCGTAGCCGCGCACGGTGTGCCCGGCGGCGATGAGGTTCTTCGTCATCGGCCTGCCCATATTGCCCAAGCCGATCCATCCGATGGTTGCCATGGTGCCTCCTTGCACACGGGTGGCGGCCGACTGCTGTGCATCCAGGCCGCGCTGTCCTGGTCGTGCCACCAGCGTACGTCCGCCCGCGCGGGCACGGCACCGTGCGCGGCGGGCCAGTTGCGCAAACCGAGTGTGCAGCTCTGCAGATACACTCCGAGCATGCCCCACACCGATGCACACGGCGAGCCGGACCGCCGCCGGGCCGACGCCGGCCCCCACCCGGACAGCTCACCTCGGCCCGGCACCGCTCCCCGGCCGGGCCCGCACCTTCGCCCCGGCCACAGCGCGCACCCCGTCGCGCCGGACGACCTCCTCACCCTGCTCGCCGTCGCCCGCCTGGGCAAGTACACCGCCGCCGCGCACAGCCTCGGGATCAACCACACGACGGTGTCCCGCCGGATCGCCGCACTGGAGAAGAGCGTCGGCGACCGCGTGCTCGTCAACGCCCCCGAGGGCTGGGAGCTCACCTCACGCGGGCGTGAGCTGCTCGCCGTCGCCGAGGACATCGAGGCGGCCCTCGCCCGCGCCCAGCAGACGGTCACGGGTGCCGCGGAGCTCACGGGGATGGTGCGCGTGGCCGCCCCGGAGGGCTTCAGCCTGACCTGGGCCGCGCCCGCGCTCACCGAGCTCCAGCGCCTCCACCCCGGGCTCCAGGTCGAGCTCGTCACCGCCACCCAGCGCGCCCGCCAGTACCGGTCCGGCGTCGACATCGAGATCGTCGTCGGCCGCCCCCAGGTGGCGCGCTCGCTGAGCTACCAGCTCAACGCCTACAGCCTGGGTCTGTTCGCCACCCCCGAGTACCTCGCGGCCAACGGCACCCCGCGCACGGTCGCCGAGCTCACCGACCACCGGCTCGTCTACTACATCGAGCACACGCTCGGCGTCGACGTCCTCGACTCCGCCGGCGCGCGCCTGCCGGAACCCCGCGGCTTCCTCCGCTCGAACTCCATGCTCGTCCACGTCCGTGCGGCCGAGCACGGCGCCGGGATCGGGCTGCTCCCGAACTACCTGGGCCAGGCGAGCCCCGCGCTCGTCCGGGTGGTCCCCGAGCTCGACCTCCGCATCACCTACTGGGCGAACGTGCGCCGCGAGGCGCTGCGCAACCGCGGGGTCGAGGCCGCGCTCGCGATCCTCCGCGAGTTCTCCGCCCGGCCGCCGGTCGTGCCCGAGGTGCTCCCCGGCTCCGCCCTCCCGGCGGAGGGGCCCGGGGCACCCGAGGCGGTGGACGCGCCCGAGGAGGTCGAGGGCGACGCTGCGGCAGCCTCGCCCGAGCAGGCAGCCGCGCCCGAGCAGACAGCCGCACCCGAGGCCGTGAAGGGCGCCGGCTGAACCGGTCGGCACCCGCTCCCGCAGGCCCCGCCCGGCGCCCGCACGCAGGCCCCGCCCGGCGCCCGCACGCCGGCGCCGCCCGGCACCCGTACGCCGGGCCGCCCCACCATCCCCGACACGCGCGCAGGCGCCGTCCGGTGGACGGCGCCTGCGTGCGGTGTCCGGCCCCGCAGGGGTCGGACCGGAGTGCGGTGCTCAGCCGGCGGACCAGCCCCCGTCGACGACGTGGGCGGCGCCGGTGATGACGGCCGCGGCGTCCGAGGCGAGGAACAGCGCCAGCTCGGCGATCTCCTCGGGCTCGGCGAGCCGGGGCACGGCGGAATGGGCGAGGAACACGTCCTCCATCATCTGGTCCTCGTCGATCCCGCGGGTCTGCGCCTGGTCCGCGACCTGGCGCTGCACGATCGGCGTCATGACGTAGCCGGGGTTGATCGCGTTGCACGTCACCCCGTGCGGCCCGCCCTCGAGCGCGGTGACCTTCGTCAGCCCCATGAGCCCGTGCTTGGCCGCGACGTACGCGCTCTTGAACGGCGAGGCGCGCAGGCCGTGGATCGAGCTGAGGTTGATGATCCGCCCCCAGCCGCGCTCGTACATGCCCGGGAGCACCGCCTTGGTGAGGAGGAACGGCGCCTCGAGCATGAGCCGGTTGATGAGCTGCCACTCGCTGAGCGGGAACTCCTCGAGCGGGTGGATCCGCTGGATCCCGGCGTTGTTGACGAGGATGTCCGCCTCGAGGCTGATCCCCTCGAGCGCATCCGTGTCGGAGAAGTCCGCGATCCAGGTCTCCCCGCCGATCTCCTCGGCGACGGCCCGGGCCGCCTCCGCGTCGATGTCGGCGACCGTCACCCGGGCGCCGGCGCCGGCCAGGGCCGAGGCGATCGCGCGCCCCAGCCCCGACGCGGCACCCGTGACGAGGGCCCGCTTGCCGTCGATCCCGGCGGGCGCCGGCCGGCCGGTCATCCGGCCGCCCGGGCGGCGCGCTCGCCGGCGCGACGCTCGTTGTCGATGCGGTCGATGTCGAGCAGGTCGATGCCGCGGGTCTCGCGGGTGAACATCAGTGCGATGAAGCTCACCACGGCGGCACCGAGGAGGTAGAACGAGATCGGGATCGAGGACTCGGTGTTCCGCAGCAGGGTGGTCGCGATGATCGGCGCCATGGAGCCGGCGACGATCGCGGTGACCTGGTAGCCCAGCGAGACGCCGGAGTAGCGCATGCGGGTGGGGAACATCTCCGCCATGAGCGCCGGCTGGCAGGCGTACATGAGCGCGTGGAACAGGAGTCCGGCGACGACGGCGAGGAGGATGAGCATGTCCTCGCCGGTGTCGAACAGCGGGAAGGCGAAGAAGCCCCAGGTGGCGGTGAGCACGATGCCGATCCCGTAGGGGATCTTGCGGCCGACGATGTCGCCGATCTTGCCGACCACCGGCACCGCCGCGGCGTGGATGGCGTGCGCGACGAGCAGCAGGCCGAGGATCTCCATGCTCTCGACGCCCACCTGGATGGAGAGGTAGGTGATCGAGAAGGTCACGACGAGGTAGTAGTGGATGTTCTCGACGAAGCGCAGGCCCATCGCGGTGAACACGCCGCGCGGGTAGCGCTTGAACACCTCGGCGACGCCGTAGCCGGCCTCGCCCTCGACGACCTCCTCCTGCGCCTCCTGGAAGATCGGGGCGTCGGAGACCTTGGTGCGGATGTACCATCCGACGAACACGATGACGGCCGACAGCCAGAAGGCGACGCGCCAGCCCCAGGACAGGAACGCGGCGTCGGACAGCACGGCGACGAGGCCGAACAGCACGCCGGTGGCGAGCAGGTTGCCCATCGGCACCGCGGCCTGCGGCCAGGAGGACCAGAACGCGCGGGAGTCGCGCGGGGAGTGCTCGGCGACGAGCAGCACGGCGCCGCCCCACTCGCCGCCCACCGCGAAGCCCTGGACGAAGCGGAGCAGGACGAGCATGACCGGCGCGACGTAGCCGATCGCCTCGAAGGTCGGGATGCAGCCCATGAGGAACGTCGAGGTGCCGACGAGGATGATCGAGAGCTGGAGCAGCTTCTTGCGGCCGTGCTTGTCACCGAAGTGGCCGAACACGATGCCGCCGAGCGGGCGGGCGATGAAGCCGATCGCGTAGGAGCCGAAGGCGAGGATGATCGCGTCGAACGGGTTGTCCGACTGGGGGAAGAGGATCTTGTTGAAGACGAGGGTGGCGGCCGCCGCGTAGAGGAAGAACTCGTACCACTCGACGATGGTGCCGGCCATCGAGGCCGCGACGACGCGCTGCAGCTGCGTGCGCTCCGCGGGCTCGAGCGCCTCCGATGTTTTCGTGCTCATGATGCTCCTTCGCTCGGCGGATGCCGAGCCGGGTCGACCCGGGACTCCCGGGATGGTCCTCCCGCCGGGCGGTGATCCGCAGGCGGGTGAGTGAAGGAGAGGACGTGCGCGTGCCGGTCACAGCTCTGTGGGCCGGGGGTCCGCAGCCACTCCTTCGGGGTGCGTTCGATAGCCCATCCTGAACCTTTCCTGTGTGCCCTTCAAGCGCGGAACGCGTTTCGTGACCCGATTGGAGTGTGCAAGTCCGCAGATGATATGTGCCCTGCGGTGCACTCGGGCACAGTGGATGGGGTGCGAGAGGCGACCCGGCGAACTCCTCAGCCGCGCCGGTCGAGGCCGGCGAGCATGTCGTTGTACGCCTTGAGCTCCGCGTCGCCGGTGCGGTCCTCGGCGCGGTCGCGGCGCTTCGCCTCGCGGTCCGAGGAGCGCGACCACTGGACGGCGGCGATGATCGCGAGCGCGAGCGTCGGCAGCTCGCCGATGCCCCACGCGATCTCGCCCCCGCGCACCTGGTCGTCGATCGCCGGGATCCAGCCGTGGCCGATGTTGCCGTACCAGTCGCCCTCGATGAGGGTCGTCGAAGCCATGATCGACAGGCCGAAGAAGGCGTGGAAGGCCATGGTGATGAGAAGCAGCAGGAGCCGCAGCGGGTAGCGGAAGCGGCTGACGCCGGGGTCGATCCCGATCATCGCCTGCGCGAACATGTACCCGGCGGCGGTGAAGTGGAGGATCATGAGCTCGTGGCCGATGTGGGTCGACAGCGCCCACCACATGAGCCCGGAGTAGTAGAACACGACGAGCGAGCCGGAGAAGTTCACCGCCGCCACCACCGGGTGGGCCCAGAACCGCAGGTACGGGTGGTGGACGGCGCCCAGGATCCAATCGCGGGCGCCGCGCGAGCCGTCGGTGCGGGCGGGCACCGCACGCATGAGCAGGGTGATCGGCGCGCCGAGGACCATGGGCAGCGGGATGAACATGACGATGAGCATGTGCTGGATCATGTGGGCGGAGAACAGCACCCGCCCGTAGACCATCGGCCCACCGGAGGTCACGTAGACGAGCAGCGCCATGCCGACCAGCCACAGGATCAGGCGTCCGACCGGCCAGGCGTCCCCGCGCCGGCGCAGGCGCACGAATCCGGCGATGTAGGCGATCGCGAGGCCGACGGCGACGACCACCCACAGCGGGTCGAGCTGCCACTCGGTGAAGAACGTGGCCCAGGTGGGCTCCGGCGGCAGGGGCTCGGAGGTCAGCCGCTCGGCCGGGGTGGGCACGGCCGGCGGCTCGTCGGGCACGGGCGGCTGGGAGCGGGCGAGCACGGTGCCGAGCGCCATGACGGCCGCGAACAGCAGTGTCTCGATGCCGATCAGGCGCCAGAACTCGACCCGGGAGGAGACGGTCCCGCTCGTCCCGGTGGCCTGCACCGGCGCTCTCCCGGCGGCGGGCTTCGCCGCGGCCGTGCCCGGCCGCCCGGCAGCGGCGCCGTCCGCGGGCGAGCCGGCGAGGCGGCCGATGACGAAGCTGCGGTGCCACCAACCGATGACGCCGAGCGCCGCGGTGAGGGCGATCTTGACCACGACGAGCAGCCCGTAGGGGGTCGTCCAGTCGGCGAGCGAGTCGACGCGCAGGACGGCGTTGAAGAACCCGGAGACGATCATGAGTGCCCAGGCGAACAGTGCCAGCGCGGAGAACCGCGAGACGAGCACGCCGAGGTCCCCGCGGCCGGTGAGCACGGGGGCGAGCAGCGCGAGGGCCAACAGCCCGCCGAGCCACACGACGACGGCGACGAGGTGGAGCCCGATGCTGTTGACCGCCTGCATGTGGCCGGAGGCCTCCGCCGCATGCCCCATGAGGGCCTGAGGGACGAGCGGGATGAAGGACAGGACGGTGACGAGGCCGATCCCGGTGAAGCTGCGGACCGCGAACACGAGGGTGGAGACGATCGCGGCGAGCACGACGATGAGGGTCCACATCTGGCCGTAGGGCACCTGGGTGACGTACACCCCGAGCTGGGCGGAGAAGTCGCCGGTGAGCGCCTGCGCCCCGGCGGTGTCGACGAAGGTGAGGATGAGCACGGCGATCGCGGACACGGTCCATGCGACCGAGGCGACCTCGGCCACCCGCAGGCACGCCGACCAGGCGGGATCGAGCTCCTGGTCCGCGTCCGCCTTCCGATCCCTGTGGCGACGGCGGACCGGGGCGCTGCGGGGCAGCACCACGGAGGCGAGCACGAGTGCGCCGATCGTCACCGCCATCGCGGTGTTGAAGAGGAACTTCGCCGCCGGCAGGCCGAAGCGGCCGAGCGGGCCGGCGTCGTTGAGCAGGGTGGGGGCCGCGGCACCGGTGGAGTCGAGGGCGAGGAGGCCGACGACCGCGCCGAGGACGATGAAGCCCGGGAGCGCGGCGAGGCGGAGCCGGCGCGCGGTGCGGCGGTCCGCTGCCGCCCCGGCGGGGCCGCGACCGGCCGGACCGGTGGTGCGCGTGGCCTGGGTGGTGGTCACCGGCCGCTCAGCGCAGCCGTCGGTCGGCGAGCGCGGGGAAGCTCTCGCGGCGGGTGTGGATCGCGTCGATGTCGATGTCGGCGACGATCACGGTCTCATCGGTGGCCGCCTCGGCGAGGACGGTGCCAGAGGCGTCGACGATGACGGAGTGCCCGCCCATCTCCGTGCGCGAGTGGAAGCCGGCGGTGTTGCAGGCGATCACGGCCATGAAGTCCTCGGCTGCGCGGGCGCGGGCGAACAGGCTCCAGTGGTCGACCCGCGGCGCGGGCCAGGCGGCGGGCACGGCGACGACCTCGGCCCCGGCGTCGAGCAGGGCGCGGAACATCTCCGGGAACCGGAGGTCGTAGCAGGTGGCGAGGCCGAGGGAGACAGTGCGGCCGTCGACCTCGAGCGGCACGGTGACGATGTCCTCACCGGCCTCGAGGAGCTTGGGCTCGCCGGAGCCGAACCCGAAGCGGTGGATCTTGCGGTACGTCGCGATGACCTCGCCGGCCGGCGACACGACGACCGAGGTGTTCCACAGGTGGCGCTCGCCGTCGGGCAGCTCCGGGAGGGCGGTGACGTCATGGTCGTATTCGGCGAGCCGGGCCAGGGCGGTCTCGCTGCCCTCGATGACGGAGCCGATGTGCACGTAGGCGCCGATGTCGCGGGCCGCCTGGGCGAGCGCGGTGACGGTCGGCCCGTCGGTGGGCGATTCGGCGCGGGGTCCCCAGTCGCGGTAGGAGAAGCCGCCGGGCGACCACAGCTCGGGCAGGACGACGAGATCGGAGCCGTGCTGGGCCCTCACGAGCCGGGCGGCGCGCTCGATCCGCGTCTGCTGGGAGTCCTCATCGGTATAGGCGAGCTGGATCGCTGAAACACGCATGTCTCAAGGGTAGTCGCCGCCTGCGCCCCGGACCAACGCACCCCCTGGAGCGCAATTTCCGAAGGTTCCTGAGAGCGAAACCTTCGGCGATCGCACTCTCAGCGAGCACCCTGGGGGTGTGACCGCGCCCGGCGATGTGCCTTCGGGCCTGGGCGACCGACCCCGGGCGCCCGGCCCCGGGACCGGGCTCGGGCGACACGCCTCGGGAGGGCCGGGCCACCTCGGCCCATGAATGGGCGAAGGCCCGGACCCTCAGGGGGTCCGGGCCTCCAGCGCAGGTGCGCGAAGAATCACTTCTTCGGGGTACCGGCGGCAGCCTTGAGCTTCGAGCCCGCGGACAGCTTAACCGAGTAACCGGCAGCGATCTGGATCTCTTCACCGGTCTGCGGGTTGCGGCCCTTGCGAGCGGCACGCTCGGTGCGCTCGACGGACAGCCAGCCCGGGATGGTGAGCTTCTCGCCCTTGGCGACGACGTTCGAGAACGACTCGAAGACGCCGTCGAGAACATCGGAGACCTGCTTCTGGGTCAGGCCGGTGCTCTCTGCGACCTCGGAGACGAGTTCACTGCGGTTCTTAGCCATAGTTGTGCCCTCCTTCAGGACATCGGATCTGTTTAACCGATTACGAACTTACCAGAGACTACCAGCTGGACTTGGTGATCCCGGGGAGTTCGCCGTTGTGCGCCATCTCGCGGAAGCGGACGCGCGACAGACCGAACTTGCGGAGGTATCCGCGCGGGCGACCGTCGACCTGGTCGCGGTTGCGCAGACGGACCGGCGAGGCGTCGCGGGGCAGCTTCTGGAGTGCCAGACGTGCCTCCTCGCGCTCGTCGTCGGTGCTGTCCGGGTGGGTGAGCTGACGCTTGAGGGTGGCGCGACGCTCGGCGTAGCGCTCGACGACCTCGCGGCGCTGCTGGTCACGGGCGATCTTCGACTTCTTGGCCATGTGCGCTCAGCGCTCCTCTCGGAATTCGACGTGCTTGCGGATCGTGGGATCGTACTTCTTGAGCACGATGCGATCCGGGTTGTTGCGGCGGTTCTTGCGGGTCACGTAGGTGTACCCGGTGCCGGCCGTCGACTTGAGCTTGATGATCGGGCGGATGTCCTGTGCTTTGGCCATCAGAGCTTCACTCCCTTGGCGATGAGTTCATTCACCACGGAGTCGATTCCGCGGGCGTCGATGATCTTGATGCCCTTGGTGGACACCGTGAGGGTCACGGAACGCCGCAGCGAGGGCACGAAGTAGCGCTTCTTCTGAATATTCGGGTCGAACCGGCGCTTGGTGCGGCGGTTCGAGTGGGACACATTGTGTCCGAAACCGGGAACGGCTCCGGTCACCTGGCAGGTTGCTGCCATTTCTCTCCTCCAGTTTCACTAATGCCGACGGTCCACCGGACTGCCGGTTCCCCACCGGTCCGCGCACGGACCGTTCGGGGTGGACACGCCGAAGACATCACACATGATTCGACACCGGGCCGGCGCCTGCTGACTCCGCGGTGCGGAGGGCCGACATGCCTGCGCCCGGCGAAGGGCTCGTGTCCGTCAGTTCCGCACGCTCCCGCGGACGGGAGCGCACTTTCGTGACGAGATGTCTCATCAGCGCTGAGCTGAAGCCTGTGAGAGGGGGCCGAAGCAAGATGCAGCGCTCAATGAGCACTGTGTCGATGTCCGGTGATCGGATCCTCCACGCGACGCGGCGGATGCGCGGGCCGTGCGGGGGAAGCTGATCGGTCATCGATCGACACAACAGAAGACAATCCTATGGGAGCCCGGTCGGACCAGGCAAATCCGGTTGATCCCGCGCAGCGGACGTGCCACAGTATTCTCCATGGACTGCCCGCAGGCTGCCCACGGACCGAGGCCACGCACCCGATGAGCCCCCTTCCTCCGGACGGCACGACGCCCGGCCGAGATCCGCGCAGACCCCGGATCCGCCCGGCACAGAGCGAGAACTGGGATCCCGATCGCCCGGCACGCATCGACGCACCCGCAGACGGGCGACCGGCACCCCGGGCGCTCCCGCATCCCACCGCGCCGTACCCGGCCCCGCCGACGTCCCCGCCCGCCTTCCCGGCTCCTCCCTCCTCCGCCCCGAGCCCCGCCCCGCAGTCTGCTCCGCAGCCCGGGGCACCGGCGACGGGGCACTTCACCGGACCCGACGGCCTGGCCTGCTTCCGCGCCGCCGACGGCTCCGTCTACTTCCAGGCCTCCGACGGTCAGTACTACCCGCTGTCAGCACTCGACAGGTCCGCGACGGGCGGCACCGGGCAGACAGGCCACGACCGCAGCGACGTCGACCGGTCCACCTACTACGAGTACATCGCCGCGCACACCGGTGAGCAGCCCAACGCGGTTCCCCGAACGCACCCCGCTCCCGGAGCCGAGGCGCCCGCCGGGTCCGGCAGCGGCGGCACCCCGACCCGCGACAGAGGGGGCCGTCGCAGCGGCCCGCGCATCCTGCTCGCCACCGTGGCCGGTGTTTCGGTCCTCGCGATCGCGCTCGTGCTCGGCGGGAACTTCCTCGGCCCCGACAACGGCATCCGCTCCACCGAGATGCCCTCGGACAGCTCGCAGCCGCAGACCGATGCGGGAACGGGCCACGCCTCCGGCTCCACCGACTCCGCCGCAACCGCCGTGGCCGCCGGCGAGCAGCTCCGGTCGATCTCCGAGGACGACACCGCCCGGGCGATGGACGAGCTGCAGGACCGCTGGGTTGTGCAGCTGAGCGCCAAGCAGGACGGCCTGCGCACCGAGGGCCGCACCTGGACCGAGGAGGACATCCTCGAGGAGTTCGAGCAGAACCGTACCGAGCACCCCGAGGCGATGCTCCTGTGGAGCGGCGACTGGTCGACGTTCCGATTCAACGACTACTGGATCACCGTGCTCGACACGGGCTACGAGGACCCGCAGGAGGCGCTCGCGCACTGCCGCGAGCTCAGCATCGACCGCGACCACTGCTTCGCGAAGAAGCTGTCGACGACCGAGGGCCCGGACGAGGCCACGAAGCTCAATCCCTGAGCGGCCCTGCCCGGCAGGAGCAGGTCAGCGGTGAGGGTGCATGCCGGCGCGCACCCTCCTCGGCGGCCCCGGCTCAACTCATGGCGCTCGCACTGGGAGCGCACTGCGAGCGCACTGCGAGCGCACTGCGGCCGGGGTGCCGCAGGCGCGGCGCCCCGGCCGCTGCGGCGGCGGGCCCGGTCAGGACAGCATGACGAGGGGCTCTTCGAGCGCCCGGCCGATGTCGGCGAGGAACTGGGAGATCGCCGCCCCGTCGACGACGCGGTGGTCGGCGGACACCGACAGGGTCGTGATCTCGCGGGGGACGATCTCGTCGTCGACCACCCAGGGACGCTTCCGGATGCTGCCGAAGGCGACGATCGCCGATTCGCCCGGGTTGATGATCGGCGTGCCGGAGTCGACCCCGAACACCCCGACGTTGGTGATGGTGATGGTACCGCCGGCCTGGGACGCCGGGGTCGAGCGGCCGGCCCGCGCGGCCGCGGTGAGGCCGACGATCTCCTGCGCGAGTGCGCCGAGGCCGAGCGCGTGAGCGTTCTTGATGTTAGGGACGACGAGCCCGCGTGGGGTGGCCGCGGCGATCCCGAGGTTGACGTAGTGCTTGATGACGACGTCGTCGCCGTCGAGGACGGCATTGATGCGCGGGGTCCGCAGCGCCGCCCAGATCACGGCCCGCGCCACGACGAGCAGCGGGGAGACCTTGACGTCGGGGCCGAGCAGCTGCGTGGACTTGAGGTGGCGGACGAACTCCATGGTTCGGGTGACGTCGACGTCGAGGAACTCGGTGACGTGCGGGGCGGTGAACGCGGAGTCCACCATCGCCTTGGCCATCATCCGGTTGACGCCCTTGAGCGGCACGCGCTCCTCCGAGCCGGGCTGCGCAGCAGCGGCCGCGGCGCCGGCAGCAGCCGACGCCCCCGCACTGCCGGCCGGCGTCGAGGCGCCCGCCGGGGTCTCCTGTTCGGAGCCTCCGTCGAGGTGGGCGAGCAGGTCGGCGCGGGTGACCTCGCCCCGCGAGCCCGTGGCCCGCACCCCGGCGAGGTCGATGCCGCGATCCTTCGCGAGCTTGCGCACCGGCGGTTTGGCGAGCACCCGCCCGGTGGAGGAACCGGGGTCGGCCGGCCCGTCCGTCCGCGGCTGTGCCTCGGCCGGGGCGGCAGACGGGGCGGTCTCCGTGTCAGCGGCGGGCGCGGCCCGGGAGGCGGGCGCCTCGGGTGCGGGTTGTGCCGCGGCCTGCGGGGAGCCCGCCTGCTTGCGCGGGCGGCGCTTGGAGGACGCGGCCCTCACCCCGTAGCCCACGAGGTTGGGACCGGCCGTGCCGTCGCCGGTCTCCGTCGGCGCGGGGACGGCATCGGTCTGGTCCGGCGCGGGAGCACCCGGCTCCGCGACCGGGGTGGTGCCGGCCCTCTCGGATCCGTCGGAGCCCTCGCCGCCGAAGCGGACGATCGGGGTGCCGACGTCAACGGTCTCGCCCTCACCCACGAGGAGCGCCTCGATGGTGCCCGCCTGGGGGCTGGGGAGCTCGACGAGGGACTTCGCGGTCTCGATCTCGACGAGGATCTGGTTGACGGTGACGGTGTCGCCCTCGGCGACCTTCCACGCCACGATGTCGGCTTCGGTGAGGCCCTCGCCGACGTCGGGGAGGGGGAAAACGTTGGACATGAGTACCCTTGCTTGTCTGTCGTCGGGTGGTCGGTCGATCCTCGGGGCGGCCGGCGGCGCTCAGCGTGCTGCCGACCCGCGGCGCCCCGCCCACCGGGCCGGGGCGCCGGGGGCGGGGCGGGCGTCAGTAGGCGAGTGCGCGGTCGACGCCGTCAAGGATCCGGTCGAGGTCGGGCAGGTAGTGGTGCTCGAGCTTGGAGCCGGGGTAGGGCGTGTGGAAGCCGCCCACCCGCAGCACGGGCGCTTCGAGGTGGAAGAACGCGCGCTCGGTGATCCGAGCGGCGATCTCCGCGCCGAGGCCCAGGAACACCGGGGCCTCGTGGGCGACGACGAGCCGCCCGGTCCTGCGGACCGAGGCCTCGATCGTGTCGAAGTCGATCGGGGACAGTGAGCGGAGGTCGATGAGCTCGATGCTCGTGCCCTCCTCCGCCGCGGCCGCGACGACGTCCTTGGCCGTCGGCATGAGGGGGCCGTAGGCGAGGAGCGTGAGGTCGGTCCCCTCGGTCACGACCTGCGCCCGATCGTGGGGCAGGCCGCGCTCGGCGGTGTCGACCTCCCCGCGCGTCCAGTAGCGGCGCTTGGGTTCGAAGAACATCACCGGGTCCGGGCTCTGCACGGCCTCCTGGATCATCCAGTAGGCGTCGTGCGGCGTCGACGGTGAGATGAGGCGAAGCCCGGCGTGATGGGCGAACACCGTCTCCGGGCTCTCCGAATGGTGCTCCGGGGAGCCGATCCCGCCGCCGTAGGGCACGCGGATGACGAGCGGCATCTGCTCGTGGCCCTGCGTGCGGTTGTGGAGCTTGGCGAGCTGGGTGACGATCTGGTCGTAGGCCGGGTAGATGAAGGCGTCGAACTGGATCTCGATGACGGGCTTGTAGCCGCGGATCGCCATGCCGATCGAGGTGCCGACGATGCCGGACTCGGCGAGCGGGGCGTCGATGACGCGCGCCTCGCCGAAGTCCTTCTGCAGGCCCTCGGTGACGCGGAAGACTCCGCCGAGCTTCCCGATGTCCTCACCGATGAGGACGACCTTGTCGTCGTCCTCCATCGCCCGGCGCAGCCCGGCGGTGATCGCCTTGGACAGCGGCAGGGTGGTGAGCGAGGACCCGGGGGCCTCGGTCGTCGAGGTGTCTGCTGCCATGTCAGCGCCCCCCGTCCGTCGTGTCGGCGAAGGAGTCGAGGTAGTCGAGGTACGCGGCCTTCTCCTCGGCGACGAGGGAGTGCTCCCCGGCGTAGGCGAAGTCGAAGATCTCCGCGGGGTCGGGTTCGGGCATCTCCATGCATGCCTTGCGGATGCGTGCAGCCAGGGTGTCGGCCTCGGCGTCGACCTCGGCGAAGAAGCCGTCGTCGGCGAGACCCGACTTCTCGAGGTGGGCGCGCAGCCGGCTGATCGGGTCCTTGGCCTTCCACTGCTCGGTGATCGCGGCGTCGCGGTACTTGCTCGGGTCGTCGGCGGTGGTGTGCGCGCCCATCCGGTAGGTGAAGGCCTCGATGAGCATGGGACCGTGTCCGGCGCGGACGCTGTCGAGCGAGGCGCGGGCGACTGCGTACATCGCGATGATGTCGTTGCCGTCGACACGGACTCCCGGCACCCCGAAGCCCTCGCCGCGCTTGAACAGCGGCACCTTGGTCTGCACGCTCGTCGGCTCGGAGATCGCCCACTGGTTGTTCTGGCAGAAGAAGAGGACGGGGGCGTGGAAGGCACCGGCGAAGGTCAGGGCCTCGGAGACGTCGCCCTGCGAGGTGGCGCCATCGCCGAAGCACGCGATGGTGGCGCTGTCGCGCTCGAGGTCACCGGTGCCGACGTCCCCGTCGAGGCTGATCCCCATCGCGTACCCGGTGGCGTGGAGCGCCTGGGAGCCGATGACGATCGTGTAGGTGTGGAAGCGGTTCTCCTGGGGGTCCCAGGCGCCGTGGTTCTGCCCGCGGAACATGCCGAGCAGGGTCTCCGGCTGCACGCCGCGGCACCAGGCGAGGCCGTGCTCGCGGTAGGTCGGGAAGACGAAGTCCTGCGGGCGCAAGGCCCGGCCCATTCCGATCTGGGCGGCCTCCTGGCCGAGCAGCGGGGCCCACAGGCCCAGCTGACCCTGGCGCTGCAGGGCGTTGCCCTCCGCGTCGACGCGGCGCACGAGCACCATGTCGCGGTAGAAGTTCCGGAGGTCGTCGTCGGTGAGCTCTGCGGCGAAGGCGTCGTACTCTCCCGAGCTCACGCGATCGCCTTCGGGGGTCAGCATCTGAATCATTCTCGGCTCCGAGTTCGTCTTCGAGTCGGGGGCCTGCGCAATGTTCGATGTCATACCAGTTCTCCTCATGTCGTGGCCCCCGGATGAGGGTGTCGTCCGGTCGCCAGCGGCTGTGGTGCCGTGATGCGGGTGTGCTCGGCGGCCCCGTGGTGGTGATGCATTTCACATAGTGGATATACGCTAACGGATTCATCGCACTCTGCCAAACTATGCGGCTCGCCTTCCCGGGCGCCTCCCGGCGCCCGTCCTCGCGGCGCGGCGGCATCGCTGTCCTCGGCCCGTCGGCACCGCGGCCGGTGCCCGCGGATACCCCTCACGCTAGGTGTAGTTCCCCGTGAGGTTGTGAACGCGGTCGGCTGGGGTGAGGCCTCCGATAGCGGTGTGGGCTCGATGCTGATTGTAGTCGTGGAGGAACGTCTCGTAGGCGGCTTCCCGTTCGGATTCGCTGGAGTAGGGCCTGGCGTAGGCCCATTCGACCATCAGGGTTCGGTTGAACCGTTCGGCTTTCCCGTTCGTCTGCGGCCGACGAGGTCTGGTGCGCTTGTGCTTGACCTCCGGGCCAAGCGCTTGTCTGAAGTCGCCGGACCGGTAGCAGGACCCGTTGTCGGTCATCACCGCCTCCACGGTGACACCGATGCTGTCGAAAAAGGCGTTCGCCCGGTTCCAGAAGCCGGCGGCGGTGTGTTTCTTCTCGTCGTCGAGGATCTCGGAGTACACCAGCCGGGAATGGTCATCGACGGCGTGATGCAGATACCGATACCCGCGTGCTGGGGACGCCTTCGCGCGGGCCGCCTTGGTGCGGGCCGACTGCGCCCGCAGGTCCTGGACTGAACCGCGGCCGTGAGCCCGCCAGCCGCCGCCGTCGGGGATCCGGCCCAGCTTCTTGACGTCGACGTGGACCAGCTGCCCGGGAGCATCGACCTCGTAGCGGTGCGGTTGTGGTCGCCGCACCGGCAGCCCGGTGGCCTGATCGATGCACTCCAGCTTCGGCATCCGGTAGCGGGCCAGCACCCGTCCCACCGTCGACCGCGGGATGCCCAGGTGGTAGCCGATGCGGTGCGGACCCCACCGCTTGGTGAACCGCATGGCGATGATCCGCCGTTCGGTGCGCTGCGCCAGCCGGTGCGGGCTGCGGTGCGGACGGCTGGAGCGATCCTGCAGCCCGGCCCCGGATCGGTGGCGGCGCACCCAGCGGGACACGGTGGCCGGGGAGACCTGGAACCGTTCGGCCACGCGGCGCTGGGACCAGCCGGCCTCAACAACCAGGGCTACCATCCGGCGCCTACCCTCGACGGTCATCGGTGCATTACGGTGAGTCATGGAAGACCTCCGGTTCGAGTGAGTGTGGTTACCCACTTCGATATCGGAGGTCTTCTTTCACCTCAAATCCCGATCACAACCTCCCGAGGAAGTACAGCTAGGCACCGTCCGGCGTCGCTTGTCGAGGACTGCCGAGGTCCGATCGGGTTTTGTCATCTCCTCCACAATTGCTCGGACGTCGGAGTGAATCCCCTCGTCAGCGGCCTGGATCCGCAGCCGCGAGCGTGCTCAGCGGCGGGTGCCGACGGAGTCCTGCACCGATTCCACCTCCCCGGAGAAGAACCCGGCGCGGGAGTCCTGCCAGGCGAGCAGGCCCGGCTCCCCCTCCCGGTGGAGGCGGTCGATCGTCGCGGCGTAGACATCGCCGCCGTGGGCGAACCCGGGATTCGCGAGCACCTCGTCGATCTGGTCCTCCGTCCGCCCGGCGGACAGCTCATCGTCGCGCAGCGCGTCGGTGTCGAGGTCGACGGTGATCGTCGTCCAATTCGGCCGGTCCGGGTTCTCGCCGCCGTCGAGGTCGGGGACGAGGTCCTGCTCGTGCTCGATCGACAGCGTCGAGATCCCGTCGGGGATGTCGAAATCCGAGACCGGGCTCGCGACGGTGAGCAGGGCCGTGACGGAGACCGAGTTCCGGAACGCGGGGTCCGCCGCGAGGGAGGCCGCGGTGATGCCGCCCTGGGAGTATCCGACGAGCATGACCTCCTCGTCCGCGCCGATCTCGGCCTCGGCGACCGCCTGCCGCACGGTCTCCCGCATCGCTGTGTCGTGCCCGGCCACGCCCTCGACATTGGTCGTGAGATCGGTCGAGTTCTTCCCGGTGCGGGCGGACCAGTCGGTCGTCGCGGGCACGTACACGATCCACCGCACCGCGCCGTCGGCCCCGCGGATCCGCTCGATCTGCACCCGCCCGTTGTCCCTGCCGCGGTGACCGGCCAGCGTGCGGGCGAACAGCTCGGGGAGGCCGGCGGGCGCCCGGGCCGGCCGGCGGCCCGGGGGGCGCTCCGTGTGCGCGACGTCGACCCCGGTGCGACGCATGAGCCCGCCCGCCCGACCGCCGGCGATCACCCACTCGGTGACCGACTGCGAATCGTGCGGCCACGGCCCCCGATCGCCGAACTGCGCCTGGAGTCCCGGCGGCACGCCGAGGAAACCGGCGACGAACCCGGGCAGCACGTGCTCGATGATCCGGGCGGCACCGTCGGAGCCGGCGAACAGCTCTCGCCCGAGGACGGCCAGACCCGCCGCGGTGACCTCCGGCAGGTCGATGCCGAACGCGTTCTCGAGGAGCTCGTCGAGACCGATCCGGTCGGCGATCGCGAGGACGACGCCGACGGTGACGAGGCCGCGGAACAGGATCGGGGCGAGGAGGGGGATCGCAGTCCGGAAGGCGTGCCCGAGGACGTTGCCCGTGGCCGTGAGCACCCGGTCGAAGAGACTCGCGGCGAAGTCCTCGGCAGCCCGGTAGGCGAGCATCGCCGCCCCGAGCGCTATCCCGGTGCCGGCGAGCCGCCCCGACACCCCGGCCGCTGCGCCGAGGAACTCCGTGCTCCGCCGGGACACCTCGAAGGCGGTCGTCGGCGCCGTCACCGCGGAGAGCTCGAGCACGGGGTCGAGCTCGCTCCCGGCGCTGCGCAGGAAGAGCTCGGCGACCTCCTCGGCGATCCCGCGCAGCTCCGCGGCGAAGTCGGCGAGGTCCTCGGTCCGCGCGCGGGTTCCGCCGGGCCCGCCGTGGGTGGAGACTCCGTGGCTCATCGACGACCCGCCCCGCACCGGCCGCCTCGACGGGAGTCACCGACGCCGGGCTCCCCGACGGGCCCTCCGGTCGTGCTCCCGCGCGTCTCCCCGGCTGCGGCGAGGACGGCGCGATGCAGATCGGCGCGGACCCGAGCTCGCACCTGCGCGGCGAGGAGATGCGCGCCGAGCACGGGCGCCGCCGTGCCCGCCTCCGGCCCCGCCCCTCCCCTGCCGGGCGGGGACGCCGACCGGCCGATCGTCCACGGCTCCGGTTCGGCCCCGCGGGGCCCGAGGACGCCGAGCACCGCCGCCGGGGTCTCACGGGGGACGAGCTCGGCGATGAGCTCCGGCAGGCGAGCAGCCCGATCGACCCGGCCGAGCAGGCAGCCGCCACCGGGGTGGGTCGACTGACCGCGGGCGTCCGTCCAGCGCCAGACCACGCAGCACGCACGGTGGAGCACACCGGCGCTCACGACGATCCGAAGGCCCGGACCGAGCAGCTCGAACCCGCCCACCACCGGAGCCCCGCCGAGGATGAGCGAGGCCCGCGCGACCCACGCCGCGGTCGGCCCGGCCGACAGCTCGCTCGGCGCCGGCTCGGGGTCCGACGGTCCGGTCGACAGCGGCCCGGTCGACGACGGGCCCTGCCCCGCCCCGGGCCGGGCGGACAGGGCACAGCTCACAGCCGTGGGACGCTGGGCGTCCGGCCAGCCGGCCTGCAGGTCCGGCGGCAGAGCGAGCACCTCCGCAGCGGAGAACGGGATCCAGCGCCTGTCCGGCCCATGCCCCCGAGGCGATTCCACGACCCCCCTCCTCACAGCAGGCCCCCTCCTCACAGCAGGAGCGCATCGGCGGGCAGCTCGGCATCCTGCACCGCAGGAATATGACGCGCATAGGCGTCGACGACAGCGAGTGCGAGCTCCCGGAGCCGGTGGAGCTCGGTGACGCGGTCGGCGAGCTCGTCCCGGAACCTGTCCGCGGACGTCGACGCCCACTCCGTTCCACCGCCGCGCAGGCAGCGTTCGGCGATCTGCGCGAGGGAGTCCGCGACCTCCTCCCAGCCGCGCCGGTTCTTCTCGAGTTCGTCGATGAGCATGCGCCCACCGTGCACCGGGCCGCAGCCGCCCATCGAGCCCCCGGTGCTCCCTGTGGACGCACGGCGATCCGTCCACCGTCGGGAACCGCACGGGAGAGACCGCGATCCCCGCCCCGGGGTCGCAGGGGAGGCAGCCCTGTCCACAGGCCGCGCTCGCACCGGTCGCACGGCCGTGCGCCGATCACCCGTGCACCCGGCCCGCAGGCGCATCCGCTCACCCCTCAGCGCGCTCCGTCGCACCCCACAGCGCGCTCCGGCTCGCCCCCTCGATCACCCTCCGGTGCGCCCGCCGGACTCCCCTCCCACCGTCGGGACGCTCGTGCGAAGATGTGGGCATGACTCGCGTGACTCTCGCCCAGCTCGATCCGACCATCGCCCTCGGACCCCTCGACGGCCGCTATCGGGCGGATGCCGCTCCGCTCGTCGACCACCTGTCCGAGGCCGCCCTCAACCGCAATCGGATCCATGTCGAGGTCGAATGGTTCATCCATCTCGCCGATGCCGGCGTGGTGCCGGGCACCCGCGCGCTCCTCGACGAGGAGCGCGCCCACCTGCGGTCGATCGTCACCGGCTTCGACCAGGAGACGATCTCCCAGCTCGCGATGTTCGAGGCCGTCACCGTCCACGACGTCAAGGCCGTCGAGTACGCGATCAAGGAGGCGCTGAGCCACGTCGGCGCCGAGGACCTGTCCGAGCTCGTCCACTTCTGCTGCACCTCGGAGGACATCAACAACCTGTCCTACGCCGTGGGCATCAAGGATGCGGTGGAGACCGTGTGGCTGCCCCGCGCAGCCGCCCTCATCGACGCGCTCGCCGCGATGGCGCTCGAGCTCGCCGACGTCCCCATGCTCTCCCACACCCACGGACAGCCCGCGACGCCGACGACCATGGGCAAGGAGGTCGCAGTGGTCGTCCACCGGCTCCACCGCCAGTACGACCGGATCGCGGCGACGGAGTACCTCGGCAAGATCAACGGGGCGACCGGCACATATGCCGCCCACGCCGTCACCGTCCCCGACGCCGATTGGCCGCGGATCGCGCAGACGTTCGTCGAGGGGCTCGGCCTCACCTTCAACCCGCTCACCACGCAGATCGAGTCCCACGACTGGCAGGCGGAGCTCTACGCCGACGTCGCGCGGTTCAACCGGATCGCCCACAACCTCGCCACCGACATGTGGACCTACATCTCGATGAACTACTTCACGCAGATCCCGGTCGAGGGCGCGACCGGCTCGTCGACGATGCCGCACAAGGTCAACCCGATCCGATTCGAGAACGCCGAGGCGAACCTCGAGCTGTCGTGCGCGCTCCTCGACTCCCTGGCCTCGACGCTGGTGACGAGCCGCCTGCAGCGCGACCTCACCGACTCGACCTCCCAGCGCAACATCGGCGTGGCGCTCGGCCACTCGCTGCTCGCGCTCAACAACCTCGTCAAGGGCCTCGACAAGCTCGCGATCAACACCGCGGCGCTCGACGCCGACCTCGACGCGAACTGGGAGGTCCTCGCCGAGGCGATCCAGTCGGTCATGCGCGCGGCCTACCTGCAGGGCGTGCCCGGCATGGACAACCCCTACGAGAAGCTCAAGGAGCTCACGCGCGGTCATCGGGTGGGACGCGAGGAGCTCGTGGAGTTCGTGCGCGGGCTCGGACTGCCGGAGGCGGAGACGGAGCGGCTCGCAGCGCTCACCCCGGCGACGTACACCGGTCTGGCCGCAGACCTCGCCCGCGCCGAGGCGCGCGCCTGGCAGGAGCGCAGCGCGGGCTGACCACCCCCCCGGAATCAGCCCATCCGCAGGGCGCGCATGACGTCGAGGGCGCCGGTCATCACCTGCTGGAAGCGAGCCGGGGAGAGGCGTCCGCCGGGTGCGAGCGGCACGAGAGCATGGTGGGCGATCGTCCGGGTGCGGGTGAACTGGAGCAGGCCCTCCGGCCCGTGGCGGTGCCCGAGCCCGGAGTCCTTCCACCCGCCCGAGGGCGCGTCGATCGACCCCCAGGCCGCGGCGAACGCCTCGTCGACGTTGACCATCCCGGCCTCGAGGCGCCGCGCGACGGCCATCCCGTGCCGCCGGGAGCCGGAGAACACGCTCGCGTTGAGACCGTAGGGGGTGTCGTTGGCCGCGAGCACCGCCTCGTCCTCGCTGTCGACCGCGGACACCGCCACGACCGGGCCGAAGGTCTCCTCCCGGCACAGCTGTGCGGACTCCGGCACATCGACGAGCACCGTGGGCTCGAAGAAGAACGGGCCGAGGTCGGGCCGCGCCCGGCCGCCCGCGAGCACTCGGGCGCCGGCGGCCACGGCATCGTCGATGTGCTCCTGCACCCGATCGAGCTGCGCGGCCGAACTCAGGGTGCCGACCTCGGCCGAGTGATCGAAGGCCGCCCCCAGGGTGAGAGCCCGGGTCGCGGCCGCGAAGCGCGTGCAGAACTCCTCGTAGAGCGGCCGCAGAACGTAGATCCGCTCCATCGACAGGCACAGCTGGCCGCTCGAGCTGAAGCTCCCGCGCACCGCGCCGGCGACCGCGGCGTCGATATCCGCGTCCGCACACACGATCATCGGGTTCTTGCCGCCGAGCTCGAGGACGGTGGGCAGCAGCCGGGCCGCCGCCTCGGCCGCGATGCCGCGCCCCGCGCAGGTGGACCCGGTGAAGGACAGCCCGTCGACGTGGTCGAGCAGACTCTCCCCGACCTCGGCGACCTCGCCGGGCACGAGCTGCCAGACATCGGCCGGGAGTCCTGCCCGGATCGCGAGCCGCCGCACGAGCACGCTCGACAGCGGGGTCGCGGAGTCGGGCTTGTGGACCACGGCGTTGCCGGCGACGAGGGCGGCGAGAAGATCCGTGGCACCGAGCGACAGCGGATAGTTCCAGGGGCTGATGAAGCCGACGACACCGAGCGCGGACCGGTCGATGCGCGTGGTCGTCAGCCCCGGGATCGCGCCGCGCCGGGAGCGCGCCCGGAGCACCCGCGAGGCGGTCACCCCGGTGTAGCGGCATACGTTGTAGGCGTCGAGCACCTCGTCGTAGGCGTGCAGCCGCGCCTTGCCGTTCTCCGCCTGGATGACATCGAGGATGAGCTCCTCGTGGGAGCGGATGAGGGTATGGAGGCGCAGCACGACGGCGGCGCGCTCCCGCACCGGGCGGTCCGCCCAGGCCCTGCCGGCGATCCGGGCGGCGCGGGAGCGTACGGCGACATCGTCCGCCGTGCACCCGGCGAAGGTGCCGAGCAGCTCCCCGGTGAAGGGAGCTCTGACCTCGACCGGGGCGCCGGAGCCGGAGACATCGGCGAGCGGATCCCCGGCGAGGAACTCCCGCAGCCGCTCGGGCAGGGCGACCGGGTGCTCGGCCGAGGCGGTTGCAGGAGAGGCCGCGGAGGAGGCGGCGGGAGAGGTGCCGATGTCGGCGGTGCGCTTCGCAGTCATGCCCCCATGATCCCAGACGCGCCCCCGGGAACACCCGACCCTACGAATGAGTAACTTCTCGGGTCGACGTCGATTAGGCTGGCTCCATGGTGCGTGAGGAGCTGCGCAGGGCCGTCGGCGATCTCGACGGGCCGTTCGGCGTCATCGATCGCGATGCCTTCGATCGCAACATCGCCGCGCTCCGCGCCCGTGCCGCTGAGCTCCCGATCCGGGTCGCCTCGAAATCCCTCCGCGTACCCCGCGCCCTCGAACGGGTCCTCTCCGCCCCCGGCTACGGCGGGATCCTCGCCTTCTCGCTGCCCGAGGCGCTCGATCTCCACCGGCTCGGCTTCCGCGACATCGTCGTCGCGTATCCGACCGTCCACCGAGAGGGTCTCCGCGCGCTGGCGGCCGACGCCGAGGCGCTCGCCCACATCACACTCATGGTCGACTCGGACGAGGGCATCGACGTCCTTCTCGCAGCGCTCGCCCCCACCGGTTCCGCCGGTTCCGCCGCCGCGCAGCCGCTGCGCCTGTGCCTCGATCTCGATGCCTCGCTCCGCCCGGCCGCTCGATTCACCCGCGGTCGCGTGCACCTGGGCGCCCGCCGGAGCCCGGTGCGGGAGACCGCCGAGGCGCGTGCCCTCGCCGGGCGGGTCGCGGCCGACCGGCGACTCCGACTCGTCGGTGTGATGTCGTACGAGGGGCAGATCGCCGGTCTCGGCGATGCCGGGCGCGGCCCGCACGCGCTCGCCGTGCGCACCGTGCGCCGGATGTCCGTCGCGGAGCTGCGCGAGCGCCGCACCCGGGTCGTCGCCGCGCTCCACGAGGTCGCCGAGCTCGAGTTCGTCAACGGCGACGGCACCGGTTCGCTCGAGACGAGTGCGGCCGAGGGCACGCTCACCGAGCTCACCGCGGGCTCCGGGCTGTTATCCCCCGGCCTCTACGACACCTACCGCGGTTTCCGCCACGAGCCGGCGGCGTTCTTCGCCCTCCCCGTGGTCCGCAGGCCGGCCCCCGGCTGGGTGACGGTCGCCGGCGGGGGCTGGATCGCCTCGGGCCCGCCCGGGGACGACCGGCAGCCGACGATCGCCTGGCCGGCGGGCCTCGCCTACAGCTCCACCGAGGGCCCCGGTGAGGTGCAGACCCCGCTCCACGGTCCGGGCGCGGACACACTGCCGCTCGGCGCCCACGTCTTCCTCCGGCACGCCAAGGCCGGGGAGCTCGCGGAGCACCTCACCGGATTCCACGTTGTCGCCGCCGGTGAGATCATCGACTCATGGTCGACGTATCGAGGTTCCGGATGGGCGCACTGACAGGTGCGCCGACGAGCGGGACCGGACGAAGCCGCCGCGTGAGCACCTGGTCGGGCACCGCGCATGCCCACCCCGCGGCGTTCCATGCTCCCGCCGACGAATCCGAGCTCGTCGCGGTCGTCGCCGCGGCGATCGGGAGCGGGGAGCGGATCCGCGTCATCGGCGCCGGGCACTCCCTCACCCCCGTCGCACTCGGGACCGGGACCATGATCTCCCTCGACGCGCTGAGCGGGATCGTCGCCGTCGATGCCGCCACCCGGCGGGTGCGCTTCCGGGCGGGCACCCGGCTGCGCGACATCCCCGCGCTGCTCGCCCCGCACGGCCTCGCGCTGGCCAACCAGGGCGACGTCGACCCGCAGTCGCTCGCCGGCGCGATCTCCACCGGGACCCACGGCACCGGGCTCGGCTTCACCGGGTTCGCCGGGATGGTCACCGGCCTCACGCTCCTCACCGCCGACGGCGCGCGCCGCGAACTCTCCCGAGCCGCGGACCCCGACGTCTTCGACCTCGCCCGCCTCAGTCTCGGCGTGCTCGGTGTCATCACCGAGATCGAGCTCGCGTGCGTCCCGCGCTTCGACGTCGTCGCCCGCGAGCAGTCCGAGCCCTTCGACGATCTCCTCGCGACCTTCGTCGCCCGCTCCGCGCAGTGCGATCACCTCGAGTTCTACTGGTTCCCGCACACCGACCGAGCGCTCGTCAAGACGAACGTGCGGGTGGCCCCCGGCCAGGCGCCGCCAGCCGGGATGTCCGCCGCCCGGCCCCGCCATCGCCTCGCGCAGCTGCTGAACGAGGAGGTGCTCGACAACGGGGCGCTGCGGGCGATCTGCGAGATCGGCCACCGCGCGCCGGCGCTCGTGCCGTTCTTCAACCGGGCCGCCGCGGAGGCGGCCTCGAACCGCCTCTACCGGGCGCCCGCGCACGAGGCCTTCGTGTCCCCGCGCCGCGTCAGGTTCACCGAGATGGAGTACGCGGTGCCGCTCGCCGCCGGGCCCGAGGTGCTCGCCCGGATCCGCGACCTCATCGAGGAGCGCCGGTGGCGGATCTCGTTCCCCCTCGAGGTGCGCACGACGGCCGCCGACGACGTGCCCCTGTCGACCGCGACGGGCCGGGAGTCGATGTACATCGCCTGCCACCGGTTCTTCCGCGACGACTCCGCGGAGTACTTCCGCCGCATCGAGCAGATCTGCCGCGAGTTCGACGGCCGCCCGCACTGGGGCAAGGTCCACACGCTCACCGCCGCCGAGCTCGGTGCGGTCTACCCGCGCTTCGAGGACTTCCGGACCCTGCGGGCGCGCCTCGACCCGCACGCGGTGGTCGGCAGCGCCTACACGGATTCGCTGTTCGCCCCCGAGCGCTGACAGCCGTCGCCCGGGGTGGTCGGCCGCCTGGCGCGGCGGGCGCTCACCGGCCGGTGCGGCGGCTGCTCAATCGAGGATCCGGTACTCGAGCACCGGCCTGCCGGCGGAGCCGTAGCGCGGCCGGCGGTCGAGCGCTCCGGCGTCGGTGAGCGCCTCGAGGTACCGGCGGGCGGTGACGCGCGAGACCCCGATCCGGTCCCCGACCTCGGCTGCGGACATCGCGCTCCCGTCGGCGAGCACCCCGGTGATCTGCTCCTGCACCGCTTCCGGCACCCCTTTGGGGGCCGTCTTCGCCGGCGCGGCGCCGAGGGCCGCGAGCGCGGCGTCGACCTCGGTCTGCGTCATCTCCGCCCCGTCGCAGTCGGCGGCGAGCGTGGCCCGGTAGCCCAGGTACGCCTCGAGCTTGGACTTGAATACCGGGAAGGTGAAGGGCTTGATGATGTACTGCACGACACCCAGCGACAGCGCCTCCTGGACGACCTGCATGTCGCGGGCGGCGGTCACCGCGACGACGTCGACGGGGATGTGCTTGCCGCGGATCGCGCGGAGCAGCTGCAGCCCGTGGCCGTCGGGCAGGTTCATGTCGAGGAGGACGAGGGTGATCCGCGCCGGGTCCATGCCGATGATCTGGCCGCTGAGCGCGGCGAGCGCCTGCGTCGCGTTGCGGGCGATCCCGGCGACGTGGAATCCCTCGAGCCGATCGACGTACTGGGCGTGCGCCTTCGCGGCGACGCTCTCGTCCTCGACGACGAGGACTCCGACACCGTGATCATCGGTCTGCCTGTGCTGCGCTCCCATACTCGTCTCCAGCCTAATGGATTCCCTCGGATCCGGGCCGCGAGCCGGCTTCGGGCGTCGTCGCGGGCCCGATGGAAGACCCCGTCGCGGGCCCGGGCGCGGAGGCCGGCGCGGCATCGCGCGACACCCCGGACCCCGCGGCGCCTCCTGCGGCATCCCGCGGTTCCTCCGGCATCGCGACGATCGGCAGGCTGCCCGTGGGGACGCCGGACTGGCGGATCGGCGGTGTGCCGGGCAGCCACACCTCGAACGCCGCGCCCAGCGGGTCGCCCTCGCAGTCGGGCCCGCCGCGCACGTCGATCGCCCCGCCGAGGCGGCGCACCGCCTGCACGACGAGCGACAGCCCGACCCCGCGGGCACCGTCTTCGGTGCGGCCGGCGCCCGAATCCTGCTCGACGCCGTCGTGCTTGGTGGAGAAGCCGCGCTCGAACACCTGGTCCACGGAGTCCTCGGGGATGCCGGGGCCGTCGTCGGCGACCTCGACGGTGTAGCCGCGCTCCTCGGCTCCGGAGATCGTGAGGTACACCCGGCGGCGCTCCGGTGCTGTGCCGGCCCGGGACACCGCGTCGAAGGCGTTGTCGAGGAGGTTGCCGATCACGGTGACGAGGTCGCGGTCCTCGGCCGCCAGCCCGCCGGTCAGGCCGCTCGTGTCGACCTCGAGGTCGATGCCGGCCTCCTTGGCCTGGGAGAGTTTCGTGAGCAGCAGGGCCGAGAGCACAGGGTGGTCGAAGCCGCCGAGCAGGTTGTCCGCCGGCCGGTCCATCTGGTCGATCTCACGGGTGGCGAACTCGAGCGCCTGGTCGCTGTGACCGATCTCGATGAGCGACACCATGGTGTGGAGCCGGTTCGCGTACTCGTGGGTCTGCGAGCGCAGGGACTCGGAGAAGGACCGCACCGACACGAGCTCGCCGGACAGCTCCTGGAGCTCGGTGTGGTCGCGCATGGTGGTGACCCAGGTGTCCGGTGACTGCTCGGTGGGCTGCTGGTTCACGACGAGCACGTGGTCATCGGTGTAGTGGATCTCGTCGCGCGCCCAGCGGCCGCTGACGAGCAGCTCGCGCAGCGATCCGGGCAGCTCGAGGTCGGCGATCCGCACCGGGTCCCCTGTCGCGTCCGCGGGCAGGCCGACGAGCTCGGCGGCCTCGGTGTTGTGGAGGACGATGCCGTGGTTGCGGTCGACGAGGAGCAGCCCCTCGCTCACCGCCTGGAGGACGGAGGAGTAGAAGTCGAGCATCTCGCCGAGCTCCTGGGTCCCGTAGTCGCCGGTCACCCGTTTGAGTCCGCGGGAGGCGAGCCACACCGCGATCGTGCCCATGAGGATCGTCAGTGCACCGCTGCCGATGATCCAGCGGCCCTGCGGGGCGAAATCGGCGCGGATGGAGTCGGCGTGGAGCCCGGTGGCGACCACGGCGGCGACCTCGGCGTCCGCGGCCGGCTCCTCCCCCGGGGGCGTGCTGTAGACGGGAGCGACGGCGTAGAGGGTGCCACCGGCCTCGCCGTCGACGAACTGGAGGACGGTGCGCCCGGAGAGCACGGGGTCGGGATCGATCGCGGCGAGCACCTCCGCGGCGGCCTCCTCCGTCGCCGGCCCGCCGGTGGCGGGGATCGTCTCGCCCGGGTCGCTCGCTCTGGAGCCGATCTCCGCCCCGCGCAGCGCATCGGCGGAGAACACCGCGAGCCGGTCGAGCTCGTAGTCGGCCTTGACCGCGGTGAGGTAGTCGGTGAAGTCCTCGCGCCCCTGAGTGCCCTCGATCCACCCGGGGCCGGCCCCGGGGGCCTGCTCATCGGAGGAGTAGAAGGCGGAGTCGGCGAACAGCGCCTCGTGGACGGCCGGGGAGGCGGCGAGCGAGTCCGCGGAGGAGGCCAGGAGGCCCTGGAAGTGCTCGTTGTTCTTCTGCGAGAGCTGGATGTAGAGGATCGTCGTGGTGAGGAGCACGATGCCGAGGAACATCACGGTGATCGCGCGGAGGATCTGCCCGGCGACCCCGATCCGGAACCAGCGCAGCGGCCCCCTGCCGCGGCGGCGACGGCGGTCGGGCCGACGCCAGTGCACGGCCCGGGCGGACCGGCGGCGCGGCCGCTCGGCATCCCGCTGCGGCTCGCCTCCCGATTCCGCAGGCGCGGCGCCGGGGACCTGCGCACGCGACCCGTCCTCCGGCTGCGGCTGCGGCACAGGCGGATCGGGCAGGTCACGGGCACTCATGGGGACATTGTGCCGCAGTCCGCGCCCGGGCCGGGCCCATCGGGTCGCCGGATCGGCACATGCGCGTGGTGGATCCGCCACGTCCCCGGGCCGGCGGCTACCCGGTTCTTCTCACCTCGCCGGGCCGGCGGCGACCCGGTTCCCCTCACCTCCCCGGGCCGGGCGCCTCACCTCGCCGGACCGGGGTCCACCCGGACGCCACCCGGGCTCCGGCCGCCGACCGCCCGCCCGGCCGATCCGCACATCCTGCCGCCCGGCCCTCCCGTCACCCTCTTGATTTATACCCCCTAGGGGTATATCATCCAGACATGGACACACCGCAGACCCGCCCGGAGCCGCAGCCGCCGCACGGCTACACCGCGGACAAGGCCGCCCACCTCGCACGGGTCAGACGCATCGAGGGGCAGGTGCGCGGGATCGGCCGGATGATCGAGGACGACAAGTACTGCATCGACATCCTCACCCAGGTCTCCGCCGCCACCGCCGCTCTCCACTCCCTGTCGATCCGCCTGCTCGACGAGCACATGCAGCACTGCGTGGTGACCGCGGCGCAGGAATCGCCGGAAGCGGCCGAGGCGAAGATCGCCGAGGCCACCGCCGCGATCGCCCGCCTCATCAAGAGCTGAGGGGCTGCGCCGGCTTCACCGGATCCACCCGCCCATCACCGCCATCCACCACTGAAGGAGAACCACATGACCACCACCACGATCACCGTCACCGGCATGACCTGCGGACACTGCGTCGCCGCCGTGAAGGAGGAGGTCGGGGCGCTGCCCGGCGTCTCCGCCGTCGAGGTCGACCTCGTGGCCGGCGGTGGCTCCCCCGTCACCATCACCTCCGAGCAGCCGCTCGATGATGCGGCCGTCGCCGCCGCGGTCGACGAGGCCGGCTACGAGGTGAAGTGACATGACCTCCCCCAGCGCCTCGCGCACCTCGGGACCGGGCGGAGCCGCAGGACCGGCGGGCACCCCCGCCGGCACCTCGGCCCCGGTGGGGGTGCGCGAGCTCGACCTCGATATCACCGGGATGACGTGCGCCTCGTGCTCGGCCCGGATCGAGAAGAAGCTCAACCGGCTCGACGGCGTGAGCGCGAGCGTCAACCTGCCGCTCAACTCCGCCCATGTCGAGGTCACCGGCGACGTCAGCGACGAGCAGATCACCGACACGGTGTCCCGCGCCGGCTACTCCGCGACCGTCCGCGCCCCTTTCACCGGCGGCGCCGGCCCGGAGGTCGTCGACTACGGCACGGAGCGGCTGCGTCCCCGCCTCATCGGCTCGGCGATCCTCGGCGTGCCCGTGATCGCGATCTCGATGGTGATGGGCTGGCACTTCCCCGGCTGGCAGTGGGTGGTTCTGGTCCTCAGCCTGCCGGTCATCACCTGGGGCGCCTGGCCGTTCCACCAGGCGGCGTTCAAGGCCGCCCGCGGCGGTTCGACGACGATGGACACCCTGGTCAGCGTCGGCATCACCGTCGCCGGCCTGTACTCGCTCTTCACCCTCGGCCTCGCCGTGTCCCGCGGCCACGTCCTCCACCTGCCGCACGACTACCACATCTGGTTCGAGGCGGCCGTCGCGATCACGGTGTTCCTCCTCATCGGCCGGCTCACCGAGGAGCGCGCGAAGGGCACCGCGACGCGCGCGCTGCGCGAGCTGCTGAGCCTGGGCGCCCGCTCGGCGACCGTGCTCCGGGGCGAGGGCGCTGCCCGCACCGCGGTCGAGGTGCCCGTCGAGGACCTCGTGATCGGCGACGTGTTCCGGGTCAGGCCCGGGGAGAAGATCGCCACCGACGGGGTCGTCGTCGCCGGCCACTCCGCGATCGACGAGTCGATGCTCAGCGGCGAGAGCGTGCCGGTCGAGGTCGCCGAGGGCGATCCCGTCACCGGGGCGACCGTCAACACCTCCGGCTCGCTCGAGGTCCGCGCCACCCGCGTCGGTGCGGAGACCACGCTCGCCGCGATGGCCGATCTCGTCACCCGCGCGCAGACCGGAAAACCGCCGGTGCAGCGCCTGGCCGACCGGGTGTCGGCGGTGTTCGTGCCGGCCGTCATCGTCATCGCCGTGCTCACGCTGCTCGGCTGGGGGCTGCTCGGCGGCACCTGGACCACCGGGCTCCATGCCGCGCTCACCGTGCTCATCATCGCCTGCCCGTGCGCGCTCGGACTCGCCACCCCGACCGCCCTCGCGGTGTCCTCGGGCCGCGGCTCGCAGCTCGGCATCCTCGTCTCCGGGCCCGAGGTGATGGAGAGCACCCGCAAGGTCGACACCATCGTGCTCGACAAGACCGGCACCGTGACCGAGGGCCGCATGGAGGTCGTCGGACACGATCTCGCACCCGAGCAGCTCGCCCGGGTCGGCGCCGCCGAGTCCCGCAGCGAGCACCCGATCGCCCAGGCGATCGCCCGCGCGGCGGAGTCGGCGAGTGCCGGGGACGCCGAGCCCGCGCGTCTCGACGTCACCGACTTCGAGAACATCCCCGGCGGCGGCATCCGCGCCGTGGTCGACGGCCGGACGCTGCTCATCGGGCGCCCCGGGCTGCTCCGCGAGGCCGGGATCCCCGGTGTCGCCGACGAGTCCGAGGGGGCCGCCGCGACGCTCGTCGCCGCGGCGATCGACGGGGAGTACGTCGGCCGCATCGAGGTCGCCGACACCGTCAAGCCGAGCGCCGCCGCCGCGATCGGCGAGCTCCGCGAGCTCGGGCTCGAGCCCGTGCTCCTCACCGGCGACCACGCCGGGGCCGCGCACGCCGTGGCCCGCGAGGTCGGCATCACCCGGGTCCACGCCGACGTCCGCCCGGCGGACAAGGTCGCGGTCGTCGAGCGGCTGCAGGACGAGGGCCGGGTCGTGGCGATGGTCGGCGACGGGGTCAACGACGCCGCCGCGCTCGCCCGCGCGGACCTCGGGCTGGCGATGGGCAGCGGCACGGATGCCGCGATCGCGGCCTCGGACATCACGCTCGTGGCCAGCGATCCGCAGCAGATCCCGCAGGCCGTCCGCCTGTCCCGGCGCACGCTCGGGATCATCAAGGGCAACCTGTTCTGGGCCTTCGCCTACAACACCGCCGCGATCCCGATCGCCGCGGCCGGGCTGCTCGACCCGATGATCGCCGGGGCCGCGATGGCGTTCAGCTCGGTGTTCGTCGTGCTCAACAGCCTGCGCCTGCTCCGCTTCCGCTGACCCCCGGAATGCGATATCTCGCGGTTCCTGAGAAGGAATCCGCGAGATATCGCAGTCTCAGCGCTTCACCTGAGGACGCCACACATGGGCTCGCCGGCACGAGTTCGCCCCCACGAGGCCGCCCGCTCAAGGTCGCCCGCATGCGGCCGTCCGCACGGGGACGGGGAGCTCACTTGAGGACGGGGAACTCGGTGTTCTCGTGCTGGGTGTCGTTGCGGGTGACCCAGTTGAGCAGCGCGGCCACAGCGGTCACGACGACGAACGTGATGGCGGTGTAGAGCACCGAGAGGCCGAGCGCGGTGAGCGACTTCCAGGCCTGCGTGAAGATCACCGTGGAGACGAACACGACCATCGCCGCGATGAAGCCGAAGATCATCGTGTGCTGGTAGGTGACGGCCTTGGCCGGCTGCCCGGCGGGCGTGGTGGGCTTCCGAGGTGAGGTCATGGCCCCCATTCTACGCCTCGGCCCCGCACCCGGCCTCCCGGCGGCAGGCCCACTGCGGAGTATCCGAATCCGGTCGCGCAATTGCGCGACCGGATTCGGATACTCCGCAGTACGCGCGGCAGCAGGCGTGTCCGTCCGCATGGACGTCCGCCGCGCAGTCCACGGTCCGGCGGAGAGGCACCTCGTGCTCCGGACACGCACCTGCCCCGCCTTGAGAGGACGCCCGAGGCGGGGCACACTGAGGTGGTGACGAGGCAGCCCGGATCCCCCCGACAGGCAGCACGTCGCCCTGCCCGCACCTCGGGATCCCGCCGAACCTCGGGAAACCGTCCCACCTCGACGACCGCCCGCACCTGCGCACCCCGGCAAACCTCCGCACCTCGCCATACTTCGGCACCCCGCCGCCTGCTCGCGCTGCCGGCGCTCGGCCTCGCGCTCGCGGCGCTACTCGCCGGCTGCGGCCCGGACCCCGGGTTGCGGATCGAGAACCCGCAGGACCGGTCCTCGAGCACCGTGAGCCCGCCGCCGGCCGGCCCGGCGGACCAGCCCTTCGACCTCCCCTCGATCCGGGAGGCGATCCTCGCCGACACGACGATCAGCAATCAGCCCGACGCCTCGCAGGTCGACGAGGTGCTCCTCGTCTGCACCGAGTGCATCGAGCTCGCCGAGCCGTTCGTCGCCGACGGGCAGAAGTTCCAGATCGCGCTCGTATCCACCCCGAGCGACGACCGGGTGTTCGCCGGCGTCGTCGTCTCCCAGGTCGAGGACCGGCCCCGCGTGAACCTGATAGTTTCAGGCCATGATCTGACACTCACCCCGGGTCGCGGCGGCACCCTGGTCGCCCAGGAGTCGATGTACCGGGAGGGGGATCCCGAATGCTGTCCGTCCGGGTGGTCCGTGCGGGTCTACCGTCATCGCGACGGCGGGTTCGAAGCCGGGCAGCGGATCACGCAGAACGACGGGGCATGAGGAGCGAGGAGAAGAATGCATATCGTGCTGGTCGAGGATGACGAGGTCATCCGCGAGACCACCCAGATCTCACTCGAGCGGTTCGGGTACACCGTGTCCGCGTTCGAGGACGGCCGCGACGGCTACGAGTTCGTCGCCGCCCACGGTGCCGACGTCGTGCTGCTCGACCTCATGCTCCCGACGATGAACGGCGCCTCGATCTGCCGTGCCATCCGCGAGCGCTCCACCACCCCGATCATCATCATCTCCGCCCGCTCGGAGCCGATCGACATCGTGCAGGCGCTCGAGGCCGGCGCCGACGACTACCTCACCAAGCCCTTCGACATGCAGGTGCTCAACGCCCGCATCCGCGCGGTGGTGCGCCGGTTCATCACCACCGGCACCGGCCGCATGGGCTTCTCCCCCGACGAGGTCGGATCCGCGGCGGACGCGCCCGCCGCCGGGCTCGGCGCCTCGGGCACGGTCGGCACCGACGGGATCCCCGAGGTGCTCGGCCCGTCCCCCGGTCTGGCCGAGCCGCCCTCCCAGTCGCCCCACCGGAGCGCCGAGGGCCACTCGGCCGGGTACCCGGCGCGCCCGCACCAGCGGCCCACCGCCGGCGCCGCCCAGGCCCCCGCCCAGCAGCAGCCGTCGGGCCGGTCCGGGCCCACCGAGCGCGAGGAGCTCGGCCCCTACCGCACCCAGCTCGGTTCGCTCGTGCTCGACACCGGGCGGCTCACCGTCATGGTCGACGGCGAGGAGGTCCACCTCACGCCCACCGAGCTGCGCGTGCTCCTGCTCCTCACCGAGGAGCCGGGCCATGTGTACTCGCGCGAGAAGATCGCCTACACGGTGTGGGGCTACGAGTGGGCGGGCGACTCCCGCGTCGTCGACGTCCACATCCAGCGGCTGCGCAAGAAGATCGGCGCCCGGATGATCGAGACCGTGCGCGGTTTCGGCTACCGGTTCGCCGGCTGACCGGAGTCGCCCGTGTCACTCCGGTGGAAGATCGTCATCCTCATCGTGTCCTCGGTGATCATCGCCGTGCTCGCCTGCGGTGTCATCGTCCGGCAGAGCGCCGCGGCGGCGGAGGACGACCGGATGCGTCAGAACATCAGCAGCCAGCTCGCCGACGCGATCTCGATCTACTCCGACACCGGCGTCCTCACCCTCAACACGAGCGTCGACGACCCCGAGCTGCCCGACGAGGCCCGGGAGGCCGCGCTCGCCGGCCGGAGCGTGACGATCCGGGGCATCGCCGACGGGACCGAGGTGATCTGGGCCGCCGCCCCGATCGAGGTCGGCTCCCACACCGCGGTCATCGCGGTGCGCGCCTCGACCGCGGAGTCCCAGCAGCTCCTCAACGCGATCGACCGCGCGATCCTGTTCGGGATGCTCGGTTCGGCGATCGTCATCGGCGGCATCGGGTCGATCGTCGCCGGGCAGATCTCCCGCCGCCTCACGCTCGGCGCGCAGGCCGCCCGGAAGATCGCCGCCGGCGACACCTCGACGCGGATCTCCGACGTCATCGACACCGGCGACGACGAGGTGGCCGCCTTCGCCGCGGCGGCGGACTCC
The DNA here is from genome assembly GCF_023072605.1 of Brevibacterium sp. R8603A2. Taxonomy (NCBI): domain Bacteria; kingdom Bacillati; phylum Actinomycetota; class Actinomycetes; order Micrococcales; family Brevibacteriaceae; genus Brevibacterium; species Brevibacterium sp. R8603A2. Next base: position 131,317 of record NZ_JALLGN010000003.1, read on the forward strand.
GCCGTCCAGCGACTGGCGGAGAAGCTCGACTCCGAGCAGCGCTTCACCGCCGACCTCGCGCACGAGATGCGCACCCCGCTCACCGGGCTCGTCAACGCCGCGAACCTCCTCGAGGAGCAGTCGCGGCCGGCGGAGCTCGTGCGCGACCGGGTGGCCCGCCTGCAGGTGCTCGTCGAGGATCTCCTCGAGGTGTCCCGGCTCGACGCGGGCCGGGCGCACCCGGAGTTCGCTCCGATGTCGCTCGACTCCTCGGTCCGCTCGCTCATCACCACGCTCGGCGCCTCGGGGGTGACCACCGGGCACGAGATCGAGGTCGCCTACGCCTCCGAGGGGCGCACCGTGGTCACCGATCAGCGCCGCTTCGAGCGGATCGTGTCCAACCTCATCGTCAACGCGACGAAGCACGGGGCGGATCCGATCATCGTCACCACGACGCCGCACGCCGTCGTCGTCGAGGACCACGGGCCCGGCTATCCGCCGGACATCATCGCCACCGGGCCCACCCGCTTCGTGTCCGCCGGGGGCGGCGGCATGGGGCTCGGCCTCGTCATCGCGCAGGGCCAGGCCCGGCTGCTCGGGATGCGGATCGCCTTCAGCAACGGCCCGTCCGGCGGCGCCCGAACCGAGGTGTTCCTCCCCGAGCACGATCCCCGCACCGACGCACCGGGCTGAGGGGCGCGCCCGCCGCCGGACTGCGGAGTATCCCGGGACCGCCGCGCAATTGCGCGGCTGAGTTCGGATACCGCGCGGTTCGGCGAGGGGTGGCGCCCCTGGACCCGCCGCCGAGGCGCCCCGGCCCCAGATGACGCGTAACCCGGAAGGCGGGTGACCCGGAGGGTGCGTGGCTCAGATGATGCGTGCGCTGCGGGCCCGGTCGATCGCCTGGGTGCGGTTGTCCACCCCGAGCTTGGCGTAGATGTGCACGAGGTGGGTCTTCACCGTGGCCTCGGAGATGAACAGCGCCTGCGCGAGCCGGCGGTTGGTCGCGCCGGTGGCGAGCAGCCGGAGGATCTCGATCTCGCGTGGGCTCAGTGCCGTCGCCGGCGCCGCCGCCCGCTTCCTCACCTGGGCGGACACGCTCGGGGACAGCACCGGCCGGCCGGCCGCGGCATCGCGCACGGCTCGGCGCACCGCATCCGGCGGCGCATCCTTGAGGAGGTACCCCGTGGCCCCGGCGTCGAGCGCGGCGACGATGTCGGCCTCGGTGTCGAAGGTCGTGAGGATGAGGACCGGGGGGCCGTCCTCGGCACGGATCCGGCGGGTCGCCTCGATCCCGGTCAGCCCCGCGCCCATCTGCAGGTCCATGACGACGACGTCGAACGCCCGGTCCGGCGCGGCGAGGAGCGCGAGCGCCTCCTCCCCGGTCCCCGCCTCCGCGGTCACCTGCACGCCGCCGGAGTCGAGGAGCGCGCGCAGTCCCGCGCGCACCACCGGGTGATCGTCGACGAGCAGCACACGGGTGTCGGTCATCGCGCCTCCCCGTCCGTGCTCGGCAAGCTGGTCCGCGGGTCCTGCGGCTGGGTGCGTTCGGTTCGCAGGGCGACCGGCGCGGGCCCCTCGCTCCGCGATGCGACCGGCAGCGGCAGGCGGACGCTCACCGCCGTGCCCTCCCCGGGTGCGGACTCGACGACGAGCGTGCCGTCGAGCTCCGCGATGCGGGCAGGGAGCTTCACCAGCCCGTAGCCGTGGTCGCCGGCAGCCATCGCGGGATCCCCCTCGCCACCGGCGTCTCCCGCACTGCCCGCCTGCGCGGCATCCACCCGGAAGCCCGCACCGTCGTCGTAGACGTCGAGGGTCACCGCGTCGTCCCAGGCCGCGAGGGTGACGACCGCGGTGCGGGCGCCGGCGTGGGCGGTGACGTTCGCGAGCAGCGATTGCGCCGCCCGCAGGAGCACGGCGCGGTGCGCCCCGGGCAGGGCCGCGCCGTCGAGCGCGCCCTCGGCCCGGAAGCGGCAGTCGAGCTCCCGTCCGGCGGCGCGCGCGAGCTCGGCGGTCTGGGCGCATAGCGCCTGCAGCGCCGTGGGCAGGTCCGCATCGAGCGCCGGAGCGCTGAGATCGCGCACGAAGCGCCGGGCTTCTGCTAGGTTCCGCGCCGCGGTGTCCTCGATGACCTGCAGGCGGCCGGCGGCGAGGTCCGTCTGCTCCCCGGCGAGCGCCTCGTGGGCGGCCCGCGACATGAGGACGATCGAGGACAGGCCCTGGGCCAGCGTGTCGTGGATCTCGCGGGAGAGCCGCTCCCGCTCCCCGGCCCGGCCGGCCGCCCGCTCCTGCAGTGCGAGCTCCGCGCGCGCCGCCTCGAGCGCCCGCACCGTGCGCCGGTGCCGCTGCGCATCCCGGTACAGCGCGCGGTAGGCGAAGCCGATGACGACGGCGACGATCGCACCGATGACCGGCCCGATCGCCATCGCCGGACTGAATCCGGACGGCGGGGCGTGGAGGATCTGGGCGAGCACGACGACGGCGGTGAGCCCGGCGATGCACACGAGCGCGGTCGCCCGCCCGAGGACGACGAGGACGACGAAGAAGAGCGGGAACGCCGCCCAGGAGAAGTCGGCGCTGTGCAGGGTGAGGACCGTCCACAGCGCGATGATGAGGAGCAGCCACGGCACCGCGAGCGGCCCGGGATCACGGCGGCTGCGGCCCTGCGCGAAGTTCCGCTCCCACACCGTGCCCGCGAGGTAGACGGCGGCGAGCACGAGGGTGAGGCTCAGGACGAGGACGACGACCGCCCGGTCGGGCCGATGGGTGAGGAGGACGCGCAGCGCGCCGATCGCCAGCAGCGCGGCGAAGCTCAGGTGGAGTGCGACGCGCAGCGTGCGCAGCAGCGCCGGGGTCGATGTCGGTTCCACCGCGCCTCCCTCCGTGCCCGTGTGCCCGTCCGAGCGCTCACGCCATGCCGGTCCGGGCGCTCATGCCTCGGCACCGATCGTACTGCGGGGTATCCGAAAGCGGGCGCGCAATTGCGCGCTCGGTCCGGGATACTCCGCGGTTCGGCGCCCGGGGCCCGCTCAGGCCCGGTCCGTGTCCTCCACGTCGTCGAGGTCGGTGTGGCCGCTCGCGGGGTCGGGCACGCCGGTGAGGTCGTCGAGCATTCGCGCGACCCGGATGTAGCCGAGGTGCGAGTACGCCTGCGGGTGGTTGCCCAGGTGGGTCTCGGAGGCCGGGTCGTACTCCTCGGGGAACAGCCCGGTGGGGCCCATGAGGTCGTCGAGCCGCCGGAACAGGTCGCGCGCGTCGTCGAGCCGGCCGACGAGGATGAACGCCTCGATGAGCCAGGTCGTGCAGATGTGGAACCCGCCCTCGAGGCCGGGCAGCCCGTCGTCGTAGTGGTAGCGGAACACCGTCGGGCCCACCCGCAGGTCGCGCTCGATCGCATCGACCGTCGCGGCGAACCGCGGGTCGTCCGGCGCGAGCAGTCCGGACAGGCCCATGAAGAGGCAGGCGGCGTCGAGGTCGTCCTCGCCGTAGGCCACGGTGTAGGCGCCCACGCGTTCGTTCCAGCCGTGGGTGATGACGTCGTCGGCGATCGTCTCACGCAGCTGCCGCCACGCCCCGGGCATGGTCCGCCCGAAGTGCTCGGCGATCGCGATCGCACGGTCGACGGTGACCCAGCACATGACCTTGGTGTAGACGTTGTGCTTGGGCTCCCGGCGGGCCTCCCAGATGCCGTGGTCGGCCTCGTGCCAGCGCCGCTCGACGGCGGTGACCATCTCGCAGGTGAGTCGCCAGTTGTCCTCCGACAGGTCCTCGAGGGTGAAGGTGAGGTCGCGGAGAAGCTCGGTGACGGGGCCGAACACGTCGAGCTGCACCTGGTGCTCGGCGGCGTTGCCCACGCGCACCGGGCGGGAGCCCGCATAGCCGGGCAGGTGCTCGAGGACGGCCTCGGTGGTGAGTGCGGACCCGTCGACGGCGTAGAGGGGGTGGAGCTGCTCGGGGCCGGCGGCGTCGGCGAGGATCCCGGACAGCCAGCCGAGGAAGCCCTCGGCCTCCGCGGTCGAGCCGAGGTCGATGAGGGTGCGCACGGTCATCGAGCCGTCGCGCAGCCAGCAGTAGCGGTAGTCCCAGTTGCGGATGCCGCCGATCCCCTCCGGCAGGGAGGAGGTGGCAGCGGCGAGCACGCCGCCGGTGGGCTCGTGGCACAGCGCGCGCAGCGTGATCGCCGAGCGCGTCACCTCCTCGCGCTTGAGCTGCGGCAGATCGAGGCTGTTCACCCAGTTGCGCCAGTAGCCGGCCGCCCGGCGGCGCACGAACTCCTCGCCGCCGTCGAGCAGGTAGTCGGTGTCGCCGAAGTACCCGCCGCACACGAGCACGAGCACGACCTTCTGCTTCTCGAACTCGCTCGGGCGCACCCGGGCGACCGCGGTGTCGGAGCCGTTCTCGGTCACGATCTCGAACTCGACGCCGCGCGCGTGGAGCATGATCGGCTCCGCGGTGCCGAGGACTCGGACGCCGTCGCCCACGCGCTCGAGGCGGGTGGGGTAGGCGCCGAAGTCCGGGCGCGGGGCGAACCGGATCTCCGCCTCGGCGTCCCCGGTGAGGACGCGGACGAGCACGGTGTCCTGGCTGTCCTCGGGCACCGGGGCGAGGTAGTCGCGCGCGGTGAGTCCGGCCCACCGCGTCTCGACGAGCGTCGTGTGGTCCTGGTAGCGCTGGGTCAGCGGCTTGGCGCCGGAGGCGAGTCCCACCGAGTAGTAGCCGGCGGCGTCGGAGCCGAGGATCTCGGAGAACATCGAGGCCGAGTGCGGCAGCGGGTGCGGCATCCAGCAGATCCGGCCGGCCGGGTCGACGAGCGCGGTCGACTGGCCGTTGGCGAGCATCGTGTGCCGCTCGATCGGGACGGCGTTCTTGCCGAACAGCCAGGCACGGCGGAGCTCGAAGATGCTCGTGAGGATGAGCGCGACGGTCTCCGGGTCCGGGATCGTGAACCGCGCGTGGGTGTCCGCCCCGCCGCCAGCGCCGAGGCCTGTGCCGGCGCCGAGGTGCCCGCCGGCTGCGTCGGTGCCGATGCCCGCGTCCGGCGCACCGGATCCGAGGTCCCCGCCGGGTGCTTCCCCGCCGGGTGCGCCGGCGGGCGCGACCTTGATGCCGAGGTCGCCGACGCCGAGCGTGGCGAGCGCGAGCTCGTCGGAGATGTCGTCGCCGATGTAGAGCACGGCCCCGGAGTCGAGGCGGGCGCGCAGCTCGCGCAGGGCGTCGCCCTTCGAGGTCGTCACGACGCTGAGGTCGGCGACCTCCTTGCCGCGCACGAGGTTCAACCCGGTGTCGCGTGCGATGCGGCCGAGCGCGGCCTGGGCGACAGCACGGGAGTCGTCGCTCAGACCCCGCAGGTGCACGGCGGAGCCGGTGGGCTTGGTCTCGACGTGGAGGTCGGGGAGTTCGGCGCTGAGCTCGGCGACGGCGCGCTGCAGGCCGGCCAGGGCCCGGCGCTCCTCGGCGGAGAGCGCGTCGACGGCGTCGATGTCCGTCTCCGAGCCGTGGGAGCCGACGAGAGTGACCTCGCGGGGGAGCCGGGACATCGCGGCGAGGTCGCGGAGCGAGCGACCGGAGATCACCGCCACCTCGGTCTCGGGCAGCGCGGCGAGTGCGCGCATGCTCACCAGGGAGATCGGCAGCGGGTAGGCGTGCGTGGGCCGGTCGACGATCGGGGCGATGGTGCCGTCGTAGTCGGTGGCGACGAGCAGCCGCGGGGCGCGCGCGATGAGTCCGATCGCGGTGAACAGGTCCGCGTCGAGGGTGCGCATCGCCTCGGCGAGGTCGCCGAGGGGCCCGGCGGTCGGGGCCGCGGGATCCCAGGTGTCGAGTCCGGAGGTGATGACGGTCATGGGGCTCTTCTCACGTGGTGGCTGGTGGCGTGGGGGTCGACGTGGTGTTGGTCGGCGGGGCGGCGCCCGGCCGCAGCCGAGGTGCGGGCCGGCACCGCGCCGGTCGGTGGGCCGGAGCGGAAGCCGGGAATCGGGATCGTCGCGACGCGGATCGTGGGGCGGACGGTCAGGCGCGGGCGCGGGCGACCCGGGAGTAACCGCCCACCATATACAGTACCGAGGCGATGACGACCGCCGCACCGGCGAAGCCGAAGATCGTCAATGCCCCCATGTCCGAGCCGAAAGCGAGGATCACTCCGAGCAGCAGGTGGCAGGCGGCGGCGATGAGGTGGTCGGAGGCCATCGGCGCGGCGCGCAGGGTCCGGTGGATCCACAGCTCGAGGGCGCCGTGGAGGATCGCCCAGATGCAGACGGCGGCGCGCAGCTGCGGCGGGGTGTCGGCGATGAGGAGGAAGACGACGGCGGGGACGACGACGACCGCCTGGCCGAGCAGCGCAGTGCGCACCGGCTGCGGGGCGCGGCGCGCCGCGAGGACGAGGAGGACCGCGGAGAGCGCGAGGTAGGCGATGATCACCCAGTCGACGGTCTGCACGCCGAGGGTGAGCTGGGTGGCGTTCGCGAGGATGTCGCGCGGCCAGAACACCGTGGCCATGCCGAACGCGAACCCGAGGAGGCCGCGGGCGAACATCCAGCGTCCCATGCTCCGCAGCTGGTCTCCGGTGAGGACGGGGTCGACGGAGTCGGTGCCCTCGGGACCGGACTCGAACCGGCCCGGTGCGGGGTCGCCGTCGACAGGGTCGCCGTCGACGGGTTCGCGGTCGACGAGGGCGGGTTCGCCGTCGACGGGGTCGGTCGGGGTCTCCGGATCGCCCGGGGTCGCTGGATCGCTGCTGCCTGACATCACCGATCCAGTGTAGATGACGGGCGATCCCGGCTCCTGCCGTTCATCCGGCGGCCGGGCGCCGTTCGTCCGCGGCCCGGCTCCGGTTCGTCTGCTGCGTCTAGCGTGGCGGCCGTGCCCGAGCTCGTCCGACCTGTTGCGGGGACACCCGCTCCTCGACGTCGCGAAGCGCCCCTCGGCCGCGCGGCGCTGTGGTTCTGCCTCGGGCTCGGTGCCGGGATCCTCGTCTGCGCCGTCCTCGTCGCACTCTCCGGACCGATCCGCTTCCTGGCCGAGGCGTCGCCGGGCGTCCGGGTGCTCGCGCTCGCCTGGCCCGTGGTCCTCATCGCGGCCGCCGCATCGCTCCTCCACGCCGGCACCATGGCCGCGTGCGACATCGCCGTGCCGCGAGCAGAAGCGGAGACTCTGCTGCGCACGGGCGCGGCCGGCCTCGCCCGGATCCGCCGCGTCCACGTCGAACGGCTGGGATCGCAGCGCCTGGTCCGGATCGCGCTCGACGCCCGACGCCGCTCGGGGTGCGCGCTGCGCAGCCGGCTGACCTGGCTGCTCGAGCCGCTCGACGCGGAGATGCTCGCCCGCGGGTCGGTGATCCCGGTGCGGTTCGACGCCGCCGCACCCCAGCGCATGGTGTTCGACGTGCGTGCGGACTCGCGCGAGCACGCCGCCGGGATCGATGTCGAGGAGGAGTTCTCGCCGCGCGGCATCCTCCGCGCCCGGCTGCGGTCTGTGCGCGCGTCCTCCTGCGCGGCCCTCGCGCTCGGGCTCGCCGTCGGTGCGGCCACCGTGCTCGCCGGCTGACAGGCGGGCCATCACTGGTCGGTCCCGCATTCACCGCTCGAGAGCCGGATGTCCGCGCTCCGGCCGAGGCGCGGGCCGGCCCGCTCAGGACCGGCGGTGTCGCAGCTCCTCGGGGAAGCGGTCGCGCTCGAAGGTGATGTCGGTGTAGCCGTGCTCCTTCGGCTCTCCGGACTCGTCGAGGCCGACGAACACGATCTTCTCGATCGACAGGATGAGCTCCTCGGTGATGATGTTGCGGACCTCGCAGCGCATGGTGAGCGAGGTGCGACCGAAGCTCGTGGCCTGCAGGCCGATCTCGATGATGTCGCCCTGCACGGCGGAGGCGCGGAAGTTGATCTCGGACAGGTACTTAGTGACGATCCGCTGGTTGCCGAGCTGGATCATCGCGTAGACGACGGCCTCGTCGTCGATCCAGCGCAGCAGGCTGCCGCCGAACAGCGTGCCGTTCGCGTTGAGGTCCTCCGGCCGCACCCACTTGCGGGTGTGGAAGTTCATCTGCGCGAACCGGGCGCGCTCCATCTCCGCGGCCGGGGAGTCGTCGTAGGTGCCGGCGGACCGGGGCGCGGCAGGTCCTGCTGTGCCGGGGGCCGGGGGTACCGGGGTCGCGGAATCGGTCGGGTCGGAGGACGGGGTGCGGGGCGTCTCGCTCATGGATCCATCGTAGGCCGAGGGGCCGGTCAGCCCGATGCCGGATCGGTCGGCCCCACGCCGGCCCGGCGCCGGCACGGCCGGGCCGGCCGCGCCTCGGCCCCGACGCAGCCCTGCCCCGCTCGAGCGCGCACTCCCCCTGATCCTCCCGTCGAGGAATCCTCCATTTACGTAATTACAGGAATTACGTACTATGGACACATGACCGATCACCAGGACCCCGCTCAGACGCCTTCCCCGGGCGACGGGCAGCCGGCTGACGCGCACGGCCCGGCCGGGAACCACCCCCCGGCCGACGATCTCGCAGCTCGCCTCACCGCCCTCGAGGAGCAGGTCTCCTCGCTCGTCGCAGCTCTCGGCACCGAGCCCGGCACCGCCGCCCGCGCGCCGGACCTCGCCGACCCGCTCCCCGGTGACACCTCCGCCGGCGCGCAGCCCACCTCGGGCTCGGCTCGCGGCTCCACCGGTGCGCAGCCGACCGCCGGCGGCGTCGATCCCTTCTGGGCCCTCAACGGGCTCAAGGACACGCTCGGCGACCTCGGCGGTGTCGTGTTCGCCGGCTACCTCCGCAAACCGGACGGCAAGCGGGCCGACTGGCAGTACGGCCGCACGGCCGCGCACATCGAGGCGGCGGACTTCGCGGACTCGGCCGCCGCGCTCGCCGCGCTCGCCAGCCCGGTCCGCCTCGCACTCATCCAGGCCGTGTACGACGGCGCGCACTCGGTTGCAGACCTCGTCGAATCCGGCGACTTCGGCACGACCGGTCAGATCTACCACCACGTCAACCAGCTCGCCGCGGCCGGCTGGCTCGAATCACCGCGGCGCGGCCGCTGGACGGTCCCCGTCGAGCGCATCATCCCGCTGCTCACCATCATCCTCGCCACCCAGGGTTAGGAGCGCCCATGTCCCCCCGCACACTCGTCCCGGCCATCGCGGCGATGGCGGCACTCGCCCTCGTCCTCACCGCCCTCACCCCGTTCCCCCGCTCTCTGCCCGCTGCAGACGCCGCCACCGGTGATGCCGAGCTCGCCGAGGAGGTCCGCACCGCGCTCGACGGCGGACGCGGCCACCACGCCCTCGCCGTCACCCGGATCCATCCCGACGGCTCCACCGAGTTCGCCGGCTTCGATGCCGATGAGCGCACCGAGTTCGAGATCGGCTCGGTGTCGAAGACCTTCACCTCCATGCTCTTCGTCGACGCCGTGGAGCGCCGCGAGGTCACCCCCGAGACCACGCTCGGCGCGGTGTTCGGCGAACGCGCCGGCAATGCGCAGGAGGTCACCCTCGACGAGCTCGCCTCCCACCGCTCCGGGCTGCCGCGGCTCGCACCGTCGGGTGCAGCAGGCTTCGCCCGGACGTTCCTTCTCACCTTCCTCCGGCTCGACCCCTACGTCGAGACCCGGGAGGGACTGCTCGACGGGCTCTCCGCGGTGGAGATCGACGCCGAGCCGGAGCCGCTGTACTCGAACTACGGCACGGCCCTCCTCGGCATGGCGCTCGAGGAGGTCACCGGCACCGCCTACGCCGACCTGCTGCGCGAGCGGATCACCGCACCGCTGGGCATGGACGACACCTACGCCCCCATCACCGAGGACGGCCTGGCGACCGGTGCGCCCACGGGCTACACTGCGGCCGGCCTGCGCTCGGGCGCCTGGACCCTCGGACCCGAGGCACCGGCCGGCGGGATCCGCTCGACCCCGCACGACATGGCGATCTGGCTCACCGCGGTGCGTGACGGCTCGGCACCCGGGGCCGCGGCCACGGAGCCCCGGCATCCGTTCGAGGAGCCCGGGGAGGAGATCGGCTGGGCCTGGATCACCAATCCCCTGGAGTCCGGGGAGGGCACCCTTACCGCGCACTCCGGCATGACCGGCGGGTACGCCTCGTTCGTCGGCTTCACCGACTCCGGTGACGCGGTCGTGGCCCTGGCGAACACCGCACTCGCCGTCGGCGGCACCGCCGCCCTCCTCGGCAGCTCCGCAACTCAGGGCACCGACACTGCGGACGACGCACCTGCGAACGAAGGAGCAGATCGATGACCACTGTCCTCACCGCCATCCTCATCGTCGGCCTCGGGATCCTCCTCTGGCTGTCCGCATCCCGGTTCCTCACCATGCGCAGGCTCGCGGCCGCAGTGACCACCGGAGCCGCTCCCGCGGAGTCGATGACCTCCGTCGATTCCGCGGCCCCGGTGACCGTGTCATCGACGCCGGCCGGCCGGGCGGGTCTCTCCGAGAAGGCCGAGAAGACCCTCGCCGGGTCCTCGCGCACCGGGATCATCACGGGCTACATCTCCGTGGTCACGACCTTCGCCATCGTGCGGCTGCTGCTCGGCTTCCCGCTCTGGGCGTTCCTCCTGTGGACTCTCGGCGCGCTCGTCCTCATCGCCTCCGTGTGGTTCGCCGCGCGCGCCTTCCCGGCGCTGCCGTGGCTGCCGACCGCCGGGCGGCGGGCGCAGATCGCCTCCACTGTCGTCGAGTGCATCGTCGCCGTGCTCGTCCTCGGCGTGCTCTTCGCCCCGATGCTGCTCGCCTGAACGGTGAGCGCCCGCTCCGGCGGGTGACCGCACTCCCCACCGGTCGCGCTCTGCTCTCTCGCCGGTGCCGTGCGGCTCACCGGGCGTTCACCGGCGCTTCCTCCCGTCGTCATATGGCCTCATCGCCCGAGCAATACCGGCCGGTAAGACTGTCCTGGATCGCCGTCCCGTGCCACGATCCGACCTGGGAGTCCCATGCAGCGCCTCGGAGCCTCAATACTGATCGCCGCCCTCGTCCTCTCCCCTCTTCCCGCCGCAGCGCTCGGGAGCACCGATACCGGTTCGACCGGCACGACGCCCGAGGCGCAGGTCTTCTCCGATGCCGAGCTCGACGTCCGTCGACTCGTCATCAACCCGACCGCAGCCCCCGACACCTCGGTCGCGGTCAACTTCTCCGCTCCGCCGGCAGCCGGCTACGACATCGAGCTCGAGCACCCGGACGGCACCGTGGATGCGATCCCCACGGAGCAGGACGGCTTCTACCTCATCAAGCACACGTGGCACGCCGAGCTCACCGGACTGCGGCCCGACACCGCCTACCGGTACCGGGTGGTCCGCGACGACCTCGACGAGGAATCCGCGGCCGGTCCGGACAGCGGGGCCGGGGACTGGCACTCCTTCACCACCGCCGCCGCCGGCGCGACCGACTTCGACTTCCTCTACTTCGGCGACGCTCAGGAGGGTCTGCGCGACGCCTGGCCGCCGGTCGTCGACGCCGGGTTCGAGGCCATTCCCGAGGCCCGCCTGTCGATCCACGCCGGCGACATGGTCAACTGGGCGCCGATCCAGATGGAGTGGGATGACTGGTTCGCCGGCCTCGGGGCCAACGCCGCGGACCGGCTCGTCATGCCGGTCCCGGGCAATCACGAGACCTACGGCGACTCCCGCATGCGCTACTTCCGGATGAATTTCGCGCTCCCGGACAACGGCGCCACCGACGAGACCTCCTACTACTACGACTACCAGGGCGTCCGCTTCGTCGGACTCGACGGCAACCGGGACCTCGAGGCGCAGGCGGCCTGGCTCGACGAGGTGCTGACGGACAACCCCCACGATTGGACCGTCGTCACCATGCACCAGCCGATCTTCTCCTCGGCGGTGGGGCGCGACGAGCCCGAGGCGCGTGCGGCGATCGGCCCGGTGCTCCAGGAGCACGATGTCGACCTCATCCTCCAAGGCCACGACCACACCTATGCCCGCGGCTACGTCGACGAGGACGCCACGGAGACGCCGGGCGTCACCTCCGGGCCGGTGTACGTGATCTCCAATGCGGGGCCGAAGCACTACCAGCAGCAGCCGATCGACGACAACACGTGGACGCAGAACGGAGCGACCCAGGTGGTCCGGCACGGTCAGGTGTCGACGTACCAGACGATCTCCATCCGCGGGTGCGAGCTCGAGTACACCTCGGTCATCGGCGCGAAGGGATCGAACCCGACGACGGACCTCGGAGTGGGCGAAGTCCTCGATCAGTTCTCCATCGACCGCTGCGGCGAAGACAAGCTCGTGACCGACGGGCCGATCGCCGACGGCGGGCGCGCCCCCGAGGACCGGAACCCCGACGAGGATCCCCGGCCGGGCGAGGAGGTGCCCTCGGAGGACCCGACGCCGAGCGACGACGACCCTACCGTCGCACCGACGGGCGACGCTTCGCCGGCCCCGGACGACCCGGAGACCGCCGCGCCGACCCCTGATCCGACCACGGACCCGACCGCATCACCGACCACGGACCCGACGGCATCACCGACCGCCGGCCCGTCCGATGCGCCCGACGAGGAGCAGCCCGGGCGCGAGGACGATGAGGACGACGAGGGAACCGATCCCGGCCAGCCCGGGGATGACCGTTCCGATGGTGATCGCTCCGATGATCCCCCGCGCACGGAGCCCAGGGGCGGGAACGGCACCGAAGGTGGTGAGGACTCCGGCGGCGACCGGGGCACCCTGCCGCGGACCGGGGCCGAGGCCGGTACAGCGCTCGGGGTCGGTGCGGCCCTCATCGTGCTCGGCGCGACGGCCCTCATCCTCCGTCGGCGCCTCGGCTGACCCCGCTCCGCTCGGCCGCGGCGCCGACGCTGCTGTCGGATCCGGCTCAGCTCGCCGGGCCGATGGTGAGCTGGCCGTCGGCCTCGGTCACCTGCGCCTCCTTGAGCGGCACGTCCGTAGGCCCGGACATCACCGTGCCGTCGGCGGTGGAGAAGCGCGAGGAGTGGCAGGGACAGATGATCTCCGTCTCGGTGATCTCGCGCACCGTGCACCCCTGGTGGGGGCAGATCGCGGTGTAGGCGCGGAAGTCGCCGGCGGTCGGCTGCACCACCGCGTAGGTGTTGTCGAGCACGAGTCCGGAGCCCACGGGCACCTCGGAGGCGGCGACGGTGAGGGTTGGGCTGCTCTCCCCGCCGGAGTCGTCGGAGGAGCAGGCGGCGGTGAGGCCCACCCCGGCGAGTCCACCGGTGACGGCGGCGGCCTGGATGACGCGGCGACGGTTCGGCTGGCGGATCATGGGATTCCTCCTGGGGGCGGGGTCCGGGTGCGGGTGGTCGGTGTCAGCGCGGCGGGCGCTTGCCGGGGCCGGCGGCGGGCACGGGGCTCACGAGCCGAGCACCGCGCGCAGCACCGGCCAGGTGCTGCGCATGCGCGCGCGTCCGGTGCGCGCGTGCGGGTGCTCGGGCGGGGCGGTGATGGCGCGGGCGGTCCAGGTACATGCGATGAGCGCCAGCCGGGTGAGAGCGGCGTGCTCGACGAGCGCGGACTCCGCCGGGTCGAGCGCCGCCGAGGTGCCCGCCGCCTCGGCCTGGTACGCCCGGTGGGCGGCGGTGAGGGCCGCGGCCGGATCGCTCTGCCCGATCATCGCCGAGGCGGCGGCGATCGCGAGCTCGGCCAGCCGCGGCGCGGTGGCGGAGTCGTTGAAGTCGATGACGCCGGAGACCCGCCCGCCCGACAGCAGGATGTTGGAGTCGTTGAGGTCCTGGTGGACGACCTGGTGCGGGAGCCCGGTGAGCGCCGGCCGCACCGACTGCTCGAACTCCTGGGCGTGCGCGCGGACGAGCGCGAGGTCGGCCGACAGCGGGGTGCCGAACTCCTGCGGGACCTGCCCGGCGGCCTCGAGCGCGTTGATGCGGTCGCAGAGGGAGAGCACGTTCGCGCCGGTCGCGACGAACGACCAGGGGTGGACCACGGGTGCGGGTTCGGCAGGTGCGTCGGCGAGCGCGTTCGTCATCCGGGCGGCGAGCGCCCCGGCGAGTCCCGGATACCACTCGGACCGGGCGGCGGCCGCCTCCTGCCCGGGCAGGAAAGCGTGGAGCCGGACCATCGCCGGAGTGCCGTCGACGTCGACGAGGGCGAGCGCACCGGAGGACTCCCCGGTCGAGGGGTCGGTGAAGGGGGTGCGGGCCGGGACCTGGGCCGCTATGGGGAGACCGGCGGCACGCGCCTGCTCCTGGGTGCGGCACACCCAGTCGAAATGGGCCGGCGTCATCGTCGGTGACGGGTACTCGGCCTTGAGCACGAACCGTGCAGGCGGCTGCCCGGGATCACCGGCCTGCTCGACGGCATCGGTCTGCTCGGGGTGATCGGATCCTCCGGGTCGATCGGGCTGTCCGAGCTCCGCGCGCAGCAGCACGTTGATCGCGGCGAGTCCGGGCAGGGACTCCTCGAACACGACGTCCACCCCGAACTGCGCGGCGCACAGCCCGACGATCTCCTCGGGAGCGAGCGAATGCAGCGGGCGCGTCATACCTTCCAGCCTACCCGTCGGCCCGCGGCGCGTCAGAGCCGTCGCCCGGGTCCGCAGGCGGTGCGCCGCCGGTGCGCGAGCGGTCGTCGCGCCCCTGTTCCTCCGCGTCGCTGCTCCCGGCGTCCCGGGCCTCGCCCTGGCCCCCACTCCGGCCCGTGGCGTGGCTGCCGGATGCGGTCGCCGGGCTGCGGCGCACCCACAGCGGGCGGAAGGCGGACCCGCGCTTCCGTGCCTGGGCGTGGATCTCGCGGAAGGACCAGCCGCGCATCGGCTGGGGCACGCGCCACTGGAGGCGCCAGGCGAGCATCCGGAAGACGAACACGAGCACCACGATCACGCTGCCCGTCCACACGTTCCAGATGTCGTTGAAGCGGACGAGTGCGGTGAGCACCGCGCCGACGAAGGCCGGGATCACGTAGAGGTCGGAGCCGTTGAACACGGCGGGCACCTCGTTGGCGACGACGTCGCGCATGAGCCCCCCGCCGGTCGCGGTGAGCACCCCGAGGATGACGGCGGCCGGGAAGTTCATCCCGCCGCCGATCGCGATGATCGAGCCGGTGACGGAGAACAACGCGAGCCCCAGGGCATCGAACACGACGATCGGCACCCGCGCGCGTTCTGCGCGGTGTCCGAGCAGGTAGACGACGACAGCGGCGAGCACCGGCGGGAGCAGGTAGATCGGTTCCCGGAGCGAGGTGGGGGTGGTGCCGAGGATGACGTCGCGGATCACACCGCCGCCCAGCCCGGCGAGGAGACCGAGGATGAGACCGCCGGTGATGTCGAAGTTCCGGCGCGCGGCCAGCAGGTTGCCGGAGATCGCGAAGAAGAAGACACCGAGGAGGTCGAAGACGAGGAGCAGGACGGAGGGGGAATTCACGCCTCCCAGCGTAGTCCGCACCCACGCTCGTCGGCACAGACGGCGCCCGTCCGTAGTCGGGACGGCAGACCGGCCCGGACCTCGGGCCGCACCCACCGGCCCCGGATGCGAGTGTTTCTCGCCCGGACAACCGAATATCAGCTGAAGCGGCCCGGAACGCCCCCGAAACAGCTGCTGTTCGCAGAGACACTCGCATCGGCATCCGCAGCCGGTCCGCAGCCGGGATCGCGCCTCGGTCTGCGGCCGGGGCTGCGGGCCAAAGGCCGACAGGTGGAACCTTTTGCTTCCCAGTGTCCGCGCGGCCGAGGTCGTATCGTGGACCATGCTGTCACCACGCCTCGGAGGTGCGCTGCCGGCACGCTCTGCACCACCGCACCTCCGCCCCGGCAGGCCTCCGCCCGTCCGCCCCGCCTCCACGAAAGGTCTCCATGTTCACGCAGTCGGCCAAGCTCTCCAACGTCCTCTACGACATCCGCGGGCCCGTGCTCGAGGAGGCCGACCGGATGGAGGCGGAGGGCCACCGGATCCTCAAGCTCAACATCGGCAACCCCGCCCCGTTCGGCTTCGAGGCCCCCGACGCGATCCTCGTCGACATGATCAAGCACCTCCCGGAGGCACAGGGCTACAGCGACTCCCGGGGGATCCCCTCGGCCCGCCGCGCCGTCGTCCAGTACTACGAGACGAAGGGGATCCGGAACCTCGATGCCGACGACGTCTACCTGGGCAACGGGGTGAGCGAGCTCATCACGCTCTCGCTCCAGGCGCTGTGCGACCCCGGCGACGAGATCCTCGTCCCCACCCCCGACTACCCGCTGTGGACCGCCTCGGTGGCACTGTCGGGCGGCACCCCCGTCCACTACCGGTGCGACGAGCACGACGGCTGGAACCCCGACCTCCAGGACATCCGCGCGAAGATCACCCCGCAGACCCGCGGGATCGTCGTCATCAATCCGAACAACCCCACCGGCGCCGTCTACTCCCGCGAGCTGCTCGACGGGATCGTCGAGATCGCCCAGCAGCACGACCTCATCGTGTTCGCCGACGAGATCTACGAGAAGATCACCTACGGCGACGCGGAGATGGTGAACATGGCCACCCGCACCGGCGAGGACGTGCTGTGCCTGACGTTCTCCGGGCTGTCGAAGGCGTACCGGATCGCCGGGTACCGATCGGGCTGGCTCGCGATCACCGGTCCGAACTGGAAGGCCGAGAGCTACCTCGAGGGCATCAAGCTGCTCGCGAACATGCGGATGTGCGCGAACGTGCCGGCCCAGCACGCGATCCAGGCCGCGCTCGGCGGCCACCAGTCGATCGAGGACCTCATCCTGCCCGAGGGCCGCCTGGGAGCGCAGATGGCACTCGCGGCCGAGCGCCTCAACGCGATCGACGGAGTCAGCTGCTCACCGGCGCGCGGCGCGCTGTACCTGTTCGCCAAGCTCGACACGGAGAAGTTCGGGATCGTCGACGACGAGCAGTTCGCACTCGACCTGCTCCGCGAGCAGAAGATCCTCGTCAGCCACGGCACCGCATTCAACTGGGGGCGGCCGGACCACTTCCGGCTCGTCACCCTGCCGAGCGTCGAGGTGCTCGCCGAGGCGCTCGACCGGCTCGAGGAGTTCCTCGCCGGGTACCGGCAGACCGAGGCGGCCGCCGCCCGCTGAGGGGAGCGGGCGGCCACGGCGCCCGCTCGTCGCGCGCCCGCCTCCTGTGGGCGACCTGGACGCGCCTGCCGGCGCGATTGGGCACAATGGGGTCATGAGTGAGATCGAGCACACCCCCACCGACGGCCCCGACTTCGACGACGCCCTCGCCGGCGACGACACCGCGGTCGACAACAACACGTCCGACGACACCCTCGACGACGCCGCATTCGACGACGTGCTCGCCGAATCCGCGGAGGGCGAGGTCGGCTCCGTCGAGCTCGAGGACGATTCGTTCGACCCGCGTGCCGTCGACGTGCCGCTCACGGCCGCCGATGCCGCGGCTCTCGGACTCACCGGGCTGCTCTCGCTCATGCGCCCCGACGACGTGGCCCCCGGCCCCGGTCGGTTCGCCTACCGGCTGGCTTACGGCGCACTCTCCGGTGCCACCCTGTGGCTGACGAACACGGCGGAGGAGACCACGGACCTCGACACCTACGCCGCCCGCAACCTCAATACGGGCATCGCCCTGGGTGGCGGCGTGCTGTGCTCGGCCCTGTTCGACCCGCGGATCTCCGCGAACTGGTGGGCCGACGACCTCTTGGCGAAGCTCGGGATCAAGCACCCGCGGGTGGCGGTCGCCGGCCTGACCGTCGCCGCGACCGCCGGTGCGATCATGCTCGAGCGCTGGCTCGACGCCCGCACCAAAGGCATCGGCTTCGAGGCCCCCGAGGACGAGGAGATCGAGGTCGAGCTCACGCCCTCCCAGCGCACCGTGCTCGACCTGCTCGTCGTCGGCGAGTCCGCGAACGCGCGCTCGCTGCGCGACCAGCTCGCACGGGCCCGGTTCTTCGTCTACGGCGACCACAACTTCTACCGGGTCGAGGTGCCGCAGGAGGGACAGCGGATCCTCCCGCACTCCCACGTCCACCCCACCCGGGGCCGCTTCACCGATGCCGACGGGCTGCCGGCGCTCGTCACGCTCCACATCGAGGACGGGTACCTCTCCGCGGTCGAGGTCGGCCCCGACTGGCTCGACCTCACCGAGGAGCCCGAGGACTGGACCCCCTACGAATCCGCCGATGCGTGGCCCAAGCCGGCCGAGGTGACGCTCGTCAAGGACGAGCGCTGAGCCCTCACCCGGCGTCGTAGGCGGCGTACGTCCACAGATGCATGAGCGCCCGCGCCCGGTGCGGGCGCCACGGCTCGGCGAGGTCCTGGGCGGCGCGCGGGGACAGGGTCGCCTCGGCCCCGGTGAGACGGGCGAGCGCCTGCCGCAGCACGAGGTCCCCGGGGACGCAGGCGTCGGAGTCGACAGTGCACCGGAACAGCAGGTAGTCCACGGTCCACGGCCCCACGCCGGACACCGCGAGCAGCCGCTCACGCAGCCGCGCCACCGCCTCGGCGTCCGCCACGGCGAGCCCTGCCGCCCCCACCGGGTGGTCCCCGGCGTCCGCGAACACCGCGGCGGTGCCGACGATCGCCCGCGCCCGCATGCCCGGCACCCGCAGCAGGCCGGCGAGCTCCCCCGCATCGAGAGCCGCGACCGTCCGCGGGTCGGGGAACTGCACGCCGTCCGGGGACAGCGCGGCGTGGAACCGGGCGTCGAGAGTGCGGGCGGCGGCGAGCGACACCTGCTGGCCGAGGATCGCGAACACCGCGGTCTGGAAGGGGTCGAAGGCCCCCGGCACGCGCAGACCCGGCCGCGCCCGCACGAGCGGGCCGACGATCGGGTCGCCGCCGAGCGCGGTGCTCACCTCGGCCGGATCCTGGTCGAGGTCGAGGAACCGCCGCAGCTGGGCGAGCACCGCCGGGTGATCGGAGCCCGCCCCGCCGAGGCGCACCGTCACCGCAAACTCCCCCGGGTCCGGCAGGTCGATCTCGAGCGGGACGGGCCCGTGCGCGCCGTCCACCGAGCGGGAGTACGTGCCGCCGGTGAACGCATCGACCCCGACCACGAGGTGCGCGCGGAGGAACCCGGCGAACGCCGCCGCATCGAAGGGCGGAGTGAAGGGCAGGCGGTGGACCGCCGTCGGGCCGGGCCGGGTCACCCGGCCTCGGTCTTCCTGAAGTAGTGGAGATTGTCGACGACGAGCCGCTCCGCCTCGTCCGCACGGCCGGCGGCGATCGCCTCGACGAGCTCGATCGTCTCCTGTGCGCTGCGGAGGTCGACGGCGGGGGACTTGGGGCCGAGGTCGGCGACCCGGCTCTGATCGCGCAGGCGCAGGCCGATGCTCGCCGCCCGATGTCCCAGCCCGGCGCGGAGCACCTCGCCGTAGAAGCGTCGGTCGGCGGTGAGGAAGGCGGCGGAGTCCTCACTGCGCGCCGCCTCGAGCACCGATGCGGCGAGCTCGCGCAGCCGTTCGATCGACCCGGGCTCTCCCGCCTCGCACAGGCGCCGCACCGCGGGCACGGTGAGCAGGGAGCGGAGCTCGATGAGCTCCTCGAGGTCGGCCTCGGTCACCGGCACGAGCCGGTAGCCGCGGTTGGGCACCGCCTCGACGGTGCCGTCGGCGACGAGCGACATCATCGCCTCGCGCACGGGACTCAGCGACATGCCGAGCTGCTTAGCGAGCGCGGCGGCCGAATAGACGGTGTGCTCGGCGAGCTCGCCGGTGGTGATCGCCGCACGGATCGCGTCGAGCGCCTGCTCCCGGAACGAGGGGCTGCGCACCACGCGCCTCCGCTCGGTATCAGCGCTCATGCCACCGCCCCTCGGTCGCCGGCCCGTGCACGCTCCGCCGCTCTGCGCTCCATGATCCTCGCTCCTCCCGCCGGCGCACCGCCGACCCCGGGTCGACGTGATGCCGGCACCCCGGTGCGCCTCCGCGATCGGTGCGTACCGGACCCTTGACATCACTGTGATGCACATCACTATACTCATCCTATCGGTAATCGATTACCGATCACTCGCCGCCTCGCGTCCACGGGAGCACCCCATGTCATCGGACATCCTGCTCGAACCCTTCGACCTCGGTCCGCTGCGGCTGCGCAACCGCATCGTCTCGACCTCCCACGAACCGGCGTACACCGAGAACGGGATGCCCACCGACCGCTACCGCGTCTACCACCTGGAGAAGGCGCGCGGCGGGGTGGGGCTGACGATGATCGGCGGCTCGGCGTGCGTGTCCGCGGACTCGCCGGCGGCGTTCGGCAACATCGACCTGTCCACCGACGCGGTCGTGCCCTGGCTCGACAAACTCGCCGCCGACTGCCACGGGGCGGGGGCGGCGGTGATGATCCAGGTCACCCACCTCGGGGCGCGGACCTCGAACTACGCCGGGGACTGGCTGCCGGTCGTCGCGCCCAGCCGCTACCGCGAGCCGCAGCACCGCGCGTTCGCCAAGGCGGCCGAGGACTGGGACATCGAGCGGATCGTCGCCGACTATGCCGCGGCGGCCCGGCGGGTGGCCGCGGCCGGCCTCGACGGCCTCGAGCTCCAGCACTACGGGCACCTCATGGACGCCTTCGTGTCCCCCTGGCTCAACGACCGCGAGGACGAGTACAACGGGAGCCTGGAGAACCGGCTGCGGTTCCCCCTCATGGTCATCGACGCGGTGCGCGCCGCGGTCCCGCCCGACTTCCTCGTCGGGATCCGGATGAGCGTCGACGAGTGCCGCGCGGACGGGCTCGTCGAGGACGACGCGGTGGAGATCCTGCAGGTGTACGCCGAGCACGGGATCGACTTCCTCTCCCTCATCAAGGGCCGGCTCGACTCCGACCGGGCGCTCGCCTCGACGATCCCCGGCATGGGCACGCCGTCCGCCCCGTTCCTCGACGTGTGCCGCCGGATCCGGCAGCGGATCACGATCCCGATCATGCACGCCACCCGGATCGCCGACGTCCCGACCGCCCGGCATGCGCTGGCCGACGGCTGCGTGGACCTCGTGGGCATGACGCGCGCGCACCTCGCCGACCCGCATCTCGTGGAGAAGATCGCCGCCGGTCAGGAGGACGACATCCGGCCGTGCGTGGGCGCGAACCTGTGCCTCGACAGCATCTACGTGTCCGGCGCCGCGCACTGCATCCACAACCCCGCGACCGGCCGCGAGCTCACCCTGCCGCAGGTGGTGCCCGCCGCCGAGGTGTCCCGCCCCCGGCACGTCGTCGTCGTGGGGGCGGGCCCGGCCGGGCTCGAGGCGGCCCGCGTGTGCTCGGTCCGCGGCCACCGGGTGACCGTGCTCGAGGCCGCCGGCGAGTACGGCGGGCAGGTGCGGATCGCCGCGCGCTCCCCGCGGCGGCGCGACCTCATCGGGATCGTCGACTGGCGCTACCAGCAGGCGCGCAAGCACGGCGCCGAGTTCCGGTTCTCCGCGTTCGCCGACGAGGAGATGATCGCCGGGCTCGCCCCGGACGCCGTCGTCCTCGCGACCGGCGGGCTGCCGGATTCCGCGGTGGCTCCCGGGGCGAAGCTCGTCCACGACGTCTGGGACGTCATGACCGATCAGCTCCCGCGCCGCGGCCGGGTGCTCGTGTACGACGACCACGGGCTCAATCCCGCGCTCGACGCGGTGGAGCGGCTCGCCGAGGCCGGCGCCGAGGTCGTCTACGCCTCACCGGAGCGGATGATCGGGATCGACGTCGGCTCGATGAACTCCCCGGCCTACCTCGAGGTGTTCGGCCGCTGCGGGGTGGAGGTGCGGCTGGCCGAGCGGCTTGCGGACGTCAGCCGCGCCGAGGGCCGGCTGCGCGCCACCCTGCGCAACGAGTACTCCGACACCGACACCGTGCTCGACGTCGATGCGGTGGTCGTCGACCACGGCACGATCCCCAACGCCGAGCTCTACACCGCGCTCAAGCCGGGCTCGCGCAACGGCGGCGCGGTGGACCAGCAGGCGCTGCGTGACCCGCTCGCCGCCCGGAGCCGGAAGCTCCCGGTCGCGGTGGGCGCGGAAGGAGCGGGGGGTGCAGAAGGTTCCGGCGGCGGCTCGGAAGGTTCCGGCAGCGGTGCGGTCGGTTACGACCTGTTCCGGATCGGCGACGCGGTGAACAGCCGCAACGTCCATTCCGCGATCCTCGACGCACTCCGCCTGGGTCTGCTCATTTGATCCCGGTCACGGTTGATCCCGGTCAGCATCGGGGGCCGTCGGCGGGTCCGTGCCCCGGGCGGTGCGCCTCGCCCGCGCTCTGCCCCGCCCCGTCGCCGGACTCCGGCACACCGGGCGAGCGCCCGCCGGTCCCCTCGGGAGAGGAGGCCCGGGTGGAGCGCGCCCCGGCAGCGCGCACCTCGGCACCCGTCGGAGCCCCAGCGGTGACGAGTTCGGCGCCGACGACGCCGTCGAGGATGCGCGGGTCGACCGGCTCCCCGGAGTCGAAGACCGAGAGCCCGCCGGTCGATTCGAGGATGACGCACTGGACGAGGTCGGGGTTCGGTACGCCGCGCGCCCGCAGGGCGGCCATGATGTCGCTGTACGTGACGTGGGACCGCCGCAGGTGCTCGTCGACCACCCTGCCGTGCGCCATCACGACGACCCCGGTCGATTCGAGGACGCGGCGCATCCCCCGCCAGTTCCGCACGGCCCCGAACACCGCCTCGGCGGCCATGAGCGTGAACAGGCCGATCACTCCGGCTGCGAGCGTCGGCGGATGGCCGAGGATGACGCGGCCGGCGACCGCGCCGAACATGATCGTCACGACGACGTCGAAGCTCGAGGTCACCGCGAGCACGCGGGCGCCGAAGATCCTGACGAAGACGAGGAAGGTCAGATAGATCGCGATCGCGGACAGCACGACGAGCGGGATCCGCCACAGCTCGATCCCGAGGGCGCCGATGAGGGTCTCGGCGTCCGGCATGATGCTCATGAGCCTACCGGCCGCCCCACCGGGAACGGGCCGGCGGAGGGGTCACCGGCGGCTCGCAGCGTCGCAGGTCACCGCGCCTCGGGTGCGGGCGCCGGGGCCGGGGACCCGGCGGTGCGGGCCCGGCGGCGGTCGATGTTCTGGCAGATCAGAGCGAAGAGCGCGCCGGACACGTTGTGCCACACAGAGAACACCGCACCGGGCAGGGCGGCGAGCGGGTTCATGTACTGCGCGGCGAGGCCGGCGGCCAGACCGGAGTTCTGCATCCCGACCTCGACCGCCATGGTGCGGCGCGAGGGCAGCGGGAGGCGGAACACGGCGGCCGCGCCGTAGCCGAGCGCCATGCCGAAGACGTTGTGGAGGATGACGGCGGCGAGGACGAGCAGACCGGCCTCGATGATCCGGTCGGCGCTGCCGGACACGACGATCGCGACGATCACCGCGATGGTGAGCACGGACAGCCAGGGCAGGACCGGCAGCAGCCGGACGACGACCTTGGGCAGGAGCAGCCGGACGACGACGCCGAGCACCACGGGGACGAGGACGATCTTGACGATGGTGAGCGCCATGTCGCCGGCGGCGACGGGCATGTACTGTCCGGCCAGCCACAGGGTGAGCAGCGGGGTGAGGAGCGGCGCGAGCAGCGTGGACACCGAGGTCATCGTCACCGACAGGGCGACGTCGCCGCGGGCCAGGTACGCCACGACGTTCGAGGCGGTGCCGCCGGGTGCGCAGCCGACGAGGATGACGCCGGCGGCGATCTCCGGCGGCAGCTGGAGGAGGACGACGACGAGGAGCGCGACGAGCGGCATGATGACGAACTGCGCGATGACGCCGAGCAGCACCGGCAGCGGGCGCTTGGCGACGAGGGCGAAGTCGACCGGCCGGAGAGTGAGCCCCATCGTGAACATCACGACGCCGAGCAGGGTGTTGACCGCCGGTGCCGCCTGGGAGACCGTGTCGGCGGCGAGATAGCCGACGACGCCGCCGGCGATGATGAGGAGCGGGAACACGGTGACGGCGATGTAGCCGCTGCGCGCCTCCTTCGCGGCAGCTCGCGGGTCGCCGGGTCGGGCGGTGTCGTCTCGCAGTGCGGCGTCCGGCATCGGTCGCTCCTTCGGGTCGTGCGTCTGGAATGTCGGCTGATTTCCGCGATTCTACGCGGATGTCAATGATTGAGACATCCGTCTCACAATGTGTCGGCCTGCGGCGGCCCAGGGGCCTGGTGCCGGCGGATCCGCCCGCTCGGATCGGCACGCGCCCACACTCCGCCGTGGCACCCGGTGACCCTCCATGACAGCAGGTGTCACCGGGTGACCCCGGATGACGTGCTCCGGGTACGTGTTCCGGCCGACGCGGCAGACTGGTGGTGCCTCGCGAGTCCGCAGCCGCGTCGCCCATTGCACCGCTCCCCACCGGGCGGTCGAGCGCGCTGCGTGCCGATCGCCCTCACGGAGAGCACGGACCGATCCGAGTGAGGAATGATGACCGAATCCACTGAGCACCGCACCCCGGACTTCGACCCCCGGGAGCACGGCCTCGACCCCCGGACCACCCTGGCGCGCGTGCCCGGCGCCGAGGAGTGCCGCCGCACCTCCCCGGGGCACGAGATCCACTTCATCCAGGCCCGGCTCCTCGGCCAGCACCCCGAGCGCTGGCAGGACGCCGTCATCACCGAGGCGGCCGAGGACGGCCGACTGAGCGGCCGGCTGCTCGAGGGCGACGAGCGGTGGTGGGGAGTCCACCACGCGTCCCTGGCCGATGAGCTGAGCGCCGGTGCGCCGGTGCAGGTGAATATCGGCACCTCGGCGATCTTCGTCGCACCCGGACAGGTGCGCTCCGTCCGCTTCTCGACCGACGGCCCGCCGGAGCCGCTCGCCACGTGCCGCGGCCTGCGGCCGGTGATCCATCGCGCACCGGACGGGACCGAGACCGTCACCGGGTACACCGCCGACGGCGCGGGGGAATGAGCCGGAGGGTTGAGCCTTTGGATTGAGCCGGGGGGGCTGAGCCGGAGGGCTGACCGATCGCCGCGCCCTCGATCAACCGCCGGCAGCCGCCGCAGCACCGATCGCAGCACCGATCGCGGCGAGCAGAGCCACCTCGGTCCCGGCGAGCCCGCGGGACAGGTAGACCCGCCGACCGGTGTGCGGGGCCTGTTCGAGTCCTGCGGCCACCCGCCCGAGCGGCACGATCGCCTCGGCTCCGCCGGGTGGCAGCAGCGGGTCGGCCTCGCTGAGGTGCTGGGCCGGGGAATCGGCGGTGACGAACGCGCCGGCGAGCAGGCCGGGCGGGATCTCGCTGCGACCGCCGGCCGCGGCCCCGAGCGTGTGGACGAGGACGTCGGGGGCGAGCCCGGCGGCGTCGATCACCGGGCTCGCGGAGTCCGTGGCGAGGACGACGATCGTTGCCGCGCCCACCGCCTCCGCTGCCGAGGCGTACGCCCGGGCGGGCAGGCCGAGGACCGTGCGCGTGTGCTCGGCCAGGCGCTCGCGGCGGGCCTCGCGAGGCGAGTGGATGCGCACCTCGGCGATGTCGAGGACGCCGCCGAGTGCCCACAGCTGGTTGCGTGCCTGCACGCCGGAGCCGATGACCGCCACGGTGTGCGGCCCCGGCCCGGCGAGCAGCGAGGCGGCCGCACCTCCGAGTGCGCCCGTGCGGCGCGGGCCCAGGAGGTTCCCCACCGCGATCGCCTCGACCGCGCCGGATTCCGCGCTGTGGGCGACGACGACCTGCTCCGCGGCCGGCCCGCCGGCGGCGGCATAGGACCGGTAGCCGTGATGGGTGGGCGTGGCGCCGGCGGTGAAGACCAGCGGTCCTGCGGTGACACGGGCGGGTGCCGTGAGGGCGCCTCGGCCGTGGTCGGCGAGCGCGGCGAGCATGGTGACGACGGCGAGCCGGGGCGTGAGGTGGGCGCGGATGTCGGCGTCGGTGACGAAGCGGGGCGGCATGGAGCGAGGGTATCGCGGCGGCGCGGCCTGATCCTCGATAAAAGGACGGCGGCCCTCCACCGTGTTCTCAGGTGCTGGAGCCCTGCGAGGCGAGCCACTGCTCGTGGAGCTCGCGGCGGCGCTCGTACTCGCGGCGGTTGCGCACCCGCGGATCGTTGCGCCCGTTGCCCGTCGAAGGGCCGAAGACATGGAGCAGGATGTACTCGATCCGGGCAAAGAATCGGTAGGACCGGGAGAAGCTGTCCTGTCCTCTGGGTTTGTCCACGGTGGCTCCAATCCTGGGGTGCCGAAGGCGGGCGGCTGAACCCTCGACCCTACCGGGCGACCGGACTGCGGGGGACGGCGGGTGCAGCGGTCCCGTCGGGCGGCCGCCCGGTGGAGGCCGTCCGCCTCAGCGGCCGAGGAGCCGGGCGAGGAATCCCGGCTTCCCGGCACCCTTCTCACCTTTCGGGTGCCCGCTGCACCGATCGGCGCGCGGGACGCCCTTCATCACCTGGTCGACGTGCTGGCCGCAGCCGGCCCAGGTGGTCTTTCCGCACTTCTTGCAGGTCACTGCTCGGCACATGATCGTGGTCCTTTCGTCGGTGGTGCACCAGAGCATGTACCCGAGCTCGCCCGCGAAGGCGCCGTCGGTGACGAGGAACACGAGGTGTTCCGGCGTGCGGCCCGGAGCGTGGCGCGCCCGGATGGTGAGGTTTCCGAGGGTGATGGTGTCGCCGTCGTGCAGGCGCGTGGCCTCGAATCCGCGCTGCCCGCCCGCATCGCCGTCGCCGGAGGCGTCGAGCTGAGCACCGGTGGCAGCGGCGAGCTCGCGGGAGCCGGAGAGGTGGTCGGCGTGGATGTGGGTCTCGGTGACTGCGGTGGTGGTCATGCTGTAGCGGGCGTCGACCGCGCGGGCCTCGCCCTTCGCCTGGCAGCCGATGAAGTAGCTCGCCTGTCTGAGGCCCTCGTCGTGATTGCGTTCGAGAAGTATGGCGTCTCCTGGGTCTGTCGGGTTGATCGATCCAGTCCGACATGCACCCCCCGGGGGTATTCGAGCGGGGATGAAGACTGTAGGAAGCCCCGACCGGCCGCCGTCCCCGCGCCGGTTCAGCGCCTCCCGTCCAGGCTCCCGCCGACCTCGAGCCACAGCAGTGCGACGTGCACCGCGAGCCGTGAGTCGGCGTCCTCGAGGGATACGCCGAGCACCGATTCGATCCGGGCGATCCGGGCATAGAGGGCGGGCCTGCTGAGGTTCGCACGGCGGGCCGCCTCCGCCTTGTTCCCGCCGCACTCGAGGAGCACGCGGAGGAATCCGAGCGCCGCGGGGCCTTCGGAGGAGAGCAGCCCGCCGAGCTCCGATTCGACGAAGGCGCGCATCCGCGGCTCCTCCCGCAGGGCTGACAGCACCCCGCGCAGCCGCACATCGCCGAAGCGATAGAACGGGCGGCGGTGCACCTCCATCGTGGCGACGACCTCGACGGTCCGGCCGGCGTCCTCGAGACCTGCGGCCGCGCCGCTGAGCGAGTCCGCCGCGGGTCCGACCCCGACGATCCACGATGTCGGTTTCGCGCCGGCGGCATCCGGGCGCCCGCCGTCGAGGAGCGCGTCGGCCCGGTCGAGGAGGTCCCCCAGCCGCCGGTCGACGTCGTCGGCGGAGCCGAGACCGAGGAGGACGGCGAAGGACCCCGAGCGCAGACCGCCGGCGAGCGCCGGCAACCGCTGCGCACGGGCGGCAGCCGTCATCGCGTCCAGGGCCGCCCGCTCGCGCAGCTGCAGCCCGGTCGGATCCTCCCCGGGCACCGGCTCGAGCTGCAGGACGAACGGCAGGTACACCGGAGCGCTGCGCATGCCCAGTGCCTCGGCCCGGGCGAGAGCCTGCCCGGGGTCCGTGAGCGTACCGTCCATGAGCTCCTGGAGGAAGCCCGTCCGCGCCTGCTGCAGCAGATCGCGCCGGTCCTGCGCAGCCATCCGCGCAAGGGTGACCGCCTGCCCCGCGCGCTCGAGGACGTGTGCGGCCGCCTCCGCCCCGCTCCCGGCGTCCGGGACCACGAGGCGACCCCAGCGCCGCCCGCTCACCCCCACAGGGGTGTGCAGCCGGACCGCCCGGGAGCCGGCAGGGCCGGCCTCGCGCGCGCGGCCGCCCTCACCGGTCGCGCGGGCCGGCCATTCGGCGAGCAGGGCGGCGACGCTCCCACCCGCGGCATTGAACGCGAGCACCCGGTGAGCGGCGTCCTCGAGCACGACGGCGGCGCCCAGGAGTTCGGCGGCGGTGTCGACGATGCGCTGCTCGTCCGCACCCTCGAGGCTCAAGCCGGTGAACACCTCGTGGACCCGGCGCGCGCTCTCGAGCCGGGCGACCTGCTCGCCGATGAGGAGCCGGTGCGCGGCCTGTGTCACGCGCACGAATCGCGCACGCCGGTGGAGCACGACCACCGGCAGCACCCGGCCGTCCACGGCGGATCCGATGCGGCGGCGGGCCTCGGCGTCGAACGCTCCGTCGGGGCCCACGAGCTCGACGACGACCGCCGCGACCCCAGCCGCCTCGATGTCGTCGAAGAAGCTGCGCGCCTGGTCATGGGAGTGCCGGAAGACCGATCCGGTAGTGAGCACGAGCTCTCCGCCCTCGAGCAGCGCACCGGTGTTCTCGGTGTCGACGATGTGCACCCACCGGACCGGGGTTCCGAGGAGATCCTGCCCGCAGAGCACCTCGGGCGCACCGGCCGCGAGGTCGGGGAGCTCGAGCACGCGCGCCACGGTCACCGGGGACTCCGAGCGGGAGTCGGGAGCGATGTGAGTCATGGGCCGACTGTACAGACTGTCATCTGACACACCTAAGACCTGACACTGTGCACATTGACGTCGCGGAGGACCGGGTCCAGCCTGTGTGTGAGGGCCGTCACTGTGCGGCGGCCGACCACGTCCTCCCCGACCCGCCGAAAGGGCATTCACGATGACGACGATCACCCACTGGATCGACGGCGCACCAGCGCCGATCTCCGACGACGCGCGCCGCGGCGAGCTCCACAACCCCGCGACGGGGGAGCGCACCGGTGAGGTCCTGCTCGCCTCACGCGCGGAGACCGAGGCGGCCATCGCCTCGGCGGCCGCCGCCTTCCCCGGATGGCGGGACACCTCGCTGTCGAAGCGGGTCTCCGTGCTCTTCTCCTTCCGCGAGCTGCTCAACTCCCGCAAGGAGGAGCTGGCCGCGATCATCACCGCCGAGCAGGGCAAGGTGCTCGCCGATGCGCTCGGTGAGATCAGCCGCGGCCAGGAGGTCGTCGAGTTCGCGTGCGGCATGCCGCACCTCCTCAAGGGCGGCCACACCGAGAACGCGTCCTCCGGGGTCGACGTCCATTCGCTGCGCCAGCCGGTCGGGGTGTCCGCGATCATCTCGCCGTTCAACTTCCCGGCGATGGTGCCGATGTGGTTCTTCCCCATCGCGATCGCGGCCGGCAACACCGTCGTGCTCAAGCCCTCGGAGAAGGATCCCTCGGCCGCCAACTGGATCGCCGCCCTGTGGCAGGAGGCGGGCCTGCCGGACGGCGTCTTCACCGTCGTCCACGGCGACAAGGAGGCCGTCGACACGCTCCTCACCGACGAGCGGGTCGCCTCGGTGTCGTTCGTCGGCTCCACGCCGATCGCCCGGTACGTCTACGAGACCGCGACCGCAGCCGGAAAGCGGGTGCAGGCGCTCGGCGGGGCGAAGAACCACATGCTCGTCCTCCCCGATGCCGACCTCGACCTCGCAGCCGACGCGGCGGTCAACGCCGGCTACGGGGCGGCCGGTGAACGGTGCATGGCGATCTCCGCGGTCGTCGCGGTCGACTCGATCGCTGACGCGCTCGTGGAGAAGATCGCGGAGCGCACCCGCACGCTGCGCACCGGCGACGGGACCCGTGATACCGACATGGGTCCGCTCATCACCGCCGCCCACCGGGACAAGGTCACCGGGTACATCGACGCCGGGGTGGAAGCCGGCGCGACCCTCGTCGTCGACGGCCGCTCGCCGGAGGTCGACGCCGACGGTGAAGGCTTCTTCGTCGCACCGACCCTGTTCGACGCAGTCACCCCGGAGATGTCGATCTACACCGACGAGATCTTCGGGCCGGTGCTCTCCGTCGTGCGGGTCGCCGGATACGACGAGGGGCTCGAACTCATCAATGCGAACCCCTACGGGAACGGCACGGCGATCTTCACGAACGACGGCGGTGCCGCCCGGCGGTTCGAGAACGAGGTCCAGGTCGGGATGATCGGCGTCAACGTCCCGATCCCGGTGCCGATGGCGTACTACTCGTTCGGCGGCTGGAAGAACTCGCTGTTCGGCGACACCCACGCCCACGGCACCGAGGGCGTCCACTTCTTCACCCGCGGCAAGGTCGTCACCAAGCGCTGGCTCGATCCCAGCCACGGCGGCATCAACCTCGGATTCCCGACCAACGCCTGAGCGGCACCCGAACCTGAAGGACACACCATGACCACCACCGTCGAATCCACCACTCGATCCGAGGCCGCGATCACCGAGGCCGAGATCGATGCCGGCCGGCGCGCCCATGAACTCGACCGGACGCACGTCTTCCACTCCTGGCAGGCCCAGGGACCGTTCTCCCCGATGACGGTGCTCCGGGCCGAGGGTTCCCGGGTGTGGGACGGCGAGGGGCGCGAGCTCCTCGACTTCTCCTCCCAGCTCGTGAACACGAACATCGGGCATCAGCACCCGGCCGTCGTGGCCGCGATCCAGGAGCAGGCGGGGAAGCTCTGCACCATCGCCCCGCAGCACGTCAACGATGCCCGCTCCGAGGCTGCGCGCCTCATCACCGAGCTCACACCGGACGGGCTCGACCACGTGTTCTTCACCAACGGCGGGGCGGATGCGAACGAGCACGCGATCCGCATGGCGCGGCTGCACACGGGCCGTCACAAGGTGCTCTCGGCGTACCGCAGCTATCACGGCGGGACGCAGCTCGCGGTCAACGTCACCGGTGATCCGCGCCGGTTCCCCAACGACTACTCGGCCGAGGGCGTCGTCCATTTCATGCCCGCCTACCCGTATCGGAGCTACTTCGGATCGGAGACCGAGGAGCAGGAGACCGAGCGGGCGCTGCGCCACCTCGAGGACATGATCCTCCTCGAGGGACCGGACCGGATCGCCGCCCTGGTCCTCGAGACCGTGCCCGGCACGGCCGGGATCTATGCGCCGCCGCCGGGGTACCTCGCAGGCGTCCGGGAGCTCACCCGGAAGCACGGGATCGTCTACATCGCCGATGAGGTCATGGCCGGGTTCGGGCGGACCGGCGCCTGGTTCGCCGTCGACCACTGGGACGTCGCCCCGGACCTCATCACCTTCGCCAAGGGGGTCAACTCCGGGTACGTGCCGCTGGGCGGGGTGGCGATCTCCCGGCCGATCTACGAGACCTTCGTCGATCGCACCTATCCGGGCGGCCTGACCTACTCGGGTCACCCGCTCGCCTGCGCGGCGGCGGTCGCGACGATCACCGCGATGCGCGAGGAGGGGATGGTCGAGAACGCCGCACGGCTGGGGACCGATGTCATCGGCCCGCGCCTGCGGGAGATCGCCGAGCGCCACCAGTCCGTGGGTGATGTGCGCGGTCTCGGGTGCTTCTGGGCGGTCGAGCTCGTCAAGGATCGGACGACCCGGGAGCCGCTGGCGCCCTACGGCGGCAGCTCGAAGGCGATGGCGGAGCTCATGAAGGCACTGCTGGCCGGCGGTGTGCTGGCGTTCGCGAACTTCAACCGCATCCACGTCGTGCCGCCGCTCAACACCCCGGACGAGGACGTGATCCGCGGTCTCGAGGTGCTCGACGAGGCGCTCGCAGTGGCAGACGCGCACGTGGCCTGAGGGGCGTGGGCCGAGGGGCGCCGAGCGGCCCTCGGCCCGCCCTCACCCCGCCGGCGGCTCCCAACCCTGCACCTGTCGGATCTGCCGGACGAGCGCGCGCTCCGGGGTGAGGCGGAGCACCTGGTCTCGGACCCGGCTCACCGCAGCACCCCGCACGTGCCCCATCTGTCCCACCAGGCGCGACATCCGGGCGATGCGCTGGGAGCGCGGTCGGCGCAGGGCGTCGTAGCGGGCGAGCGCGGAGCCCACTTGCACCGGATCTGGGGCGTCATCCCGCGCGAGCCCGCCGAGCGCCACGGTGAGGACGGCGGCGTCCTCCATCGCCTGGCCCCCGCCCTGTCCCAGGTTCGGTGTCATGGCGTGCGCGGCGTCGCCGAGCAGCACCGTCCGGCCGCGGACGTAGGACGGGAGCGGACCGGCGAGCTCGTTGATCGGCAACCGGTGGACGCGGTCCGCGGGCGTCGCCTCGAGCAGCGCGGGGATGGGTGCGTGCCAGTGCCCGAACGTCGCGCGGACTGCCGCCATCTCGTCCTCGATCCGCACGTCCTGTGCCATCGTCGCCACTGCGAACCAGTACACGCGCCCGTCGGACAGGGGTGCCAGGCCGAAGCGCTGCCTGATGCCCCAGGTCTCCCCGGCCTCGCCGTACAGGTCCACCGGCCGGTCGGTGATGCCCCGCCACGCGGAGTAGCCGGCGTACCGGATGCCGGGGTCGCCCGGCCAGGAGCGCCGGACCGTGCTCCGCAGCCCGTCGGCGGCGACGACGAGGTCGAAGGATTCGTCCGATGTCCCGGACGGCCCGGCCTCGGCGTCCTGTCCGGGGGCCGGGGCGCCGTCTGCCTCGGGCTCCCTACCCGGGTCCACAACCACGGACCCGTCGGGATCCGCCCGGACAATGCGGTATCCCGAGCGCACCGTGCCGGGGGCGAGGTGGTCGAGGAGGAGATCGTGGAGCACCGCCCGGTCGATGACCCGGAGCTCCGCGACGGCCTCGGTGGGGATGCGCGCGAGCCAGGCGCCGTCGGGCCGGCGCTGCCCTCCGCGCAGCTCCCGCACCTCGGCCGAGGTGGCCTGCCGGAAGGCGTCACCCACGCCGATGACGTCGAGGGCGCGGAGTCCGTTGGCGAACACGGACAGACCGGACCCGCCGGCGCGGAGCACCGGAGCCTGCTCGAACACCGTCACCTGTGCTCCCGCGCGCTGCAGCCCGATCGCCGCGCACAGCCCGCCGATCCCTGCTCCCACGATCCCGATCCGCATGTGCGCCTCCTGCCCCCTCGATGCCGGCCGTCGACTGCGACCGGTGATGCTCCTGCCAGTCTGACCCGACTCGCACCTCGGCGGTAGGGGACGAGCCGGTCGCGGTGGGTCCCCGGATCATGGGCCGCGGCCTCCCCGCCCGGGACCCGGCCACGCGCATTCCCAGCAAGTACAGAGGTATTCAAATCGAGTCGCACACTGATTGAAGGCTGTGGGCGGCGACGCGCAGGCGCGAGCGCCTCGGCCCCGATCGTTGAAGCGTCAACGCACCGATTTCCGAAATGCCGTCCACCTGGCGTTCACCGGCGGCATCGCAGGCCCGCTTGTCGGACGAATCCGCCGGTGACAGCGTTGTGGACGTGGTCGCGATCACAGCTCGCGGCCCGCTGCGAAACGGAATCCATACGAAAGGTTCGAGACTCATGCGCACGGTACAGACTGCACACTCCTCCACCCGTCCCCTCCTCCAGCGGATCGGCGTCCTCGGTGCTGCCGGCGCTGTCGCGGTCACCGGATTCGGGTTCGGGGCCGACGCGATCGGTCTCGGCACCGCACCCGTCGCAGCCGCAGAGGCCTCCGGCACGCAGAGCCCGTCCTACGTGGCGATCGACCAGTTCCAGGGCCAGCCCACTCAGGACGCCGACTGCGGCCCCACCTCCGCGGTCATCGCGATGCTCGCCGAGGGCTACCAGCCGCAGGGCTACGACCAGGGGCCGCGCGCTGCGATCGAGACCGCCCGCGGACAGACCGGACTCGCCTCGGGACCGACCGTGGAAGCCCACATGGTCAGCATCCTCGACGCGCAGGGCGTTCCGGCGAATGCCGACACCGACTTCACCGGCGCCCTCGACGAGGTGCGCGACGGCAAGTCCGCGATCATCACCGGCTACATGGACGCGCTCCCCTACGTCTACGACTACCGGGCCGCCCAGGGCGTCAACCCGCACATCGTCCACGCCGTGGTCATCACCGACTACGACTCCGCCGACGGCACATTCCGCATCCTCGACCCGAACACCGGAGTCGATGCGCGGGCCACCGCCGGCCAGCTCGAGACCTTCCAGGGCAGCCTGTCCCCGGCCGAGCAGCACCAGACCGTCGTCGGCTGAGCTTCCTCGCCCACGACCCCTCGGAGCGGCACCGCCGCAGTCCTCGCCGACTGCGGCGGTGCCGCTCCGCTAGCGTGGATCCCATGCTGACCCCCACACCTCGCGCCCGCCGCTTCCGCTCGATGATCACCACCCCGCAGCCCGAGGCCACCGACGCCGGGGTCGAGGTGCTCGCCGCCGGCGGCAACGCCGTGGACGCCGCGATCGCCGCGGCCATGGTCCAGGGCGTCGTCGACCCGCTCATGTGCGGGATCGGCGGGATGGCCGACATGCAGATCGTCACCCCGGACGGTACCCGCCACATCATCGACGGCCTCGGCACGAGTCCGGCCGGGGTGCGCCCGGACATGTGGGAGGCCGACCTGCTGGGTCCCACCACGGACGGCTTCGGCTACCGGGTGGCGGGCTTCGTCAACGAGACCGGCGCCCAATCGGTGATGACGCCGGGCACCCTGCGCGCCTTCGGCCGCCTCCACGCACGGTTCGGCTCGCTGCCCTGGGGCGACCTATTCGCCGCGGCGATCCGGCTTGCCCGCGAGGGATGGCTCGTCCGCCCCCACACGTACACCGTGCTCACCCAGAACGAGCGCCGCTACGGGCGGATGAATATGGGCGAGAAGCTCGCGATCACGCCTGATGGCCGCCGCATCTATCTGGGCGAGGACGGCAGCTTCCCGACCGTCGGCGACACGATCGTCAACCCGGAGCTCGCCGACACCCTCATCCACCTGCGCGATCATGGCGCGGAAGCGCTGTACACCGGTGAGCTCGCCGTCGCGGTCGCCGAGTCGGTGGCCACCGACGGCGGATTCCTCACCGCCGCGGACCTCGCCGACTACGAGCTCCACGAGCCCGCACCGCTCTCCGCGAGCTACCGGGGCCTCACCGTCTCCGCCGCCCCGGCACCGGCCGGCGGGGTCCAGCTGCTCCAGACGCTGGGCATCATGGACCGGTTCGACCTCTCCGCACTCGAGCACAACAGCCCCGAGCACATCCGGATCCTCGCCGAGGCGATGAAGACCTCGCTGCGGGACAAGGAGCGGCTGTGGAACGAGGCCGATGCCTCACCGGAGGACTTCGCGGCCCTCCTCACCGCCGACTCCCTCGACGCGGCGGCCCGGGCCGTGCGCTCCGGGGAGAAGGCCGACGTCGACGCCGCCCGGCCGCAGGTCTCCTCCCACGAATCCCGGCACACCACGCACCTCTGCGCGGCCGACGAGTCGGGGCTGACGATCTCCCTCACCCACACGCTCGGCAACCCGTCGGGCTACATCCCGGCGGGCACCGGTTTCGTGCTCAACGGCGGCATGAGCACCTTCGATCCGCGGCCGGGCCACGTGAACTCGATCCAGCCGGGCAAGCGCCGCAACACGACGATGGCCCCGGTCGTCGTCATGTCCGGCGATGAGCCGGTGGTGGCGATCGGCGCACCGGGCGCTTCGTGGATCACCCCGGCGGTGGCCCAGGGGATCTCGAACATCCTCGACTTCGGGATGAGCGCGCAGGAGGCGGTCATGGCACCGCGCGTGGTCGCCACCTCGAACGCGATCGACATCTCCAACCGGATCCCGCGGCGCGTGCAGACCGCGGTGGAGGACATGGGCTACGAGGTGCGGCGCTCAGCGCTGTCCTACGCCTTCGCCGGCGTGCATGCACTCACCCGGTTCGAGGGGACGCTGGCCGGCGGCGCCGACCCGCAGCGCGACGGGTACGCCTCGGGCGTGTGAGCCCCAGTGCACCCCCGCCCGAGGCGACGCCCACCCGACGTGGAGATGCGCCGGCGGGTGCCCGTGGATCGGGCACCCGCCGGGTCGACTCACTCGCCGAGCTCGCCGGCGACCCAGGCGTCGATGAAGTCCTGGTTCTCCGCAGCCCATTCGGCCACGGCCTCATCCGGGTTCTCCCCGCCGTACTCCTCCTCGTTCGCCATGAGGTTCGCCAGCCCGGTGAAGGTCTCGCTGTCCATCGCGAAGTTCTTCATCAGCTGCGAGGCCTTGGGGTACTCCTCGGTGAAGCCGGTGCGGGTGAAGGAGAAGAGCTTCTCGGGGTCGCCGAACGCGCCCTCAGGATCCTCGAGGTCGCGCAGCGGGTAGGCATCGTAGGCCCAGTGGGGGTGCCACATCGTCACTGCGAGGTTGTCGCCGGACTGCGCGGCGCGGTCGACCTCGGCGAGCATCGCCGGGGTGGAGGCGGAGACGAGCTCCAGCGACTCGAGGCCGTAGGTCGGGATGATGGTCTCCTCCATCGTCTTCATCAGGCCCGCCCCGGGCTCGATCCCGACGATCCGGTTGTCGTACTCGTCGGCCATCTCCGCGAGATCGGCGATCGACTGGGCCGGGGAGTCCTCGGTGACGGCGACGGTGTTGACGGCCTCGTCGTACCAGCAGCCCTGGGATTCGAGGTCGTCGCCGTATTCCTCGAGGTAGCTCGCGTGGGTTGTCGGCAGCTGGGAGCTGGCGACCATGTCGATGTCACCCTGTGCCACCCCGGTGAACCCGGGCGCGGCATCGAAGGACCGCACCTCGACGGTGTAACCCTGCTCCTCGAGCACGTACTCGGTGAGGTAGGCGACGACTTCGGTGTCGATCCAGCCGTTGAAGGCCGCGATGCTGATCTCGGTGTCCGGGTCGTCCTCCATCGCCGCGGCGTCGGCGGAATCGGATCCCGGAACGCAGTCGGCGAACGATTCGTCGACCTCGGCTCCACCGCCGGCCCCGCCGTCCGCGTCGCCCGCCTCGTTCGAGACGCCGCAGGCAGACAGCCCCAGGGCGAGTACGGCGGTCAGGCTTCCGACGGTGGTGAGTCGGGCAGTTCTCAAGGCGGCTCCTCGGTCGGGTGACGAACTCTGGCCCGTCCAGGCTATCAACCGGGGTCCCCGCCGAAGACGGAGGGCAGGGCAGCGCGCATCCGGCGTCCGCTGCAGACAGTGCGGCGGGTGCCCGGGAGCAGGGTCAGCGCAGGGCGAGGAAGCCGCTGAGGTCGTCGAAGGCCTCGTGGATCACGGTGTAGTGGGCCCAGCGGCCGCGCTGCTCGCGGGTGAGGAGGCCGGCGTCGACGAGCTTCTTGAGGTGGTGGCTCACGGTGGGCTGGCTGATGCCGAGCTCATCGGTGAGATCGCAGGCGCACACCGCCTCGCACCCCTGGGCGGCGACGTGGGAGAGCAGCCGCAGCCGCGTCGGGTCGGAGAGGGCCTTGAGCTTGAGCGCCATGTGCTCGGCATGCTCGACATCGAGCGGTGCGGCGGTGAGCGAACAGCAGGGCGCCTCGGCTGCGGCACCGGCATTCGACGGAACGGTCTGCCGGGGCGAGGACGGGCGCGGCGAGCCGGGGATCACCTCGGGAGCGGTCGCTGCAGTCATCGTCCCATTATACATTGACGCCCGTCGATCAGTGGGCGTATTCTTTCATCGACAGATATCGATATGAGGAGTGCACGCCGATGACCACGACCCATGCCCGGCCGGAGGCGGTACCGGTGATGAGGGAGATGTCCTTCCTCGACCGCTGGCTGCCGGCCTGGATCCTGCTCGCGATGGTCGCCGGCCTCCTGCTCGGCCGGTTCGTCCCCGGGCTCGGCGCGGCGCTCGATGCGGTCGCGATCGGCCAGGTGTCCGTCCCGATCGCCATCGGCCTGCTCGTCATGATGTACCCGGTGCTCGCGAAGGTCCGCTATGACGAGACCCACCGGGTCACCGGGGACAAGCGCCTGCTGCTCCTGTCCCTCGCGCTCAACTGGGTCGTGGGCCCGGCGCTGATGTTCGTCCTCGCGTGGATCTTCCTCGCCGACCTGCCGGAGTACCGCACGGGGCTCATCATCGTCGGCCTCGCCCGGTGCATCGCGATGGTCCTCATCTGGAACGATCTGGCCTGCGGCGACCGGGAGGCCGCGGCCGTGCTCGTCGCGATCAACTCGGTGTTCCAGGTCGTCGCGTTCGGCGCGCTCGGCTGGTTCTACCTCCAGGCGCTGCCGTCGTGGCTGGGGCTGCCGACGACCTCGGCGGACTTCTCCTTCTGGGCGATCGTCGTCTCCGTCCTCGTGTTCCTCGGCATCCCGCTGCTCGCCGGGTTCCTCACCCGCGTGCTCGGGGAGAGGGCCAAGGGGCGCGAGTGGTACGAGGAGCGCTT
The DNA here is from genome assembly GCF_023072605.1 of Brevibacterium sp. R8603A2. Classification (NCBI taxonomy): domain Bacteria; kingdom Bacillati; phylum Actinomycetota; class Actinomycetes; order Micrococcales; family Brevibacteriaceae; genus Brevibacterium; species Brevibacterium sp. R8603A2. Next base: position 169,355 of record NZ_JALLGN010000003.1, read on the forward strand.
CCTGCCCAAGCTCGGGCCGTGGGCGCTCTACGGTCTGCTGTTCACCATCGTGCTGCTGTTCGCACTCCAGGGCGAGGCGATCACCTCCCAGCCGTGGGACGTCGCGCGCATCGCGCTGCCGCTGCTCGCCTACTTCGTGGTGATGTTCGCCGTCGGGCTGCTGTCGGCGAAGGCGGTCGGGCTCGACTACGCGCGGTCGACGACGACGGCCTTCACCGCCTCGGGCAACAACTTCGAGCTCGCGATCGCCGTGGCGATCGGCACCTTCGGCGTGACCTCGGGCCAAGCGCTCGCCGGAGTGGTCGGCCCGCTCATCGAGGTGCCCGTGCTCGTCGCCCTCGTCTACGTGTCGCTGTGGGCCGGGAAGCGCCTGTTCCCCGGGGACCCGACCGTGCCCGGCGCCGGTCCCGAGGTGCGTGCCGGCTCCGCAGTCTCCCCGCCGGGCGCCGCGCGTCACCGCTGAGACCACGGAGTCCGCCCATGAACCCAGGAAACCGTCGAACCCTGACCCCAGGAGACCCCATGACCGCCACCCCTCCCGCCGAGGCCTCCCGCCCGAGCGTGCTCTTCGTCTGCGTGAAGAACGGCGGGAAGTCGCAGATGGCCGCTGCCCTCCTGCGCCGCCGCGCCGGAGAGGCGATCGAGGTGCACTCCGCCGGCTCCCGGCCGGGCTCGGCGATCAACGGGCTCTCCGCGGAGGCCGTCGCCGAGGTCGGAGCGGATATGAGCGAGGGCTCACCGAAGCCGATCGACCCGGAGCTGCTGCGCCGGGTGGACCGGGTGATCGTGCTCGGCGCCGAGGCGCGCGTCGAACCCGTCGAAGGCATGCGCGCCCAGATCGAGACCTGGCACACCGACGAGCCCTCCGAACGCGGCATCGAGGGGATCGAGCGCATGCGCCTGGTCCGCGATGACATCGACTGCCGAGTGGAGGAGCTGCGGGTGGAGCTCGCCGGGCCGGGCGCAGCCGCGGTCGACACCTCGGCCGCGGTCACCGGCGCCGGCTCCGAGGCCTCGGCCTCCCGCCCGAGCGTGCTCTTCGTGTGCGTCCACAACGCGGGGCGCTCGCAGATGGCCGCCGGGTACCTCGCGGAGCTCGGCGCGGGCCGGGTCGAGGTGCGCTCGGCCGGCTCCGCGCCCGCTGAGAGCCTCAATCCGGTAGCCGTCGAAGCGATGGCCGAGGAAGGCATCGACATCACCGCCGCCTCCCCCACCGTGCTCACCTCCGATGCGGTGCGGGCCTCCGACGTCGTCATCACCATGGGCTGCGGGGACGCCTGCCCGATCTTCCCCGGCAAGCGCTACGAGGACTGGGAACTCGAGGATCCCGCCGGCCAGAGCATCGACACGGTGCGCAGGATCCGCGACGAGATCCGGGGTCGCATCGAAACGCTCGTCGAGGAGCTGGTCGGGGACGGCGGTGGCGGCCGAACCTGATCTCTCTAGGGCCTCGAGGAAGGGTTGCGCTCGTCCTCGAGGAACTCGCTCTTGATCTCACGCTTGCGGATCTTGCCCACGGAATCGCGCAGGTGCCGGGTCGTCGCGACCACGCGCCGCGGTCGCTTGACGCGCGAGAGCTGCTCGGAGAGAAATGCGTCGAAGTCTTCCGGCACCCGACCGTCTGCAGTTTCGATGACGAGTGCCGGGACGGTCCCGAGCTCGGATTCTGAGAGACCCACACAGCACGAGGCGAGCACCTCGGGGTGTCGGTCGACGGCCGCCTCGATCTCCGCGGGGTAGACGTTGACACCGCCGACGAGCAGCATGTCGGAGCGGCGATCGGTGAGGTAGAGGTAGCCTTCCTCGTCGAGTCTGCCGACGTCGCCGACGGTCTCCCATCCCTCGTCGATCGCCTCGGACTCGGCCCCGAGGTAGCGGTAGGCCGGGGGTTCACCGGTGCCGCGGCGCAGCCAGACCACCCCGATCTCCCCTGGCGGCAGTACGCGACCGTCATCGTCGCGCACACTGACCTCGCCGACGATGGCCCGCCCGACTGACCCGGGGTGTTCGAGCCATTCGGTTCCGGTGATGGTCGTGGCCGCCTGCCCCTCCGTGGGGCCGTACAGCTCGTAGATCACCTCCGGTCCCAGCCAGTCGATCCAGGCGCGCTTGAGCCATTGCGGGCACGGGGCCGCGACGTGGAAGAACGTCTCCACCGAGCTGAGATCGTAGGCGGACTTCACTGCGTCCGGGAGCTTCCAGATCCGTTGCATCATCGTCGGCACCGCGTACACCCACGCCGCCCGGTGCTTCTCAATCATCTGCAGGGTGAGTTCGGGGTCGAAGCGCTCCATGAGGACTGTCGTGTTCCCCAGGGTCAGCGCGGCCAGCGCGTCGCTGAAGGAAGCGTTGTGGTAGACCGCAGCGGTGACCAGGCAGACCCCGTTCTGCGGGACACCCATGACGTGCCCGAGGAGTGCGATCGTCTCCGGTTCCGCGGCGGCGCCGGACACGATGAGCTTCGGACGTCCTGTGCTGCCACCGGAGGTGGGGACCTTGAGCTGCGGGGCGACAGCAGGCGGCAGCGGATCCGCGGACAGCTCGCTCGCGTCGTCGAGTGACGTGAGCCGCGGCCCGTCGATCCGGCGGTCGGTGGTGTCGACCGCGAGCGCGGGCCGGCCGAGTGCGGTGATCGCGTCGAGCTCCGCCTGCACGAGTCGATCGGACACCGGCATGGGAACCGCACCGAGCTTCCACGCTGCGATCGCGGACACCATGGTCACCGAGCCGACCGCTGTGGAGATGAGAACGAAGTCACCCTGACCGACCCCGTGCTCTTCGAACAGGCGCGCCACCTGATTCGTGCGGGCCTCGAGCTCTGCGAAGGTCAGCTCTCCCGTCGCGTCGATGAGCGCGGTGACGTCGCCGCGGCTCTCCGCCAAGTGGGCGAACTGCTCGGCGAAGGTCGGGTGCAGATCGACAGGCAGCTCCGGGGGCGCGGCTGCGGACGAACCAGAATCCACTGGCGTCGATTGTGCTGGATTACTCGAGTTCATTAAAATTATGACCTTCCCATGGCAACGACGTTGATGCCTCTATTCAACAGGCTATTGCCGCTGAGCGCCTGGATCAAGGCGATCGCACTCACTTTGATCTGTTCACGTTCGGCCGATCGTTTGTTAGGCTGAAAAATGAGGTCAACCTCAAAGACGAGTGGCCTGCCCCTGCGCGTTCTTACCCGATTCAAAGGTGAAGTCATGACACGTCCGCTCCCACCAGCACTGTTCCCTGCCCGGTCCGCGAACCATCGGGGCCGGGTCGCCGTCATCGCCTCCATGGCCGCCCTCGGCCTCACCCTCTCCGCCTGCGCCGGCAGTGCGGGCGGAGGTTCCGGTGCAGGGGACCGCGGCGACGGCTACGAGTTCGGAGCCTCACAGGAGGAGATCTCTGCCGCGATCGAGGACCTCGAGCCCGTCACGATCAGCTATCAGATCCCAGCGACCTCGCAGAACTCCCCGCAGGCTCCGATCGGCAACCACTTCAAAGAGGCCGTCGAGGAGATGTCGGACGGCAAGATCACGGTCGAGCTCGCATGGAACCAGTCGATCGCCACCTACGACGAAATCCATAACGCATTGGCCGATGGTCGCGTCGACATGGCGTTCACTCTCCCGTCCTACGACCCGGCACGATTCCCCGCGTTCAACGCGCTCAATCAGATCCTCGCCGGCGATGAGTCGACCCCGGTCGTCGGCGAGCTCGTCACCAACCTCACCGCCGCTGAGCTGTCGTGGAACATCCCGGAGATCCTCGCCGAGTACGAGGAGAATGACGTGACACCGTTCCTCCCTGTCATGGCGTCCGGTGAGTACTACTCCGTCTGCACCGAGCCCAGCCCAGAACTCGACGACTGGCAGGGTCTCCAGGTGCGCGTCGGCTCCCCGGCGGCCTCCGACATGGTGAGCCACGTCGGCGGATCGCCGGTGTCGATCGCCGGCGTCGAGGCGTACGAGGCACTCCAGCGCGGCACCATCGACTGCTCGCTCGCGGTGCTCTCAGACGTGCTCCAGGGCGGCTTCTTCGAGGTCGCCCCGAACCTCGGCTACACGACCACGACGAGCTTCCCGCGCGTGTCCGGTGCCATCCTCACCGGTTCGGGAGTCGAGGAGCTGCCGCTCGCATACCAGCAGATCCTCTTCGACAACTTCGCCGACTACTTCCACGGTGCGATGGTCTCCAGTTCGAAGAGTGAAGCCGTCGCCTCTGCCCGCGAGCAGGGCGTGCAGATCGATGAAGCTTCGGAGGAGCTCCAGGCCGAGGTGAAAGCTTTCGCGGACGGAAAGCGTCAGGAGGTCGAGGAGTCCGGCATCATCGGCGACGACATCCTCGACCGGATGGCGACCGTGCGCGAGGAATGGACGACCGAGGTCGAGGAGCTCGGGTACTCCGACGGTGGATCGCTCGCCGACATGGACGAGTGGTACGACATGGACACCGACTACCGGCCGCTCGGTGAGGCCTTCATGGAGAAGACGATGAAGGACCACCGCCCCAGCTGATCGACAAGCAGCGCAGGTCCGGATAGGAAACATCTCCTTGAGGGGTTGGGTGATGTGTTCGACTTCGACGCTAGGAACCCCCACCACGCACCGGCAAGGCATCTGATCGCCCTCTGAGCGGGTGCTGAACTGCCTGCCAGGCGGGCCCGGTCGAGGTGAACTGCAGGTGGAACACGCGCTAGCCGCCCCGTGGCAGGACCCTTGGCATCACCTTGGAGAACCCGTCCGAGACCCGAACGGACTCCGCGCGGCCCCCACCCGGGCCTGCCCCATGCTCATGCCGCACGCGCCGTCCGAACCGGCACGCACCTCGGCGCCGGGGCGATGAGGCGGTACTCAGACTCCGCTGTTCGGGTGAGTCGTGTCAGTTCAGCCGGACTGATGCGCACGTCCAGATCCCCGATTCCTCGCAAAGGATGATTCACAGTGACACGCACCATCCACACGGCTGCCGCAACTGAACACCCCCGCCGCCCGGCCCGCCGCGGCCACCGTCGCGTGGCACCGGCCGTCGGATTTGCCGTCGGCCTGGGCCTCGCCTTCGGCGGACCCGGCCTGGTAGCCAACGCCGCCGAGGCGAGCGCCGGAGCGGACACCGCGCAGGAGAGCGTCGAGGCCGCCGCCGACCGCGTCTACAGCTCACCGGTTCCCTCCGGGACCGAGGTGACGGCCGATTTCGACAATCCGGGCTACCCCGGACACCTCGGCACCGACTACGGGACCCCCACCGGCACCCCGATCACCTCGGTGACGGACGGAAAGGTGCTCCGGGTCGAGGACGGCAAGACCGTCGGCGACACCTCGCCGAGCTCCGCGCTCAAGCACCACACGGGCAACGGCGTCGTCGTGGCCCACGGCGACATCAACGGCGACGAGATGTACACCTACTACGGGCACCTCAGCAGCGTCGACGTGAAGCCCGGCGACACCGTCGAGGCCGGCACCAAGCTCGGTGAGTCCGGCAACACCGGCAACAGCGAAGGCCCCCACCTGCACTTCGGCGTGTTCCTCAACTCCGCGGAGCCCAGCGGTGCGATGTGGAAGTCGTCGACCGGAGTCGGGTTCATCGACCCGCACGATTGGCTCGACCGCTAGGGAGTCGATGCGGGAGCCGACTCCCCCGTGAAGTCGTGACCGGCTGACGCCCGCACGAGAACGGCCCGAGCCGAATTCGCCTCGGGCCGTTCGTCGTTCCGCTCACCGCTGGGAGGTGATCACCCCGGTGTCACTCCGTCGGCCGGTGGTCGAGGGCACCGGTGTTCTCGTAGACGTCCTTGGCGTACGCCGACCAGTCGTCGTCGGCGCTGTACCAGTCGTCCATCTCCTCCATCGAACCCTCGTCCTCGTAGCCGAGGTCGGCCACCCGCTGGGTCCACTTGTCGGTGAGGTCGGACACCTGCTCCTTGATGTCCTCGGGCAGGTGGCCTTCCTCGACCGAGGCGTCCTGCAGCTCGATGAGGAAGTTCCCGAGCTCGTCCTGGAACGCGTCGTCGAACTCCGCGATCGTCCCGTCGACGCTCGCGAGGTCGGTGACGTGGACGGCGTTGGAGTCGACGTAGCTCTGCGTCGAGCCGCTCACCAGCGTTCCGCCCTGATCGAAGATGATCTGCTGGTAGGCGAGCGGCAGGTCGTTGAACTTCTGTCCGGCGAGGTAGGTCGCGGAGAACCGCGGCCAGTTCGCCTTCGTCGAGTAGGCCAGGTGGGGGGCCGCCTCGTAGATGCCGCTGATCTCCTTCGCGCTCATCGGGGAGAGATCGCAGTCGACGGTGCCGCGCTGCAGCGCCTCGAACGCCTCGGTGAACTCGAGGCTCGTCGGCACCGCGCCGAAGTGGTCGAGCGCCTGGCTCTGCGGGGCACTGCCGGCGCGCACCTGCTTGCCCTTGAGCACCTCGGCGGTGTTGATCTCCGAGTTGCAGTTGAGCGAGTAGGCGCCGTTGGCGAGGATCGGGGAGAGCACGGTGACGCCCTCCGCCTCGTAGCGATCGAGCAGCGCCTGGTCGTTCCAGCCGATCTCGGAGCCGACCGCGTTCGCCACCATCTCCCCGACGAGCGGGGAGTAGGGCACACTGCCCAGCGCAGTGCCGATCGCGCTCGCCTCGGGGAAGCGCTGGGGCTCGTAGGACACGAGGTGGTAGGAGATGTCGACGCGGCCGTCGACCACGGCATCGACGGCCTCGGGATAGCCGGCGACGGCCATGCCCCAGATGATCTCCAACTCGATCTGTCCGTTCGAGGCCTCCTCCACCGCCTTCTTGTAGTCCATCGAGCGGCGCCCGGCGACGGAGTTCTCCGAGGGGGAGCCCACCTGATAGGTGAGCTTCACCGGCTCGAGGTCGGCGATGGCCTCGTTGATCTCATCCTGCGAGGCGCCGTACTCATAGCCCTCGCCGCCGGTCTGCCCGCCTCCACCGGCGCCGGCGCTGCCGGCACATCCGGTGACGGCGAGCATCGCAGTGGCCAGCACACTGCCGGCCAGGAGCTTGGTGGTGCGTGATGCGAGCGCTCGGCTCGCTCCCGTGCTGATCCTCAAGACGTCATCGTCCTTTCTCGAGGCGGTCCTCGATCCCCGCAGGGACTCCGGATCCACATTGCTCGACACCCTGGCGCTGAGGAAGCAGGGCCTCTTCGCCCAGCTCATCCCGTGTGCGCCTCGGATGCGTATCCACGTCGATACAGTCCCGAACCTAGACCGGGATCGTTCAAGAGTCCATATCTAACGTTCGATCTGTAAGCAGTTCGTGACCGAGCGAAGGAGCGCGCGGGGGTGTGCCGTCGGGCACGGCATCGCCCGGTCCCAAGTCCGCTGCGCCGGTAGCCGGACGGTCCCGAGTCCGGCCGATTCGGGTCAGCGGCACATCCGCGATAGGCTGAAGGTACTTGCGAACCCGTCATTCGGGTTCCCTGCGTCGTCAGGACTCCTCGTCATGGGAACCGTGTCCACTTCCGGTTCGTGTTTCTGAAGCTACTTCCTCGCGGCGATCGAGAGCACCGTCCGGTGCTCCCGCCACCAGCCAGCTCCAGGGCCCCGCACCATGCACCACGCCTCGGCCTGGCACAGTGAAAGGCCCCACCATCACCTCCACGCACACCACCCCGCAGTCCCCCGCGCGTTCGCGCAACCGCACCCGTTCGCAGAAGGCGACGCGCGCCCAGGGCGCACCCGGCGCCCAGCACGCTGTGCGGACCGAGGACTCCTCGGCCACCCGGGCACCCCGCAACCAGGAGCGCCCCGCACGCTCCCAGAGCGCGGACCGCTCGACCGGTGCGGCCGCCCCGCAGCGCTCCACCCGGAGCTCGGCCCCGGCCGCGAAGACCCAGGACCGGAAGCCCTCGACGGCCAAGGCACCGGGTTCGAAGACGCCGGATTCGAAGGCGCCGGCCCGGCCGACCACCTTCGCCGCACTCGGCGTGCCCGCGCGGCTCGTCGATTCGCTCGCCGCCGAGGGCAAGACCGAGGCCTTCCCGATCCAGCAGGACACCCTGCCCGACACCCTCGCCGGGCGCGACGTGCTGGGCCGGGGCAAGACCGGTTCGGGCAAGACCCTGGCGTTCTCCATCCCGATGGTCGCGCGCCTCGGCGACGACGCCCGCGGATCCCGCCGGCCCCAGCGCCCGCGCGGCATGGTGCTCGCCCCCACCCGTGAGCTGGCCACCCAGATCGATGCCGTGCTCAAGCCGCTGGCCGCGGAGTACGGGATGCGCACGACGACGATCTTCGGCGGCGTCAGCGCCGGCAAGCAGATCAGCGCGCTGCGCAGCGGCGTCGACATCATCGTCGCCTGCCCCGGGCGCCTCGAGGACCTGCTCCAGCAGCGGGCGCTGACCCTCGACGAGATCGAGATCACCGTGCTCGACGAGGCCGACCACATGGCCGACCTCGGCTTCCTCCCGGGCGTCACCCGCCTGCTGCAGAAGACGCCGGCCGACGGCCAGCGCATGTTCTTCTCCGCCACGCTCGACAACGGCGTGGACAAGCTCGTCAAGCGCTTCCTCCACAACGAGGTGCTCCATTCCGTGGACGAGGCGACCTCGCACGTGTCGGCGATGACCCACCACGTGTTCGAGGTGAGCAACGACGACAAGAAGCCGCTCATCGCCAAGCTCGCCTCCGGCACCGGCAAGCGGATCCTCTTCACCCGCACCAAGCACCAGGCGAAGCGCCTGGCCAAGCAGCTCACCACCCAGGGCATCCCCGCGCGGGATCTCCACGGCGACCTGTCCCAGGGCCAGCGCGACCGCAACCTCGGTGCGTTCGGCGACGGGGACGTGCGCGTCCTCGTGGCCACCGACGTCGCCGCCCGCGGTGTGCACGTCGACTCCGTCGAGCTCGTCGTCCACGTGGACCCGCCGGCCGAGCACAAGGCGTACCTCCACCGTTCGGGCCGCACCGCGCGCGCCGGCAGCGCCGGAGACGTCGTCACTGTGGTCCTGCCGGAGCAGCGCAAGGACACCCGCGACCTGCTCCGCAAGGCCGCCGTCAAGGTCTCGCCGATCAGCGTCACCGCGGAATCCGACGAGGTCACCCGCCTGGTCGGATCGATCGCGCCGCACGTCGAGCCCGCACCCCGGGCACCGCAGCAGCAGAGCCAGGGCCAGGGCCGTGGCCGCTCCGGCGGACGCTCATCCGGCCGCGGCGCGCAGGGTCAGGGCGCCGGTTCCGGCGGACGCCGTCGTCGCGGCGGCCAGTCGCGTCGCGGCGGCGGGCGCTCGTACGCCGGCCGCTGAGGCGGTGCATGAGCTGGTCGACTTCGACTGTCGGCGAGCACCGCGCATGACTCACTGTGCATGACCCACTGTGCATGACGAAGGGGCGACACGAGTATCGTGTCGCCCCTTCGTCATGGGTGGGTGCCGGTGGGGCCGTGCCGTGATCGCTCGGCGGCCGAGGTCGGCCCGGCGCGCTCAGCCCTCCGAGGTCAGCGTCACCGGGGTGCGCCACGGGTCGAGGACCCGTACGGCCGCGCCGTCGTCCTGGAAGTCGATGCGCCGGTCGCGCAGGCGCTCGGCCACCGCCTCGACGTCGGTACGCGCCGGGAGCGTGATGCGCACGTCGCCGAGGCCCAGGCTGGCCGCCCGCGGGCCGGCGCCTCGGCTGTTCCACACATTCATCGCCATGTGGTGGTGGTAGCCGCCGGCGGAGATGAAGAGGGCGCTCGGCATCATGGCCGTCTGCTCGAAGCCCAGGGTGTCGACGTAGAACTGCTTGGCCGTGCCGATGTCGCCCACCTGCAGGTGGACGTGGCCGACCTCGGCGCCGGGACGCTCGGTGGCCGGACGGGCCTCGGGGTCGGCGGGGGCGAGGTGCGCCTGCAGGTACCGATTGGGGTCGAGGTGGATCGTGTCCATCGCCACCTGCCCGTCTGACCAGGACCAGGCTTCGCGCGGCCGGTCCCAGTAGAGCTCGATCCCGTTGCCTTCGGGGTCGGTGAAGTAGAAGGCCTCGCTCACGAGGTGGTCGGAGCTGCCGACGAACTCGGAGTGCGGGTGCCGGGCGGCGGAGAGCACGGTCGCAGCGAGCTCGGCCTGGGTCTCGAAGAGGATTGCGGTGTGGAAGAGGCCGGCGGAGTTCCGGGACGCCCGGGGCAGACCGGGCCGGTGCTCGAGGACGATGAGCGGGGTCGTGCCGCGGCCGAGCACAGAGGTGTGCACGGCGTCCGCGGCGTGGTGGCGGGAGTCGGCGAGCTCGACGAGTCCGAGGGCGTCGCGGTAGTAGGCGACCATCGCCTCGAGATCGCCGACGGCCAGGGTGACGACATCCATCCTGAGGTCATCGGGCAACAGGTCGCCGGCGGTGCGGCGGTGCTCATCGCGCGTCACGTCGATTGTCGGTCGACGCCGGGTTTCGGTCTGGTCGGTCATCGTGCTCCCTCTCGGGCGCGACGCGTGTCGGATGATCAGCAGGCTCGCCGCGCTGAGTAGTAGAACATTCAACTACCACGGGGCATTCCCGCTCCCGCTCCTCCCGAAGAGGCCTACACCCCCATTTTCCAGCGACCCTTCAACGCAAGCTCGATCAAGGTGGCTCAACTAGCGAGTACCACCACGTCGCGCCTCAAGGCCCCTAAACAAGGCTCAGCGATCACGTTCTTCAAAGTGAGCGAGGTCAGGTTTGAAAGACTCGACTTGTACTGGTAGTTCAATTACATGACGACCGAAATTCTCGAGTACTCGAAGTTCGTGAGCCTGCACCTCTCGGGCTCCTCGCCCACCACACTGGCGAAACAGGTCGAAGCGGTGGCAGGCCCAGGTGCTCGCGAGAAGATTGCCACACACTTTCGTGACCTGTGTCGCCGAACCGGTGTCGCCATGTGGATCGCAGTGATCCATACAGACGATGCAATACCTCTCCACGACACCGTTGTTCCCATACTGCGCACAATCTTTCAGAATTCTTCCCCGAGCGATCGGCTCAAGACCATGGTTCAGGCATTCGTTCCCGTCACGAGCGCACATCGCGCTACGCTTCTGAATCAGATTGAATACTCAAACATCCATAAGAAGCATCACTACATTAGAGTCGCCTTAGCCGTGTGCACCACAGGCCTTGATAACCGTGCTCAGTACGGGCAACGGGCACGACACTTATCCATGATCGGAGAAACTGAAGTTTCCAAAAGGATGATCTCGAAAAGGGCTGAAAATAGTCAAAGAGCTGGTTCAGCGAAATCAATGAACAAACTAAGGAACGACTCCAGCCCCCGTCGATCCCCCCACGGGAAAGAGTCATTAATTGCTGCATCTGGGCACGAAACCATAACGCTCGAAAATCGAACCCCTACGTCACTTGGAACAAAACGTGCCGCCTCGGTCCTTATTCGCAACACGCAATTAGCACAACTTCGTCAAGTTCTTAATAGCTGCACTGCGATCCGTTTTGATGCCGATACTCGATTTCTCTCACAAGAACTGACCATTCACAATCGGTGGAGGATAATTTTCGAATCGAAGATTTCATTATCGAATCAAAAGGTTGATTTCAGCTGGTCGGGCATAGACGTGCAAGTCACCGGAAACTTTCTCCAGATCGAATACTTGCCAGCACCTTCATCAAAGGCTCCGCAAAACGTTCGGCTCGAGTTAAACCTCCGGGGTGCGAAGAAGATGCCAGCCAAATCCCTCAGCGAGCAGCTAGCCGTTGGGATGCTGGTCTTCGTTTTTGCAGAACCTCAGGGCATCAGGACAACTTCAGCAGAAACGGATCTCGCTCCATGTCGAAAATGGTTCGAACCTTACGAACTGGAACTGTCCGCCAGCTACAAGTTGAGTTCTCAGCCGAGCATAGAGTCGATTCGTAGAGTAACGAGCCTTCGAATACCCCAGCATGGCAAGAAACCTAGCCCGCCGCGCAAGCCTCATGCGGTAAGAGGACATGTTAGAAGGGTCAATGGCACAGAGATTCGGGTCAGAGCTCACAAACGCAAGAAGTAGACGAGCCGAATTGTGCGCTCTCGTGCCACGGCCGGGCACGTTCCGAACAGTCTAGTCCTCCCGCTATATCAAGAATCGCAAACACAATTGAGCCACCGCAATACAGCATGTTCCGAGGTGGCTCCTCGCATTGGAAGTCAACAGTGATGACCCTTATCAGACCTTTGCGATGCTCGGCAACGGCGACGTCGGCCTCACCGGCGTGCGGTGATTCCTTGCCGCACATGTGGTCGCGGTGGAAGGGAACCAGCATTTCCGCGTCTCGCTCGATGCAACTGGGCTCGTTTCGGTCCGAATATCGTGGAAGAGGTAGCAGCCACTCCCTCTCGATGAGCGGTGATGCCTCACTGCGCGATGGTCAGCGCGGCGTGTACCGGCTCGTGATCGGACGCGGCCCGGCCTCCGGAACGCGCGGCATTGATCCCGACGGCATGCACAGTGATGCCCGCGCTCACCAGGATCCAGTCGATGCGCCGCCCGCCGGTGCGCGGCGGACGGTAGCCGGAGTAGGTGGCCCATTCCGCGGTGAGGCGGTGCTCCGCCGTCGACCAGGAATCCCGCAGTCCGCCCTCGCGGGTGAGCGCATCGTACGGCGGTGATCCGGCCCGGCAGTTGGCGTCGGCCGTGAGCACCACCGGCCCGGGCTGCGCCGCTGCCAGGGCCCCGAGCATGTGGGCCGATTGCAGCCGCGACCTCGGCGACAGATGATCGAGGTGGGTGTTGATGGCGGTGAACCGCGCCCCGGTGCGCTGATCGGAGAATTCCGCAGTGACGACGGCGCGCGGGATGATGTTCCCCCAGCTGCGCGATCCGGTCTGGTGCGAGGTGTCGGAGAGCGCGAGCTGATTCCACCCCAGGAGTTCCAGCCGGCGGCTGTCGTAGAGGATCGGGATGCCCTCGTCGCTGCCATCGGCGCTGCGGCCCCGGCCGACGCTGCGATAGTCGGGTCCAAGGCTGTCGCGCACCCACGCGGCCTGGTCCGGCAGTGCCTCCTGCACCCCGAGCGCCGTGGGCTGCTCTGCCCGCAGCAGTTCGCGGACCAGCCATCGCCGGTCCGACCACCGGTCGAGGCGCCTGCTGCCGAGGAACCCTCCCCGCCGGCGGATGTTGAAGGACATGACGTGCAGGCCCGGGGGTCGGATCGGCCCGATCAGCGCGGAGTGGGACATGCCTGCCGGCGTGGGGGTGCCGCTCGCACTCCGACCGTCGGCAGGTGTCTCCACACCTGCACCCTACTGCGGCATGTTCGCGAAGCGGCTCCGCGCGCCCTGGAAGGCGACCTTGATCTCCCCGGTCGGGCCGTTGCGGTGCTTGGCGACGATGATGTCGGCCTCGCCGGCGTGCGGCGACTCCTTGTCGTACATGTCGTCGCGGTGGATGAGGAGCACCATGTCCGCATCCTGCTCGATCGAACCGGACTCGCGAAGGTCGGAGATCATCGGCCGCTTGTCCGTGCGCTGCTCGGAGGAGCGGTTGAGCTGCGACAGCGCGACCACGGGCACCTCGAGCTCCTTGGCCAGCAGCTTGAGCGAGCGCGAGAACTCCGAGACCTCCTGCTGACGCGACTCGACGCGCTTGCCCGAGCTCATGAGCTGGAGGTAGTCGATGACGACCATCTTGAGATCATGCTGCTGCTTGAGGCGGCGGCACTTCGCCCGGATCTCGGTGAGCGCCATGTTCGGCGAATCGTCGATGAAGAGCGGAGCCTCGTTGATCCGCGCCATCGTCGACGCGAGCGTCGTCCAGTCCTGCGGCGTGAGCTCGCCGCGGCGCAGGTTCTGCAGCTTGATGCTCGACTCCGCGCTGAGCAGGCGCATCGACAGCTCGATGCGCCCCATCTCGAGCGAGAAGATCACGGTCGTCTGCTGCGCATGGATCGCGGCCGCGCGCACCATGTCGAGCGCGAGCGTCGACTTGCCCACACCGGGTCGGGCGGCGATGACGATCATCTGCCCGGGGTGCAGGCCGTTCGTCAGCTGGTCGAACTCGGTGAAGCCGGTGGGCACGCCGGCGGTATCGCCCTCGTGGTCCCCCGATCGCTCGATCTCCGCAGCCGTGGCCTCGATGATCTCCGAGAGCCGGACGTAGTCCTCCGCCGTGCGCCGCTCGGTGACCTGGTAGATCTCCGACTGCGCCCGGTTGACGAGCTCATCGGTGTCGCCCTCGGCGTCGTAGCCCATCTGCACGATCCGGGTGCCGGCCTCAACGAGGCGGCGCAGCAGCGCCCGCTCGCGCACGATCGTGCCGTAGAACCCGGCGTTCGCCGCGGTCGGCACCGAGGACATGAGGGTGTGGAGGTAGGCGGCGCCGCCGATCCGGGCGAGGTCGCCGGACTTCGACAGCGCGTTGGACACCGTCACCGCATCGGCGGGCTCGCCGCGGGCGTAGAGGTCGAGGATGCAGTCGTAGACGGTCTCGTGCGCCGGCTTGTAGAAGTCCTCGCCGCGCATGCCCTCGACGACGTCGGCGATCGCGTCCTTCGACAGGAGCATCGCACCGAGCACGCTCTGCTCGGCCTCGAGGTCCTGGGGCGGCGTCCGGAGTCCGCCCTCGGCCCGCTGCCAGTCGTTCGATTCGCTCATTCTCCCCGTCCCGCGCACAGCTCGATCCACCGGCATCGCACCGGCCACACAACTCTATCGCGGCCCGCGGACGCGCTAGGTCCGTTACAGCTAGACATCTCTGATCGGTGAAGAAGGCCAGCTACTATTAACTTCGAAGCACTTGAGATTATTCTGGCACCCACTCGATGACGAGGAATGACCATGGCAATTGAAGAGCAGCTCGCAGCGGTGATGAAGTCCGTTTCCGAAATTCCAGACGACAAGTTCACCGCATATCCGGGTGGGTGGCCGAACGAGATCTCGACGGCTCTCGTCGATGCTGTCTACTCGATCATGGCGAAGTACACCGCCGCAGACTCGACCAAAGGTGTAGAGGGGCGCCTGCGCACCTTTCGCCAGACCTATCCACAGGTCTTGAACGATCTGCAGTTCCTGGTCGACCTCGGAGAGGCTCCGATCAGAGAGGTGATGGGAAACGGAAAAGTCGGGCGTTCCGATATTCGGCATAAGAGTGTGGCCATCATTGAGGCGGCCACGAACTTTCTCGCGATGGAACCGCCCGTGCGTACTTCGTCCAGTTTTCTCGTTGCTGATCAGGCAAAGCTCAAGCGCGAATACTGCGCTGTGCACGGATTGGGCTGGGTGACTTTTGAGTATCTGTGCATGAATCTCGGCGTGCCTGGAGTCAAAGCAGACACGATGATCGTCCGGTTCATCAACGAAGCGTTGGCGAAGAAGGGACTCCCCAGCGTGTCACCAACGGAAGCGCGGGAACTGACAGTCGCGGCACATGAAGCCTCCGGCCGATCCGAAGGATTGACGAACTTCGACCACGCGATCTGGCTCACCGAAAGTGAACGGGTCAACGACCCGGACAACTAAACAACTGTCCCGAGCACGAACCGGTGGACGCACTACGACTAGGAAAGTGCCCACCGGCCCTGCCCGCTGACGTCGCCGAGGCGCGCACCGGCGACGCTCTCACGTCACCGGCCGCGCACCTCGGCTCCGGTCGGGCCACCGGTGGTCACTCCCACTCGGCGGTCTCCGGGTCGACCCCGTTCGCCCGCGCATCGGCCTCGATGACCTCGCGCAGCCACGCGGCCAGGCCCGCCTCACGCGAATCGTAGTGCTCGCGGAAGCGCGGGTCCTCGGTGTAGCCGCGGGCGATGAGCACGTGCTTGGCGTGCGTCGCCTCGAACCACTGCCCGATCGACTCCCGGTGCCGCTGCGCGAGCGCGTTCGCCTCCGCGGAGCCGGGGGCCACACCGCGGCGCTTCGCTGCCGCGAGGTCGGCCTCGAGCGCCTCGGCGTCCTGCTTGACCCGATCCCAGTCGGACCGATCCATCTGCGCCTTGCGCGCCTCGGACCGGGCCCATTCCTCGGTGTCGCCCCAGCGCTGCTCCGCCTCGCGGTGCCACTCCGGGTTCCAGTCCGTGCCCAGGACCTCGGCCTGCTGCTCGGGGGTGAGATTCTTGTCCATGTCTTCGACCTCCATCATCTGTTCGACCGCAGACTTCATGGCCTGCAGGCGGGCGATCCGATCGGCGAGGAGATCATGCTGGCTGCGCAGCTGCTCGGCCACATCGGCCTCCGGAGCGTCGAGCAGGTCCCCGATCCGCTCCAGGCTCATCCCGAGCTCGCGATAGACCAGCACCTGCTGCAGCCGGGCGATGTCCGCCCGCCCGTACAGCCGGTAGCCGGCCCACGTCCGCGCGCTCGGGCACACGAGTCCCAGCGCATCCCAGTGATGCAGAGTCCGCACGCTCACGCCCACGAGCTCGGCGGTCCGGCCGACGGTGAGTCCCGCCTCGGCGTCCCCGAGGTGGGTTTCGTCCTCCGCCGACTCCCGCCGTGCCCGAGGTGCGTGCGCGTCCGGCATCACTGCCGCCGTTCTCCTTCGATCGTCGTCCACAGAATCACTGTCGTGCCTCACGGCGCGTGAGGGTCAAGTCCGTGCATCCGGGAATCCGCAGGCGCCGGACCGTCCTGCCCGGCGCCTGCGGCCCCGCGCCTCAGATCCTCGGCAGGATCAGCGTGATGGCGTGGATGACCAGGCCGACGAGCGCGCCGATCACCGTGCCGTTGATGCGGATGTACTGGAGGTCGCGGCCCACGTAGAGCTCGATCCGGTCCGAGGCCTCGCGCGCGTCCCAGCCGGCGATCGTGTCGGAGATGACGCTCGCGAGCTCAGGACCGAACGACTCCGCGAGGTCGCCGGCGGCTCTCGCGATGCAGTCGTCCATCGACCGGGCGAACTCGACGTCGTTGACCATCCGGTCCGCGATCTGGGCGAGCAGGCCGCGGATCCGGGCGTGCACCTCGCCCTCGGTGTCGAGCACCGCGCCGCGCAGCAGGCGCTTGAGCGAGGCCCACACCTCGAGCACCGAGTGGACGACGCCCTCCTGCCGCAGCAGATCGTCGAGCACACCTTCGGCCCGTTCCGCGATCGTGGTGTCGCTCTTGAGCGCCTCGGCGAGTTCGAGCAGCCAGCGGTCGAGGGCCTGCCGGGCCTTGTGGTACGGCTGATCCCGCACCTCGGCGACCCAGCCGAGCACCTCCTTGCGCAGGCGGTTGGACACGGTGTCGTTGAGGAACCCGGGCACCCAGTCCGGTGCCTTCTGCGCGACGATCTCATCGATGACGCGTGGGTTGTTCGCCAGCCACACATAGGCCTCGCCGACGACGAGGTCGACGAGCCGGTGGTGCGCCCCGTCCTGCACGATCTCCTGGAGCAGCCGGCCGAGCACCGGGGACTTGTGGGTGGAGACGAGCTTGGGGACGAGGACGTTTCGGGTGATGCCCTCGATCGCATCGTCGTCGACACGCTTGAGCACGTACTCGAGGCCCTGCCCGGCCCGCTCGACGACGATCGCCTGGTTCTTCTCCTGCTCCAGCCAGTTCCCGGCCCGGCGGGTGATCTCCGCCTTCCGCAGCTTCGGAGCCACGGTGTGCGACTTGAGGAAGTTCACCGCGACGAAGTTCGACAGGCTTTCCCCGAGCACGTCCTTCTTGCGCGGGATGATCGCGGTATGGGGGATCTTGAGGCCCAGCGGGTGCCGGAACAGCGCGGTGACCGCGAACCAGTCCGCGATCGCACCGATCATCGCCGCCTCCGAGGCGCGCGCGACGAAGCCCCACACGCCGGTGAGGTCGGTGAACAGATGGGTGACGAGGAAGACGAGGGCGGCGAGGACGAGCAGTCCGGTGGCCAGCCGGCGCATCCGCCGCAGCCCTTCGGCCCGCTCGGCGTCCTCCGGCTCGGTGGTGAGCGCGGGGCGCGGGGCCGGTGGCGCGATGTTCTCTCGGGTCGGAAGCTGGGTCATGTGCGCCATTGTTCCACTCCCCGCTGGAACCGGAGCACACGCGTGGGCTCGCGATCGTGGGAGTTTCGGTGGAGTGTACGCCCGTCGATGCCACCACTCTCCACCGGAAGTCGCACAGTCCGCCCGCGGGCGCCGGCCGAGCACGACGCCCCGCTCGACGGCTCCGCCCGACGGCCGCGCGCACCGCGGCCCGGCACCTGCCCGACAACGCCCGAGGCGCCGCGCCCCTGTGGGGACGCGGCGCCTCGATCGAGCGGCCGTGCGCTGAGACTGCACTATCCGGCGATTCCGTTCTCAGGAACCTTCGGATTCTGCAGTCTGGAGCAGTCGATCAGGCCTTGCCGATGACGTCGAACTTGGCGTTCGCGGTGATCTCCTCGTGCACGCGCACGGTGGCGGTGTACGAACCGGAGCTCTTGACGTGACCGGGCAGCGCGACGGCGCGACGATCGATGTCGACACCGGCGGAGGCGGCGAGCGCCTCGGCGACGAGGGCCGGGGTGACGGCGCCGAACAGGCGACCCTGCGCACCGGCCTTCATCTCGATCTTCGCCGAGGTCGACTCGAGCTTCTCCTTGAGAGCCAGGGCCTCGTCGCGGTCCGCGATCTGGCGCGCCTGACGCGACTTGCGCAGGGCGTCGATCTGCTTCTGCGCGCCCTCGCTCCACGGGGTCGCCCAGCCTCGCGGGATGAGCAGGTTGCGCGCGTAGCCCGCACGCACCTCGACGACGTCGCCGGCGGCACCGAGGCCGTCGACTTCATGGTTGAGAATGAGCTTCTTGGTAGCCATGGTTGATTCCCCTAACGGATCAGCGAGACGAGCTCGAGTAGGGAAGCAGAGCCATTTCGCGGGCATTCTTCACTGCCTTGGCGATGACGCGCTGCTCCTGCACGGTCACACCGGTGACGCGGCGGGCACGGATCTTGCCGCGGTCGGAGATGAACTTGCGCAGTGTGGACGTGTCCTTGTAGGTGATCTGCGAAGCCTCACCCGGCTTGAGCGGGTTCGCCTTCTTCTTGATCGGCTTCCGGGGGTCCGGCTTTGCCATGAGTGTCTCCTGTCAGAAAAAGTGTTGATCAGAACGGGGGCTCGTCGTCGGTCGGGTTGCCCCAACCGCCGCCCTGTCCGCTCTGCGGGGTGGACGATGCCCAGGGGTCGTCCTGCTGCGACTGCTGCGGGGGGCGGTTGTAGCCGCCCTGGCCTCCTTGGCCGCCCTGGGAGTAGCCGCCACCGCCGGCATTGGGGTTCTGTCCCCATCCGCCGCCGGAGTTGCCGCCTCCCTGGCCGCCGGCGCCGCCCGCGGCATTGCCGCCGCGTCCGCCGCCATAGTTGCCGCCGCCGCCGAAGCCGCCGCTGCGCTCGTTCTTCGTCACGCTCGCCGTGGCGTAGCGCAGGCTCGGGCCGACCTCGTCGACGTCGAGCTCGAAGACCGTGCGGCGTTCGCCCTCCTTGGTCTCGAAGGTGCGGGACTTCAGACGTCCCTGGACGATCACTCGGGAACCGCGCTGGAGCGACTCGGCGACGTTCTCGGCCATCTCGCGCCAGGCGTTGCAGCGGAGGAACATCGTCTCCCCGTCCTTGAACTCCTGGGCCTGGCGGTCGAACGTCCGCGGGGTCGAGGCGACCGTGAAGTTGGCGACGGCCGCGCCGTTCGGGGTGAACCTGAGTTCGGGATCGGCGGTGATGTTTCCAACGACGGTGATGATGGTCTCGCCTGCCATGCTGGCTCCTTAGATCAACGGCTCCGGTGAGTGATTACTTGGCGTCCGGGCGCAGGATCTTGGTCCGCATGACGGTCTCGTTGAGCCCGAGCTGGCGGTCCAGTTCCTTGGTGGTGGCCGGAGTGGCGTGGAAGTCCACGACCACGTAGTAGCCTTCGGCCTTCTTCTGGATCTCGTACGCGAAGCGACGACGTCCCCAGACATCCACATTGTCGACGGTTCCGCCATCAGCGGGAACCACCTTCAGCAGCTTTTCGACAGTGGCGCTCACATTGCGCTCGTCGACTTCCGGATCAAGGATGAGCATGAGCTCGTAATGACGCACGTGTAACCCACCTCCTCTGGTCTCAGCGGCCATGGTCGGTCCATGGCAGGAGGGTACATACGTTGTGTCGGGCCCACCGGCGGAACGGTCCGCCGGCAGCACAGACCTCACCATTCTAGTGATTCGGCCGGGCCGTGTCACCTTCGCCGGGGCCTTCGCCCGGCACGCTGCTCGCGATGTCGGATCCGGCGGCGGCCGACACCGCATCGGCTGTCGAGTCCCGCGACATGCGGGCCGGGGGTGCGGCGCGGAGCCGCTCGGTGGCGAGGTACACGAGGAAGGCGAGGGCGAAGAGGCGCAGCAGGGTGAAGACCGACAGCCACATCGGGGACAGCCCTTCGCTCGCGTCGAGCGCGGTGACGTCGGACAGGTGGACGGCCGCCGCGAGGGCCGCCTCGGACAGCCCCCAGGCCACCTGCACCCACAGGTGCCGCACGGCGAGCGCGGCGAAGGGGACCAGCCACAGCGCGTTCCACGTGGGGGCGGCGGGCATGAACAGCAGGCTGAGGCCGAGCAGCACGGTCGCCACCGCCGGCAGCGACAGCGGTGCGGCCGACCGGCCGGCGAGCATCACGGCGCACGCGATGCCGAGCGCGAGCACCCAGACGATCACCGATACCGCGGTGAGCAGGCCGGGGTCGAGGGACCGCTCGTAGCTCAGCAGGGAGACCACGGAGCCGCGGTCGATCGCCTCGGCCCACCAGGCCGCGAGACGGCCGAACAGGCGGCCGTCGAGGACGATGAGCACGCCCACGGCGACGATGAACGCACCGCACGCCGCGATGAGGTCGGTGGTCTCGCGGCGTGAGACCAGGACGAGAGCGAGCGCGAGGACCACGACGAGGGCGAGCGGATTGATGAACGCTGCGAGCCCGAGCAGCGCGCCGGCGACCATCGGCGAGCGCGGCACCCGGGAGGGCGCCGGCCGCAGGAGGACGACCGCCCACAGCGCCAGCGCCACGCCCACGGGGTCGAGCGTCTGCCCGAGGGTGAACACGATGACCGGGGAGACGAACGCCACCGGGATCCACACCCGGTCCCCGCGGCTGCGCCCGAGGAGGAGCAGGGCGATGCCGGCCGCGGCGATCGCGAGCACGTTGAGGAGGAGGACGAGGACCATGAAGAAGGCGGTGTCGCCGGTCTCCGCCCCCGCACCCAGCCGCTCCGCGAGCCCCACGAGCCAGGCACTGGCGGGAGAGAACTCCGTGCTCGCTCCGGGGGCCCGGCCGGGGGCGTCCGGGAAGGTCGTCGCTGTGATCCCGTTGGCCAGGGGCGAGGCGCACATCCGGAACGAGGCGAAGGGCTGCTCCCAGCCACGCGCCACGCACGGGGCCTGGAGGAGCACGCCGAGCAGCGTGGTCACACCGAGCAGGCACATCGCGAGCACCCCGCCGACGATCCCGTGCTGCGGGCCGCCTGTGGCCAGACGCGCACCGCTGGGGCCGCCGAGCAGCGGGCGGGCCAGGGTCTCCGGGGTGAAGCGGGTCATGGAATCAGCCTAGAGGACCGGTGACCGTGCCGCCGGACCGCAGGGACACCGCAGGGCCCGGAGAGATCTCTCCGGGCCCTGCGATCCCGTACGGACCTGCCCTGACTCAGCCGCCGAGCTCGCCTTCGTCCTCGGGCGGGGGCTCCGGCGCCGGCGGGGGCTTCGGTTCCTCCGGCGGCTTCGGCTGCTCCGGGGGATCGGGAGCAGGATCATCCTCCGGCGGCTCCTCCGGTGCGGGCTCCTCCGGTGCGGGCTCCTGCTCCGGCGGCGGCTCCTCCTCCGGCTGCTCCTCGATCGGGGCCTCGTCCTCCTCCTCGCGCGGACGCTCCTGGCGCGGCTGGTCGTCGTCGTCGTTACCACGCGGCCGGTCCGGATTCGGATTCGGGTTCGGGTTCGGCCGGGCGGGCGGAGCCTGGTTCGGCACACCGGAGTCGTTCTTCGGCTTCTCGACGTCGGGCAGCTCACCGCGCTTGGGGAACTTCTCGATGTCCTCGCCCTCGAGCGCGTCATCCATGTACTGGGTCCACGCCTGGACGGGGAACGAGCCGCCGGTGATCGAGCCGCGGCCGCCGTAGGCCCCGATCTCCATCGGGTTGCCGGCCTCGTCCTCCCGGTAGATCGCCACCGAGGTCGCGAGGTTCGGGGTGTATCCGGCGAACCACGCGGAGTAGTTGTCCTGCGAGGTGCCGGTCTTTCCCGCGGCCGGGCGGCCGAGGTTCTGGGCGTAGGAGCCGGACCCGGAGGTCACGACACGGGACAGCGCATAGCTCGTCTCAGCCATGACGTTCTCATCGAACACCCGCTCGCCCTCGGTGTCGGCCTCGTGGACGACCTCGCCGTCGGGGTTCTCGACCTTCGCCACGGAGTGCGGGGCCCGGTGGATGCCGTTGGCGGCGAAGGTCGCGTACGCCGTGGTCATCCGGCCCACCGTCGGGCTCGCGGTGCCGAGCACATTCGCCGCGTTGGCCTCGAGGCCGCTCGTGTCCTCACCGAGCCCGGCGCGGATCGCGACGTCCTTGGTCTTCTCCGGTCCGACCTCGATATTCAGCTGCGCGTACGCGGTGTTGATCGAGCTCTGGGTGGCCCGGAGCAGGCTCACCGAGCCGTAGTTCGCGCCGCCGTAGTTGTTCGGCCGCCACGGCGTGCCGTCGTACATCATCGTCGTGCCGCTGTTGCCGGCGAAGTGGTCGGTGAGACGGAACCCGTTCTCCAGTCCGGCCACGAGCGTGAAGGGCTTGAAGGTCGAACCCGCCTGGGTGATGTCCTCCGTCGCCTGGTTCTGCTGCCGCTCGAGGTAGTCCTCGCCGCCGTACATCGCCTTGATGCCGCCGGTCTTCGGGTCGATCGACATGAGTCCGACGTGCATGCCCTCCTTGAGCTCGGGCAGGTCCTCGACGGCGTCGATCGCGGCCTCGACGTCCTCCTGGTTGTAGGTCGTGTGGATCTGCAGGCCGCCGCGGTCGAGCATCTCCGGGGTGATCCCGGCGTTGACGAGCTCCTTGCGGACGTTGTCGAGCAGGTAGCCGTTCTGACCGCGGAACTGGTTGTCCTTCTTCGCCTCGGACAGCTCCGGCATCTCGGTGCTCGCGGCCTCGTCCTCGGTGATGTAGCCGAGCTCGGCCATGTTCTCCAGCACGTAGCGGAACCGGTCCTCGTACTCCTCCGGGTTCTCCGCGGGGTCCGCGGCACCGGGGCGCTGGATCATCGCGGCGAGCAGCGCGCTCTCCGCGACGTCGAGCTCGGCGGCGGGCTTGCCGTAGTAGTTCTGCGCGGCGACCTCGATGCCGTAGCTCTGCCGGCCGAGGAAGATCGTGTTGAGGTAGTTCGCGAGGATCTCGTCCTTCGTCAGCTCCTGGTCGATCTTGATCGCGATGAACATCTCGCGGACCTTGCGGTCCATGCTGCGCTCGTTCGTGAGGTAGAAGTTCTTGACGTACTGCTGGGTGATCGTCGAGCCGCCGCCGGCGTAGTTGTCGGTGACGACGCCCCACACCGCGCGGGACAGGCCCTTGATGGAGATGCCGCGGTTCTCGTAGAACGACTGGTCCTCAGCCGCGATCGCCGCCTGCTGCATCGCCGGGGAGATCGCGTCGATCGGGACGCTGCGGCGGTCCTCGATCTTGAAGGTGCCGAGCGCGGTCTCGCCGTCGTCCCAGTAGACGGTCGACGTCTGACCCTCGGCCTCGACGTTGGGCTCGGGCACGTCGGTCACCACGTAGCCGATGCTGAACAGGCCGATGACGAGGACGAACATCGCCAGCACCCCGACGCCGATGAGGCGCAGGGACGGCAACCAGCGGGTCCACCCGGTCACCCCCGAGCGGGGGTAGTTGAGCAGACCCTTGTTCACCCCGGACCTCCCGGTGGAACTCGCGGCGGCCGAACCGGCCGCGGCGGTCTTCTGGTGCTTGGCCAAAGATTCTCCCTCGTCGCGCGAACCGGGCAATTCAAACACGCGAACTTTGGAAGTCGATGAGCGTGAGGTGTGAGCGGGCGCACTCGACCCCCGGACCCGAGCGCATCCGGACCCGATCCCGCGTCACCGGGCCGGCCCCTCCCGAGGCGTCCCGGGCGGTCGTCACCGGACCGGGCTCAGCCGCGCAGCTCGGGGAAGTCGGCGTCGGAGTACTCCGCGTGCTCGACCGTCGTCGTCCCCTCGGCGGGGTGCAGCTCGCGCTCCCGGCTCCGCAGCTCGACCCGGCGGATCTTGCCGGAGATCGTCTTCGGCAGCTCGGTGAACTCGATCCGCCGGATCCGCTTGTACGGGGCGAGGTTCTCGCGGCAGAACCTGAGGATGTCGCGGGCGAGCTCCGGGCTGGGATCCCAGCCGTAGCCGAGCACCACGTACGCCTTGGGCACCGCGAGCCGGACCGGGTCGGGCGAGGGCACGACGGCGGCCTCGGCGACCGCCTCGTGCTCGATGAGCACGCTCTCGAGCTCGAACGGGGAGAGCCGGTAGTCGCTGGCCTTGAACACGTCGTCGGCACGGCCCACGTAGGTGATGAAGCCGTCCGCATCCCGGGAGGCGACGTCGCCGGTGTGGTAGACGCCGTCCTCGAACGCCTCGGCGGTGCGCTCCTCGTCGTGCCAGTAGCCGACGGTCAGTCCCACCGGGCGCGGGTCGAGGCGCAGGCAGATCTCGCCCTCGTCGCCGATCTCCCCGGTCGCCGGGTCGCGCAGCACCACGTCGTAGCCGGGCAGCGGCCGGCCCATCGAGCCGTACTTGATCGGCTGGCCGGGCGGGTTGCCGATCTGCAGGGTGGTCTCCGTCTGCCCGAAGCCATCGCGGATGAGCACCCCCCAGGCGTCCTTGACCCGGTCGATGACCTCCGGGTTGAGCGGCTCGCCGGCGCCGAGCGCCTTCTGCGGCGGGGTGGACAGCAGGCCGAGATCGGCCTGGATGAGCATGCGCCACACGGTGGGCGGGGCGCAGAAGCTCGTCACGCCCACCCGCTCCATCGTGCTCATGAGCGCCGGGGCGTCGAAGCGGGAGTAGTTGTAGAGGAACACGCAGGCTTCGGCGATCCACGGGGTGAAGATGTTCGACCACGCGTGCTTGGCCCAGCCCGGGGAGGCGACGTTGAGATGGATGTCGCCGGGCTCCATGCCCATCCAGTACATCGTCGACAGGTGTCCGACGGGATAGGACACATGGGTGTGGGCGACCATCTTCGCCTTCGAGGTGGTGCCCGAGGTGAAGTAGAGGAGCAGCAGGTCGTCCGCCGGAGTCGGCCCGTCGGGCTCGAACCCGGCGGGGAAGTCGTCCGCCGTGGCGTAGGCGATGTCACCCTCGCGGGACGGTTCGCCGCCCACGACGATCCGGGTCAGCGGCAGGTCGACGTCGTCGAACTTCGCGGCGTCGGCGGCGGTGGCGACGACAAACGCGGCCTCACCGCGCTCGGCCCGGTCGGTGAGGTCGGCGGCCTGGAGCTGGGTGGTGGTCGGCAGGAGCACAGCGCCGAGCTTGAGCCCGGCGAGCATGGTCTCCCACAGCTCCACCTGATTGCCGAGCATGACCATGACGTGCGAGCCGCGGGTGACGCCGGCGGCGCGGAGCATGTTCGCCACCTGGTTCGAGCGCGCCGACAGCGTGCGGTAGCTCCAGATCCCCTCGGTGCCGTCCTGCTCGACGATCCACAGCGCCGGGGAGTCGTTGTCCCGGGCGACCTCGTCGAACCAGTCGAGGGCGAAGTTGAAGTGCTCGAAGCGGGGCCAGGTGAAGGCGGCGCGCGCCTGTTCGAGGTCGGTGCGCATCTCGAGCAGGCTGTCGCGGGCCTGCCGGAACGTGTCCGTCGCGGTGCTCATACGGTCTCCTTCGATGTATTCCGTCACCTCTGGCTTCAAGGTATCAGGCACCGGAGGCGCGGAACCGGGCGTCTCACGGCACTTCCCGCACTCCGGTCATCCCTGTCGTGCGTCCCACCATTCGCGCAGCACCGCCGCAGCGCGCTCCTCACCGAGCGGGCCGTGCTCCATCCGCTCCTCGAGGAGGAAGCGGTAGGCCTCGCCGACCTCGCGCCCGGGCGGGATGTCGAGCAGCGCCATGATCTGCTTCCCGTCGAGGTCGGGGCGGATCGCGTCGAGCTTCTCCTGCTCTGCGAGCGCGTTGATCCGCTCCTCGAGGTCGTCGTAGGCATGCGCCAGCCGCTCGGCCTTGCGGCGGTTGCGGGTGGTGACGTCGGACCGGGTGAGGATGTGGAGCCGGGGCAGCAGGTCCCCGGCGTCGGTGACGTAGCGGCGCACCGCGGAGTCCGACCAGCCGGCGTCCCCGTAGCCGTAGAACCGCAGGTGGAGCTCGACGAGCCGAGCGACCTTCTTCGTCGTGTCCTTGTCGAAGTGGAGGGCCTTCATCCGCTTCGCCGTCATCTTCGCCCCGACGACGTCGTGGTGGTAGAAGGTCACCGCACCGCCCGGCTCGAAACGGCGCGTCGAGGGCTTGCCGATGTCGTGCATGAGCGCGGCGAAGCGGACGACGAAGTCCGGCACCGGGAGGCGCTGCGGGTCCCCTTCGGCGATCCCCGTCTTCTCCTGCCGGGCGGCGTACCGGGATTCGAGCTCGATCGCCTGGTCGAGCACGGTGAGGCTGTGCTGGTAGACGTCCTTGTGGCGGTGGTGCTCGTCGCGCTCGAGGCGCAGGCCGGCGACCTCGGGCAGGATGCGCTCGGCGAGCCCGGTGTCGACGAGCAGCTCGATGCCGCGACGGGGTGCGGCCCCGCACACGAGCTTGACGAGCTCGTCGCGCACGCGCTCGGCGGACACGATGTCGATCCGCTCGGCCATCCCGGTCATCGCCTCGACGACCTCGCCGGCGGCGGCGAAGTCGAGCTGGGAGGTGAAGCGGGCGGCGCGCATCATCCGCAGCGGGTCGTCGCCGAAGCTCATCTCCGCGCTCCCCGGGGTGCGGATCCGGCCGGCCTCGAGGTCGGCGAGTCCGCCGAAGGGGTCGACGAACACGCGGGCGGGCAGCCGCACGGCCATCGCACCGATCGTGAAGTCGCGGCGCAGCAGGTCGTCGTCGAGGGAGTCGCCGAACGCCACGGTGGGCTTGCGGGACTCCGGGTCGTACGCCTCGGCGCGGTAGGTGGTGATCTCGATCTGGTAACCGGAGCGGATCATCCCGATCGTGCCGAACCTCCGGCCGATGTCCCAGTGCGCATCCGCCCAGCCGGTGATGAGCCGGAGGATGTCGTCGGGCCGGGCGTCGGTGGTGAAGTCGAGGTCGGGCATCCCCCGACCGAGCAGCGCATCGCGCACCGAGCCGCCGACGAGTGCGAGCTCGAACCCGGCGTCGGCGAATCGCTGCCCCAGGGGGCCGAGGACGGGGTCGAGCCCGTCGAGGGCATCGGCCAGCCGGGCATGGGCCTGGGCCAGGAACACCTGGGACCTCCTTGGGATCGCGTCGTCCCGGACCGTCGAATCGGGGACCCTCACCAGGGTACCGGCGCACGTCCCGGTGCGGGCGCGACGGCCACGAAACCTCCAGGTGCGGACGATAGAGTGAGGCCATGCCCAGGCCGTTGCCGAAGCCCGGACCGTTTCCGGTACGCTCCAACACCGTGGAGGAGACCTCCGCGGGCGGCATCGTGGTCGATTTCTCCCGTGCGGACCGGCCGGTCGCGGTGATCGCACGGATCAACCGGGCCGGGCGCCTCGAATGGTGCCTGCCCAAGGGTCACCTCGAGGGCGAGGAGACCGCCGCGCAGGCGGCCCGCCGCGAGGTCGCCGAGGAGACCGGCGTCGAGGGCAGCGTCGTCGCCCCGCTCGGCAGCGTCGACTACTGGTTCTCCGTCGCCGGCTACCGCGTCCACAAGGTCGTCCACCACTTCCTGCTCAGCGCCACCGGTGGGGAGCTCACCGTCGAGAACGACCCGGACCAGGAGGCGATCGACGCCGCCTGGGTGCCGTTCGACGAGCTCGGCTCGCGCCTGACCTTCGCCAATGAGCGCCGTATCGTCGCCGCGGCCCGCACCGTCCTGCCCCGGTACGCGCCGTGACGCTCGCCTCCCCCCGGCGCGGCGCCACCCTCGTTCTCCTCGCACTCCTCGTGCTGCTCCTCAGCGGGCTGCCGTTCCAGCTCACTCCCGCCGCGGCCGGCCCCGTGCCCCAGCCCCCGGTGGGGGCCCCCGATCCCGCAGCCGAGGCGCCCAGCACCCCGGAATCCGCCCCCGAACCGGGCACCGAGCTCGTCGTGGTCGACGAGATCACGCCCTGGCTCGACCCGGACGGCGCCCTGCGGGTGTCCGGCACGGTGATCAACCGCAGCGACACCGATCTGCGCACCCCGGCGCTCGAGCTGCGGATGTCCACCGATCGCCTCGACTCCCGCCTCCAGATCAACCGGTGGAGCGAACGCGGCGGCCGCCACCGGATCCTCGCCGCGAGCACCGACACCCCGTCCGGCGACCCCGACGACGCGCCCCAGGTGCCCGACCTGCCGGACTCGCTGGCACCGGGACAGGTCGCCGAGTTCGCCTTCGAGGTGCCGGCCGACCGCCTCGAGCTGCCCACCTCCTCCCCGATCTCCGCCTGGGGGGCGCGCGGGGTCGAGGTCGCCCTGTCCGGCCGGACCGATTCCGGTGCCGTCGCCGGCTCCGCGACCGGGTTCACCACCTGGTATCCGGACCCTGACCCGGACCCCACCTCGATCACCCTCGTCATGCCGGTGACGCTGCCGGGCTTCTCCTCCACCGGTCTCCTCCCGCAGGAGACGCTCGAGCAGGCTGCCGGGCCGGAGGGCCCGCTCACCGCGCTCCTCGCCGCAGCCGAGGTCGACCCGGCGATCGCGCTCGCGATCGACCCGCGCCTGCTCGCCTCGATCGACTCCGCGCTGCGCGCGTCCGAGCCCGCCGAACCGGAACCGTCCGCACCCCTGCCCACCGGGACGGCCGCGCCGAGCGAACCGTCCGAGCTCGTCACCGAGCCGGCCGACGGCACCGACCCCACCCCACTCCTGCGGGACTGGTTCACCCGCTTCGCCGACCTCGCCGAAGGCCGCACGCTCATCGCGCTGCCCTGGGCCGACGCCGACCTCGCCTCGCTCACCGAGGGTGACCTCGACGGACTCGCCGAACGGGCGCAGGAGGACGCGGCGATCGTCACCGAGATGTTCCCACAGGCCCGCACCGACGTCGTGTGGCCGGTGTCGGGCACTGTGACACAGGAACACCTGCCCGACCTCGTCACCCCGGACACGAACACCGTCGTCGTCTCCGACCTCCAGCAGCCGGCCCTCACCGGGTACACCTCGGACGCGCACTCGACGGTGACCGTCGCCGCGGGCCCTGAGGACGGAACGGGCGCGGACGACTCGGGATCCCGCGCGGCGGCCGACGACCCGGGCGACGGCTCCGGCGCCATGGAGGGCGGCGCGCGTGACACCTCGGCGGGCTCCCCGCGGATCCTCGACTCGCTCGTCGTCGACACCGGGCTCTACGACGCCGTCGCCACCGCTGGCGCAGCCGGGGCGCCCGCCGCAGCGGTGAGTGAGTACGTCGCGGAGAGCTCCGCGATCACTGCCGAGCGCCCCTACGACTCCCGCCACCTCTTCGTCACCCTGCCGCGCACGGCCGCGGACAGCTCCTGGCGGGACATCGCCGAGGCCACCCGCTCCGCCCCGTGGCTGGCCTTCCGCTCCGTCGACGCACTCCTCGAGGGGCAGCCGGTGTCCCGCGCCCCGGTCGTGGCCTCGACCCGTCGCACCGGTCTGACCGCCGAGGCCATCACCGGGCTGCGCTCCGCCCACTCCGCGGTGGGCGATTACGCAGCGGTGTTCAGCGATGCGGACTCCGCGCGCCGCGACCTCGACCGGATGATGCTCGGCTGCGCACAGGCCGCCTGGGCGGACGCCCCCAACCGCGCCGAGTGCACCGAGGCGCTCGACACCGAGGTCGCCGCGCTCACCAGCAGCATCCGACCCGAGGAGGGGTCCCCGGTGCTCCTCGTCACCGGCGAGCGCACGACGATCCCGATCCGGGTGGAGAACAGCTCGGGTCGACCCGCGACGGTGACCGTGCGCGTCACCGCGCCCACCCCCCAGCTGCGCACCGCGGTGAGCGAGACGGTGGAGCTCTCGCCGCACGAGAGCACGCGCGTCGACGTGCCCGTCGAGGGGCTCGCGAACGCCGACCTCATCACCCGGGTGGAGATCGTCGCGGACAACGGCTATGTCGTCCCGCACACCGGGGAGCTCATGGTGCGGGTGCGCGCCGACTGGGAGAACATCGGCACCGCCGTCATCGCCGCGGGCCTCCTCATCGTGTTCGTCGTCGGCCTCGCGAAGTCCGTGTCCCGCGGTCGGCGTAAGATTCCCAAGAGCCAGCTCGAGGCCGCCATGGCCCGGGCGCAGCAGAACGACCGAGGATAGGAGAACGGGTGGCACGCACCGGGATCTCCTCACTGGCGAAGTCCTCGGCGGTGATGACTGCCGGCACGCTCGCCTCGCGCATCCTCGGCTTCGTCAAGACCATGCTCCTGGCGACCGCGATCGGCGTGACGATCGGCGGCGCGGCCGACGCCTTCGACGTCGCCAACAAGGTCCCGAACAACCTCTACATGCTGCTCGCCGGCGGAGTCCTCAACGCCGTCCTCGTCCCGCAGATCGTCCGCGCGACCCGCCGCTCCGACGGCGGCCGGGACTTCACCAACCGGCTCCTCACGCTCACCCTCGTGCTCCTCCTCGGCGTCACGGTCATCGCCACCCTGTGCGCTCCGCTCCTCGTCCGCCTCTACTCCTCGTCCGCCTGGAGCCCGGAGCAGACCGCGCTCGCCGTCGCCTTCGCCTACTGGTGCCTGCCGCAGATCTTCTTCTACGGCCTCTACACGATGCTCGGGCAGGTGCTCAACGCGCACTCGTCCTTCGGTCCGTACATGTGGGCGCCGGTGGTCAACAACCTCGTGTCGATCGCCGGCCTCATCGTCTTCATCGTCGTGTTCGGCCCCGGCGAGGCCGGTCAGCACGCCGTCGGCACCTGGGACACCCCCAAGCTCGTCCTCCTCGCCGGCTCCGCCACGCTCGGCGTCGTCCTCCAGGCGCTCGTCCTGCTGTGGCCGCTCAAGCGCATCGGGTTCTCCTACCGGCCGACCTTCGGCTTCCGCGGCTTCGGCCTGCGCACCGCCGGCACCGTCGCCGGCTGGACCTTCGCCGCGGTGCTCATCGGGCAGCTCGGCTTCATCGTCACGAGCCGGGTCGCCGCCTCGGCGTCCTCGACCGGCGGGGAGGCCTCGGCATCGAACGCCGCGTACTCGGTCTCGTACCTCATGTTCATGCTCCCGCACTCGCTCGTCGCGGTGTCGCTCGCCACCGCGCTCTTCACCTCGATGAGCTCGTACGCCGCGGAGGACGACACGCGCTCGGTGCGCGGCTCGCTCACCCTCGGCCTGCGGGTGGTCGGGCTCGTCAACATGTTCGCCACCGTCGCCTTCATCGCGCTCGCCGGCCCCGCCGCGATGCTCATCGGCGGCGGATCCCAGGCCCAGGCCCGCTCGATCGGCCTCGTCCTCGTCACCATGGTCATCGGCCTCGTCCCGTTCAGCGCGAACTATCTGCTCCAGCGGGTGTTCTACGCCTACGAGGACGCCCGCACCCCGTTCTGGGTGCAGGTGCCGCAGGTCGCGCTCACCGCCGGCGGCGTGATCGCCTCCGGTGCGCTCCTGCCACAGCAGTTCGTCGTCGCCGGGATCGGACTGTCGATGAGCGTCGGCTACCTGTTCGCCTGCATCACGAGCGCCGCCCTGCTGCGCCGCCGCCTCGGGCATCTCGAGTCGACCGCGATCCTCGTCGCCCACCTCAAGTTCGCCGTCGCCGGTGCGCTCGCCTGCGCGGCGGGGATGGGTCTGCTCGCGTGGGCGGGCGAGGGCGCCTGGGCCGGGCGCGCCGGTGCGCTCGTCACCGTCGGCTGGATCGGCATCGTCATGCTCGGGGTGTACCTCGGCGTGTGCTGGCTGCTGCGGGTGTCGGAGCTCCACGCGGTCGCCGCCACGGTGCGCGCCAAGGTGAATCGCGGCGCGGGCTGAGACGAGGGCGCGGTGCCGAACGGTAGTATTCGACTCTGAGGCGAAGCAGGACTCAGCGGAGGTGGTCCCCCTGATCAACATCGAACGCGGCACGGTCATCGCCGACCGGTACGTCGTCTCCGAGGTCCGCCGACCCTGGTTGGCCGAGTTCCCCGAAGCGGGAACCGTGTGCCTCGTCATCGACGCCATCCTCGATGAGCCCGCGCAGCTGTTCGCCGCCGACGCCGCCCGCTCCGGCGACCTCCTCGACGCCGCCCGCCGCGCCGCGCTCCTCACCGATCCCCGGATCCCCGACATCCACGACGTCGGACGCGCCGACGGCATCGACTTCGTCGTCGTCGACCGCACCGAGGCCGTCGGCCTGCCCGCCCTCCTCGGCCACGGCCCGCTCGACCCCGAGGCGGCCCGCGCACTCGTCGGCGAGGCCGCGACCGCCCTCGTCCACGCCTCGAAGCGCGGCCTCCACCACCTGTGCCTGGGCCCGGAGTCCATCGCCCTGACCCCCACCGGAGAGGTCGAGGTCCAGGGGGTGGCGATCGACGCCGCCGTGGCCGACGGCCCCTACGAGCTCGGCCTCGACGCGCTGTCGAGCCGGGAGGCGCTGCGAGAGGACGCGCTCGCGCTCGTCAACATCCTCTATGCCGCGCTCACCGCGCACTGGCCCGGGCCCGAGGCGCGCAGCGGACTCGAGCCCGCGCCCAAGAAGAACGCCCTCATCGTCCGCGCCGAGTCGGTCACCCCCGGCATCCCGCGCGACCTCGAGGAGTTCGTCTCCGGAGTCGTCTCCAAGACCGAGGCCGGCCCGCGCAGTCCGAGCGAGATCGTGCGCTACCTGGGCGAATGGGACACCCGCGCCCTCCACCGGCTCGCCCGGGGCGGAACGGCCGAGCCCGGTGAGCCGCTGTTCCCCGGCGGCACCACCGACTTCAGCGGCACCCCGCGTGATTCTGCGCCCGGCAGCACCGCCGACGCTGCGAAGCGGGCGCCCGGACAGGCCCCGGGCGCCGAGTCCCCGGCGGGACGCCTCCCCGACACGGCAGGTCCGGCCGGAACCGGCGCTGCCGCGGCCGCCGCCGCCGCGGCGGGCACCACCGCCGGAAGCACCCCGTCGCTCCCCGAGCGCGGCACTCCCGCAGGGACGTCCGCCGGTGGCCGCAGCGGATCGCGGCCGAGCCGCACCCCCGTTGCGACACCCGCACCCGCCGCAGAGGAGTCCGCACCCACCCGCCGCGCCACGCCGCAGCAGCTCCAGGCCGCGCTCAAGCGCATCGGCATGGTGCGACCGGGCACCACCGGGCTGGCCGCAGGCCGCTCCGGCAGCGAGACCTCCCCGTTCGACGACCAGATGCAGATGCGTCGGGCGTCGACCTTCCCCGTGGCCGCGGCGAGCATGGACGAGGTCGCCGACGACACCCGCGAATGGCAGCCCGAGGACACCTTCTCGAGCTACTCCGAGTACGCCTCCCGCGAACAGGACCCCAACCTCACCGCCCCGATCCTCGATCGTGACGCGATATGGAACGACAGCGAGGACACCCAGGTCATCGAGCTCGACCGGGCCCCCGATCCCGAGGGCTCCGGTGAGGACGAGGACGACGGCTCGTGGTTCCTCGGCGGGATGTTCACCACCCGCGAGGAGGAGCTCGCCCGCCAGCGCGCCGAGTTCGAGCGCGAGCGCCGTCTCCAGCAGGAGGCCGAGGAGCGGCTGCGCCTCTCGGACCCGAACCGGCGGACCTCGCGCGGCGGAGTCGCCCACGACCTCGACGTCACCCCGGTCGAAGACGCTGCGGCGAGCGGCGGTTCAGGGGCCGGTGCCGGTTCCGGGGCCGTCGCAGCATCCCGCAGCGGTGCTGAGGCTGCGCCGAATGGCGGTTCCGGGGCGAACCCGGAAGATGCCAGCGAGCCAGGAGAGCAGGGTTCGAACCCTGCGGCTCGCAATGCTCCCTCGGTCATTCACACCGATGTTTCCGCACGTCAAAAGGGTTCGAACCCTGCAATGGTGAAGACCGGGGGCACGACAGATGCTCCTGGTGGTGCTGCAGCTGCTGCAGGTAATGCCGGACGGTCATCGGGCTCGGCGGAGACTTCGCCGAAGGATCGGCACTCGCGGCCCGCGCAGGCGCGGGCCGCAGCATCCGGATCCGCAGGCGCCGGCATTCCGGCTGCCGCGCACACTGCCGCCGGTGCCGCCGGCGGGAGCGGGTCGTCCGGTGCCGGTCCCGCGGATCGCGGATCGCGCAGCAGCTCGCTCAGGCCGCTGCCGCTCATCATCGGCGTCCTCGCAGTGCTCGTCGCGATCGGTCTCGTCATCGGTCTCTTCGTCCGGCCGGGCGAGGATCCGACGGCCGGGGAGACCACCGCTCCGCCCGCAGAACCGTCGTCCGCAGAGCCCTCGCCCACCGCGGAGGCCGGTCCGCCCCCGGTCATCGCGTCCGCCGAGGCCCTCGACCCGGAGGGGGACGGCAGCGAGAACGATGCCGCCGCGGAGAACGTGCTCCCCGGGGTGTCCGGAGTCTGGGAGACCGACCGGTACAACTCCGCAGAGTTCGGCAACCTCAAATCGGGCCTCGGGCTCGGCCTCGAGCTCGAGGATGAAGCGACCATCTCCTCCGTCGTGATCATCTCCGGCACCCCCGGTGGCGCCGTGGAGATCCGCGTGGGCGACTCGGCCGACCCGGAGGACGCGGAGACCGTCGCCACCGGCGAACTGCCCGACGACACCGGGACCATCGAACTCGACGAACCGGCCACGGGCACCCACGTGTTCGTCTGGATCACCGAGCTGCCCTCGGTCTCCGAGGGCTACCGCGCGCGGATCAGCGAGATCGAGCTGTCGTGACACCGCGGTCCCGGGCCACCTGTCCGGGCCCGCGGCAGCGCGCGCGGAATAACCCCGTGCACCGTCCTGTTGTGCGTACATCGAACTGATCCACCCCTCGCCTGCTCATCACGAGCAGGCGCCGTCACGACCGGCCCGCTGAGCCCCGGTCACCGAGGAGAATCCATGACCGAACGCCACGTCGTCATCATCGGCTCCGGCCCTGCCGGGTACACCGCCGCGATCTACGCCGCACGGGCGAATCTGCAGCCTGTCGTCATCGCGGGATCGGTGACTGCCGGCGGCGAGCTCATGAACACGACGGACGTCGAGAACTTCCCGGGCTTCCCCGAAGGCGTGCAGGGGCCCGACCTCATGGAGAGCATGCGGGCGCAGGCCGAACGCTTCGGTGCCGAGGTCGTGTACGACGACGTGACCGAGCTGCGGATGAATCCCGGCGCCCACGGCATCACCACGGCCCTCGGGACGGAGTACACGGCGCGCGCGGTCATCCTCGCCACCGGCTCGGCCTACCGGGAGCTCGGGCTCCCCAATGAGAAGGCGCTCTCCGGCCACGGCGTGAGCTGGTGCGCCACCTGTGATGGGTTCTTCTTCAAGGATCAGGAGATCGCTGTCGTCGGCGGCGGGGACTCGGCGATCGAGGAGGCGACCTTCCTCACCCGATTCGCCTCCAAGGTCACCCTCATCCACCGCCGCCAGGAGCTGCGCGCCTCGCAGGCCATGCAGGACCGTGCCAAGGCCGACCCGAAGCTCGAGTTCCTCCTCGACTCCGAGGTGGCCGAGATCCACGGTGAGGACGCGCTCACCGGGCTCACCGTACGCAGCACCGCCACCGGAGAGACGAGCGAGCTGCCCGTCACCGGTCTGTTCGTCGCCATCGGCTCCGATCCGCGCACGGAGCTGTTCAAGGATGCCCTCGAGATCCGCCCCGACGGCTATCTCGCCGTGGACGGCCGGAGCTCGCGGACCACGGTTCCCGGGATCTTCGCCGCCGGCGACGTCATCGATCCCATCTATCGTCAGGCGATCACCGCCGCCGGCTCCGGCTGCGTGGCCGCCACCGACGCCGAACACTACCTCGCATCACTCAACGACAAGGAGTCCTGAAATGACCAAGGAAGTCACCGACGCCACCTTCGACGCAGAGGTCCTCCAGTCCGACAAGCCTGTGCTCGTCGATTTCTGGGCACCCTGGTGCGGGCCCTGCCGCATGGTGTCCCCGATCGTCGACGAGATCGGCGAGGAGCAGGCGGAGAAGCTCACCGTCGTCAAGGTCAACACCGACGAGAACATGGAGACCGCCGCGAAGTACGGGATCACCTCGATCCCGGCGCTCTACGTGTTCCAGGACGGCGAGGTCGCGAAGACGATCATCGGCGCCCGGCCCAAGCCCGCGCTGCTCCAGGAGCTCGCAGAGTTCACCAGCTGATCCGTACTCAGCCGACCGCAAGGCGCCTGTTGTAAACTCAACAGGCGCCTTGCCCGTTCCCACCCCTAGTCGACCATTGCGAGAACGATGACACCCACCTCTGTTTTCCCCTCCCTGTCGCGGGGAGACCGCAGCGACATCCTGCTGGCGACCAAGTCGCAGCTGTCGCGCCTGGGGTACCCGGTGGGAGACTCCGATTCTCCGGAATTCGATCACCAGTTCGATTCCGTGATCCGCCGCTTCCAGCAGGAGCGGGGCCTCCTGTGCGACGGGCTGCTCGGCCCGGAGACCTTCGGTCAGATCGAGCTCGCCCGCTTCCGGCTCGGCGACCGGGTGCTTCGCTTCGATCCCGTCCGCCCGCTGCGCGGAGACGACGTGGCCGAGCTCCAGAAGATCCTCAGCCGCCTCGGCATCTACACTGATCGCATCGATTACATCTTCGCCGAGGCCACCGATGCGGCTGTCCGGGAAGCTCAGACCGGACTGGGGCTCCGATCGGACGGCATCGCCGGGCCGACCACGCTCAGCGGCCTCCGTGCAGTCAAGAGGGACCAGGGAGAGGGCGATGTCTTCGCGCTCCAGGAGCGCGCCCGCGTGACCGCCTCAGGACCCTCGCTCGCCGGGCGCGTCGTCGTCATCGAGGCGGCGACCACACGGACCGACTTCGTCACGACCACGTTTCCGCCCGGTACTCAATCATGTGCCGAGGAGTACGCTGCGGACATCGCCCGCCGGCTCGAGGGACGACTGTCAGCGCTCGGCGCCGCGACCGTCTACGTCGAGGACAGTGCTGAGCGCGCCACCCTCGGTGACGAGCTCGGCGCCTCGGCAATCGTCACGATCAATCTCGACAGCTCATCGTCCCCGAAGGCACAGGGAGCTGCGACGTACTACTTCGGACGCGGTGACGATCCGTCCGTCGCCTCCCCGGTGGGACGACGCCTGGCCGAGCTCATGCAGAAGGAGCTGTGTGCTCGCACCGGTCTTCTCGACTGCCGCAGCCACCCACGCACATGGGAGTCGCTGCGCAGGGTGCGCACGCCCAAGGTCCACGTCATGCCGGGCTACATCAGCAACGACGAGGACCGGGCCGCCCTCGAGGATCAGCGCCTCCGCGATCTCATCGCCGAATCCGTGGCCGTCTCCCTGCAGCGCCTCTACCTGCGCGAAGAGACCGACCCGCCCACCGGCACGCTCGACCTCGCCGCCGTCAGCTCTCAGCTCTGACGATCGTCCGCGCCACGGCCTTTCCGCGGCATCGGTCGGCCGCACTGCCCCGAGCGGCCCACTTCCGGTTGCGCAGCATTCACGGGCCGCCCTCGACCTCCGCCTTTAGCTCATGGATTGTGTTGCGGTGCCTCGACCGCCGATGTGTCCGAGCCGTCCGGGGCCATCTGAAGCCGTCTGAGCTGTCTGAGCCATCTGAGCCATCTGAGCTTTCTGAGGATTGTTTCACGTGAAACATCCCCTGCCGAGCGAAGTGGCATGTCTGCGCGTTCTCAACTACAAGCTCTGCGGTGCTGTCATCGGTCGAGCAACCGCTCGTGCATGACCCGAGCCGGACTCATTCGGTCAACCCCTGCTCATCCGACAACTACCAATCCCGCGATGTATCGCTGATCTCCACGCCGAATAGCTCTCGACCCAGAACAGCAGAGGGCGGGCTGCCATCGTGGCAGCCCGCCCTCGTCGAATCCTCCGGAGCGGCAGCGTCAACTCACAGTGTCACCGGAATCGGCCTGGGTGATCCCGAGAGTCTGGAGAATCCGCTTAAGATCATCCTCGTTTGCAAACTCGACGCTGATCTTGCCTTTGCGCTTCCCCATGGTGATGTTGACTCGGGTATCCAGCCGGTCTCCGAGGTCTCGCGCGATGCTCGAGAGCTCGGGATTTGCGGCCCGTGTTTCACGTGAAACATTCACACGATCACCACGATTGAGGAGGACGACAGCTTCCTCCGTTGCACGCACCGACAGCCCCTCGGCCACCACGCGTTGAGCCAGCACCTCCATCGCTGCAGGGTCGATGAGTCCGAGGATCGCGCGAGCGTGACCTTGAGAGATCACGCCGGCGGCAACTCTGCGCTGGACCAGTGGAGGTAGTTTGAGAAGCCTCAGGGTGTTGGTGATCTGCGGACGAGACCGCCCTATGCGCTCGGACAGCTCCTCCTGTGTGCAGGCGAAGTCATCGAGCAGCTGCTGATAGGCGGCTGCCTCTTCGAGGGGATTGAGATCAGCGCGATGGAGGTTCTCGAGCAGTGCGTCACGGAGGAGATCGACGTCATCGACCTGCCGGATGATTGCTGGAATGCTCTCGAGCCCGGCCTCCCGCGAGGCCCGGAGCCGTCGCTCACCCATGATGAGCTCGAATCTGGGCTCCTCAGGGTCGATCACACGAACGACGATCGGCTGAAGCACCCCGACTTCGCGTATCGAATGGACGAGCTCATCGAGCGCATCCTCATCGAAGACCGACCGCGGCTGCCGCGGATTCGCTGCAATCGCATCGACAGGCAACAGTCCGAAAGCAGTGCCGGGAACCGATTCGAGCGATGTTTCACGTGAAACACCGGCCGTCTCTGCCTGCGTGCCGGCTTGCGCGGAATCAGCGTGCTGATCCTGATCCGCGGTCGGGGTCTGCGCGCCGGGGCCAGTGTGTGCGGGGTTCTGCTCCGGTGACCGCTGGGTGTCGGCACCAGCAGATTCTGTCGATCCCTGCGACTTCTTCCGCCCGGTGGGCCCTGGTGGCACAGACGTGCCCGCAGTGGCGTTCTTCGCGGTCATGCTCGTCGCCCTGGAGCCGTTCGTGGTCGAACTGTTCGCGGATTCGTCAGCGACCGCCGTGTCGCTCACCGACGCCGACTCAGTCTTCGCTGTTCGGCGCGTGGTCGCCTTCGAGCGCGAGCTGGCGGGGGACTTCTTCTCAGCTCGTGCGCGACGCATGGAGACTGCCGGATCCTTGCTCGATCGGGCTTCGGATGTTTCACGTGAAACATCCGAGCCTTTCTCCTGCGCGGGGAAGAACACGTCCACGGGCCGCTCGTCGCTCACGACGTCCGGGATGAGCGCCCCCAGTCCACGTCCCAGTCCACGTCGGCGTTCAGCCATGGCTCTTCACTCCTCGCTGTGAGATCTCTTCGGCGGCTTCGCGATAGGAGAGCGCGCCGGAAGAGTTCGGTTCATAGGTGATCACGGTCTGTCGATAGCTCGGCGCCTCGGAGATCCTCACAGATCGTGGGATCGCCACGTCGAGGACCTGACGGGGGAAATGAGCTCGCACATCCTCGGCGACCTGCGAGCTCAGGTTGGTGCGGCCATCGAACATCGTGAGCAGGATGGTGCTCACCTGCAGCTCGGGGTTGAGGTGCTTCTGGATGAGCTGGATGTTCTTCAGCAGCTGACTCAGACCTTCAAGCGCGTAGTACTCGCACTGGATGGGGATGAGCACCTCTCGTGCCGCGACGAATGCATTGACCGTGAGCAGGCCCAGGCTCGGCGGACAGTCGATGATGACGTAGTCGACCCGGTCCTCGGCCTCGGCCCGCAGTTCGAGGTACCGAGCCAGGGATCTCGCCAGACGCTGCTCGCGAGCGACCAGGGAGACCAGCTCGATCTCAGCCCCCGCAAGGTCGATGGTCGCCGGCACGCAGTGGAGGTTCTCGATATCGGGGCACTGAGCGACTGCCTCCTCCATCGGGAGATCGTCGATGAGCACGTCGTAGATGCTGTTGACCTCTGTCGAGTGCTCGATCCCCAGTGCCGTGCTCGCATTGCCCTGCGGGTCGATGTCGATCACGAGAACGCGGAGTCCCTGCGAGGCGAGCGCGGCAGCGATATTCACCGTCGTCGTCGTCTTCCCGACCCCACCCTTCTGATTGGCAACCGTGAAGATGCGCGTTGCATCGGGCTTGGGGAAGGTCGTCGTCGCAAGCCGCTGGGCTCGGCGGTTGTCGCGTGCGATCTGCGCCCCGAGGGGAGTCGACTCGTCCATGATCGGCATTGTGCATGCTCCGTCCCTGGGAAGTGTGTGCCACGTGAAGTCTACCGACGTCGGTGCAGTGTTTCACGTGAAACATTCACGCGGTGCCGCGGATCAGCGTCGTTTTGCGTTCGAATTACGTTCTATTACTGCTGCTGCAAGCTCTTCCGCACGCCCGCTCAGCGCCGCCGCAGCTCCGCCACGCGGGTAGGGATCTCCAGGGGAGGCGAACCGAGCTCGTGCACCACGGGTGGTTCGAGCTTCGCCCGTCGGATCTGCTTCCGCGCCTTCTCGATCTCCGCATCGACGGACGCACCCTTGAGCGCGAGGAGTCGACCGCCAGGGCCGAGCACCGGAGCGCACCATTCGACGAGCACGGCCAAAGATTTCACTGCCCGCGCGGTCACGACGGTGAACACCTCGTCGTCGACGAGCTCCTCGACGCGTCCCCGGACCACACGGACGTGCGGAAGCTCGAGGTCGTCGAGGACCATGCGCAGCCACTCCACCCGACGTTCCATCGGCTCGATGAGCACGTACCGGGCGTCCGGCCGGGCGAGTGCCAGGGGAATGCCCGGCAGCCCCGCTCCGGAGCCCACGTCGCCGACGACGTCGTCGGGCGCGATGAGCTCCGCGACCACGGCGCAGTTGAGGATGTGGCGCGTCCACAGTCGCGGCAGCTCTCGGGGGCCGATGAGCCCCCATTCGACACCGGTCGTCGCCAGGTGGTGCGCATAGCGGCGGGCGGCATCGATCCGCTCCCCGAACAGTTCAGCGGCGAGCGCGGGCTCGGACTCCACCGATGCGTCATCCGGTGACCCCGCGCCCGCAGCAGAGCGTTCCGGCTGGCCCCGGGTCCCCGACGCCGCGGCCTCGGTGCCCTGTCCGCCTGTGCTCCGGGCGGTGCTGTCGCTGCGTGCGTCGTCCGTGCCGGCCTCCACGGGGTTCACTGCGCGTGGATGACCACGTGCCGGCGGTCGCCCTCGCCCTCGGACTCGGAGCGCAGGCCTGCCTTGGCGACCTGGTCGTGGACGACCTTGCGCTCGAAGGAGTTCATCGGCCGGCAGGTGTAGGGCTCGCCGGTCTCGGTGACCTTGCCGATCGCGCGATCGGCGAGCGCCCGCAGGTCATCCTTGCGACGGTCGCGGTAGCCGTTGATGTCGAGCATGAGCCACGAGCGCTGACCGGTGCTCGTCTGCACGGCGAGCCGGGTGAGCTCCTGGAGAGCGGTGAGCACGGCGCCATCGCGTCCGACGAGGGTCGAGAGGTTCGAGTCCTCGTCCTCGCAGACGATCGCGACCTCGGCCCGCCCGTCGGCCACATCGATGTCGATGTCGCCGTCGACATCGGCGATGTCGAGCAGCTCCTCGAGGTAATCGGCTGCGATATCGCCCTCCTCCTCGAGCATCTCCGCACGAGTGGGCTTGGTGTCCTCGACCGGCGCGGTCTCGGTGTTCTCAGTCATCGCTCTCCCAACCTCTTATCTCTTCTTCTTCTTTTTCTTCTGCCGGGCCTTGCCCACCGGTTGCTGACGCTGTCCGGCGGCGGGCGCCTCGGGCTCGGGGGTCATCTCGATCGGCTTGGAGCCGGGGAGCGGGGACTTGCCCTTCTTGGCGCGGCGCTCCATGAGCTCCTTCTCGGCCTTCGAGCCGGGCGCCGGCATGTTCCGGATGACGACGAACTGCTGGACCATGGTCCACGTGTTCGACACGAGCCAGTAGACGAGCACGCCGAGCGGGAAGTAGACACCGCCGACGGCGAACACCACGGGCATGATGTAGAGGAGCATCTTCTGCTGCTGCATGAACGGGTTGTTCATCGCGGCTTCGGACATGTTCTTCGTCATCATCTGCTTCTGGGTGATGAACTGCGTGACACCCATGATGACGATGAGGACGGCGGTCAGCGCCTTGGCGCCGATCCCGTCGGTGAGGAAGGTCGCCTGGAGCGGGATCCCGAAGATCGTCGCGACGTCCGCCGACTGCGCCAGCGCCTGCGTCACACCGCCGATCGGCGGGAGGTCGCCGACCGCGATGAGATGCATGTTGTTGATGACGCGGAACAGCGAGAAGAAGATCGGCAGCTGCACGAGCAGCGGCAGGCACGAGGCCCACGGGTTGGTGCCGTGCTTCTTGAACAGCGCCATCTGCTCCTCGGCCATGGCCTGTCGGGAGAACTGGTCCTTCTTGCCCTTGTACTTGGCCTGGAGCCGCTGGATGTCCGGCTGGATCAGCTGCATCTTGCGCTGCGCCTTGATCTGGTACACGAACAAGGGGATGAGGATGGCCCGGATCACCACTGTGAGGCCGGCGATCGACAGCACCCAGGTCCAACCGCTGCCGGCGTCGAGGCCCAGGCTGGTGAACACCTGGTGGAAAATTGCGAGGATCCACGCGACCACCCACTGCAGGGGCAGAAGCAGATTGTCAATCCATGACATTCAGTCTCTCCTTGGCCGCGGATCGGCGCGGTCGTACGTGATGAGGTCTCGATACATTGTGCCACTGTTGCGGTCGGCGTTGATCTCCCGGCTCCGGGCCTCCATGAGGGACCCGGGTGCGTAGTCCACCCCACCGCCGGAGAACGGGTTGCACCGCAGCACCCGCCACGTCGTCAGCAGCGCACCGCGCACGGCACCCGTCGACTCGAAGGCGTCGAGCGCGTACTTCGAGCAGCTGGGGTAATAGCGGCACACGTCACCGTACAAGGGCGAGATGATCCTCCGGTACAGGCGCATGAACCACACGAACGGCATCCGCGGGGCGATGCGCAAGAGGTGGACGAACCGCGCCCGGCCGCCGGCCGGTGCCGACGGCAGCGAGGACGGGGTGTCCTCCCCGTGCCTCATCCTGCAAGCCGTTCGAATGCCCGGTCGACCGCGCGTGACAGCTCGGCGGAGTCGGCGTCAGCGGCTGCCGGCAGTGCGCGCACCACGATCATGTCCCCGATGCCGAGCTCCGGGAGCCGGGTGTGGAGGATCGCCCGGAGCCGGCGCTTGACCCGATTGCGGACGACCGCGTTGCCGACGGCCCGGGAGACGACGAATCCCACGCGCGGAGCGTGGGATTCATCGAGTGTCGACAGGAAATGGATCACCAGATGCTTCGTCCCGGCTCTGCGGCCGGTGCGGAAGACGCGGCGGAAATCGTCGCCCTGATGAATCCGGTTCCTACCGGGGAGCACGATCAGGCGGACAGCGCGTTGCGTCCCTTACGGCGACGCGAAGCCAGGATGGCGCGTCCGGCGCGGGTGCGCATACGCAGCCGGAAGCCGTGGGT
Organism: Brevibacterium sp. R8603A2; assembly: GCF_023072605.1. NCBI lineage: Bacteria > Bacillati > Actinomycetota > Actinomycetes > Micrococcales > Brevibacteriaceae > Brevibacterium > Brevibacterium sp. R8603A2. Next base: position 212,744 of record NZ_JALLGN010000003.1, read on the forward strand.
CTTGGCGCGCTTGCGGTTGTTGGGCTGGAAAGTACGCTTGCTCACTTCGGTTCTCCGATTATCTGTCGTTGCTGGTGCCGGGCAGCACGGTTCTGCTTTCGCATCTCACACGAGGTGGACCACTCACGGCCGTGCACTCCTGATGCTGTTGGCCGTGGGGAAGTCACTCACACCTCGTCGATGGGCCCGCAACACAGGACACTCCAGCATAGACGCCACGCCGAAAGACGGTCAAACCGGGCGCTCGCGGACGGAATCGTGTAATGCCGCGGCACCCGACCCATGACCGCAGACGGGCTCCTGCGCCCCTCCATCGTTCAGGCGCACATCACCGGCCGGCCGCTCCGTCGACCGGGTGCCGGTTCCCGTTCACCGCCGATCCTCTCGGAGTTCACCACTCGGCCGTGAACAGGCCGGTCCACAAATGACATCCGTGTACTTTCCACACCTTTCTCCACCGATGTGGATGAATCCGGGGCCTCACCCGGTCCTCCTCCACAATGTGTGGAAAACTATGTGGAAGCGAGTCGCCCCTTATCCACAGTTCCGGGGAGGCAGGACAGGAGCAGCAGTGAGCAACCCGAGCACATCCGACGATCTGCATGAGATCTGGCAGGTCGTCCTGTCGAATCTGCTCAATGATCCGACGATCACCGCGCATCAGAAGGGATTCCTCTCCCTCGCGGTGCCCAAGGCGCTCGTCGAGGGTCAGCTCGTCGTCCTCTCCGTCCGCAACGATCTCACCCGCACGACCCTCGAGACCCATCTGCGCGAGCCGCTCGCCCGCGAATTCTCCACCGCGCTCGGTCACGACGTCACCTTCGCCATCGCGGTCGACCCGGCGCTCGACGTCCCGGCGCCGCTGCCGCCGGAGACCCGGGGCACCGCACACCCCGGGTCCGGCTCCCCCGGTGCCGCCGCTGGCGCACCGGGCACCGCCTCCGCGGCCGAGGCGCCCTCCCCGGGGACCGGTCCCGCCGCCTCCGCGAGTCCTCCCGATCCGGCCGGCACCTCGGCCGCCCCCGCGGGCCCCGCCGACCTCACGCACCCCGGCAGCGGCGACCAGCCTGCCGTCGACACCGCCGGGAGCTCTCCCACCCCGAGCGCACCGGGTCGTCCGGCAGCCGCCTCGGCTCCGGCCGGGGCCGCACCGACGACCGCCGACGACCCGAGCGGGGTGTCCCAGCTCAACTCGAAGTACACCTTCGACACCTTCGTCATCGGCGCCTCGAACCGGTTCGCCCACGCCGCGGCGTTCGCCGTCGCCGAATCCCCGGCCAAGGCCTACAACCCGCTCTTCATCTACGGCGACTCCGGGCTCGGCAAGACCCACCTCCTCCACGCGATCGGCCACTACGCCGCACAGCTCTACCCGAACATCCGGGTCCGCTACGTCTCGAGCGAGGAGTTCGTCAACGACTTCATCAACACGATCGGCTCCTCGACGACCTCGAACTCGCTGCGGCCGGCGTTCCAGCGCCGCTACCGCGAGGTCGACATCCTCATGATCGACGACATCCAGTTCCTCCAGGGCAAGGATGCGACCGTCGAGGAGTTCTTCCACACCTTCAATGCGCTCCACAACGAGCACAAGCAGGTCGTCATCACCTCCGACCAGCCGCCCAAGATGCTCAAGGGCTTCGAGGAGCGCCTCCGGTCCCGCTTCGAGTGGGGCCTGCTCACCGACGTGCAGCCGCCCGACCTCGAGACCCGGTTCGCGATCCTGCGGAACAAAGCCGCCGGCGAGGGCCTCCCGGTGCCCGACGACGTCCTCGAGTACATCGCCTCGCGCATCTCCTCGAACATCCGCGAGCTCGAGGGCGCGCTCATCCGCGTGTCCGCCTTCGCCAACCTCAATGACCAGGCGATCGAGGTCGGCCTCGCCGAGACCGTGCTCAAGGACTTCATCACCCACGAGGACACCCCGGAGATCACCGCGACGGACATCATGGGCCAGACCGCGGCATACTTCGGGCTCACGCTCGACGACCTGTGCGGCTCGTCCCGGTCCCGTACCCTGACCACCGCACGCCAGATCGCGATGTATCTGTGCCGCGAGCTCACCGACCTCTCGCTGCCGAAGATCGGCCAGGAGTTCGGCGGCCGCGATCACACCACGGTGATGCACGCGAACAAGAAGATTCGAACACAGATGGCCGAGCGCAGGGCGCTCTACACCCAGGTCACCGAACTCACAAACCGCATCAAACAGCAGCATCGACTATGAACCGCATTGTGCACAGCTGTGGATAACCCTGTGGGCGAAGGCCCTCGGCCTGGGTACGGGGACGTGCACGGATCACACGGCGTCGGTGGAGAGCTGTGTACTCACATCGATGTGATTCACATTCATCCCCCTCGCGTCACCACGGCGTCCACACGATGTCCACCGGTGCCCGGAGGCGCTGCGCCCGATGGATACTCGATGACATCGATGTAGTTCCACAGTTTCCACACGTGCTGTTACTACGACTGCATATTCATTCGAGGACATCCCTTCGAGCACCGCTGATCGCGGGGCGGGAACCTCGGGTGATCCGAGCGCGGAGGATCGACGAGCTCGAGGACCGATGGTTCGAATCGAACGCCGGGCCGGCTGTGGAGCGTCTCCGGACGGGTTCCGGCCGGTCCCGGTGCGGACTTCGGAACCCGGGTGAGAAGCACATCCGACGGGGTGTTTCCAATTCGCCACGCCGGTAGGCTGAGTGTAGAGTTTCAACTCGCCATCAGACCGCGCTGCAGCGCATGCGAGACCTCAACCACAGGAGTGCCGTGAACGCCGAATCCGCCGGGGCCGTGAAGTTCAGAGTCGAACGCGATGTCCTCGCCGAGGCCGTCACCTGGGCGACCAAGAGCCTCCCGCAGCGCCCCGCCGTCCCGGTCCTCACCGGCATCCTCATCACCGCCGATCCCGCCGGCTCCGTGCAGCTCTCAGTGTTCGACTACGAGGTCTCCTCCCGCGTCGAGATCGCCGCTGAGGTCGAGGCCCCCGGCACCCTGCTCGTCTCCGGCCGGCTGCTCGCCGACATCGCCAAGGCCCTGCCCAACCAGCCCGTCACCCTCGAGCGCAACGGCTCGAAGGTCGACCTCACCTGCGGGTCCTCCCGGTTCTCGCTCATGACGATGCCCGTCGACGAGTACCCCGCGCTGCCCACCGTGCCGGAGACCTCCGGCGTCGTGTCCGCCGGCGAGTTCAGCCACGCGGTGTCCCAGGTGAGCATCGCGACCTCGCGCGACGAGACCCTGCCGATCCTCACGAGCGTGCGCGTCGAGATCGAGGGTGACACCGTCACCCTGCTCGCCACCGACCGCTACCGCCTGGCGGTGCGCGAGTTCCACTGGAACCCCCGCACCCCCGACATCTCCGCCACCGCGCTGGTCCGCGGCCGCACTCTCGCCGATGCGGCGAAGGCGATGGGCGGCGATGTCGAGATCGCACTTGCGGAGTCCGGCGGCAAGGACATGCTCGCCTTCTCCTCGAGCGGCCGCATCACCACCTCGCTGCTCGTCGAGGGCGACTACCCCAAGGTCCGCTCGCTGTTCCCCAAGGACGTGCCGATCCACGCCGTCCTCGAGACCGCCGCCCTGCACGAGGCGGTGCGCCGCGTTTCGCTCGTCGCCGAGCGCAACACCCCGATCAAGTTCGAGTTCGCCGACGGCGCGCTCACCCTGAGGGCCGGTGCCGGCGACGACGCCCAGGCCAGCGAGTCGCTGCCGGTGGAGATCACCGGCGAGGACATCACCACCGGCTTCAACCCCGGCTTCATCTCCGAGGGCCTCGCCGCGATCGATTCCCCGTTCGTCCGGTTCTCCATGACCGAGCCGAAGAAGCCCGTGGTGATCTCCGGCCAGCAGGAGATCGACGGTGAATACGACTCCTCGTACCGCTACCTGCTGATGCCGATCATCAGATTCTGATGTGGGTGTCACGGCTCTCGCTGCGTGACTTCCGCTCCTACGCCTCGCTCGATCTCGAGCTCGAGCCGGGGGTCACGGCCTTCGCCGCTCCCAACGGCTGGGGCAAGACCAACCTCGTCGAGGCCGTCGGTTACCTCTCCGGACTGCGCTCCCACCGGGTGTCCCAGGATCCTCCGCTCGTCCGCCACGAACAGCCGGAGGCGACCGTCTCCGCCCTCGCCCATCGCGGCGAGCGGCAGGTCACCGTCGAGGTGACGATCAAGGCCCGCGGTGCCAACCGGGCCCGCATCAACCGCCGCGGGGTCCGCACCCGCGAGGTGCTCGGCCTCCTCCCCAGCGTGGTGTTCGCCCCGGAGGATCTCAGCCTCGTCAAGGGTGAGCCGGCCGACCGGCGCGACTTCCTCGACACCCTGCTCGTCGCCCGCCAGCCGCGGATGGCCGGGGTGATCGCGGACCTCGACCGGGCCCTGCGGCAGCGCAACGCGCTCCTCAAGAGCCTCCGCGCCCAGCCGGACCCCGCGCTCGAGGCGACCCTCGACATCTGGGACCAGGCCTTCGCCGAGTCCGCCGCCGAGCTCGTCATCGGGCGCCGCGAGCTCATCGCCGACCTCCGCGAACCGCTCGCCGACGGCTTCGCCTACGTCGCGGCCGAGGCGCGCAGCGAGCGCCGTGCCGCCGTGGTCGACTACGCCTCCCGGCTCGACTACTCCGGGGCGCACACCCCGGAGGAGGTGCAGGCCGTCGTCGTCACCGGGCTGCTCGATCGGCGGCGCCCGGAGATCGAGCGCGGCCTCACCCTCATCGGCCCGCAGCGCGACGACGTCGAGCTCACGATCGGCACGATGCCGGCGAAGGGCTACGCCTCCCACGGGGAGAGCTGGTCGCTCGCCCTCGCACTGCGCCTCGCCGGATGGGAGCTGCTCACCGGCGGCTCCGCGGAGCGGGAGGACCAGCCGGTGCTCGTGCTCGACGACGTGTTCGCCGAGCTCGACGCCGGCCGCCGCCGTCGCCTGGCGGCGCGGATCGGGGAGGCCGAGCAGGTGCTCATCACCGCCGCCGTCGGCGAGGACATCCCGGCCAACCTCGCCGGGCGGGTCGTCGACCTCACCGAGGTGACGACCCCGTGAGCACCGAGTCCGGGGATCTCTCCGCGGTGCCGGCCGCCGCGCTCGAGGCGCTCGACCGGATCCGCCGGATGGCCGACTCCGACTTCCGGCCGCTGTTCCGGTCCACCCGCACCCGCGGCGGACCGGTCGAGCCGGTCTACACCGGGTCGAAGGCGGACCCCCGGGATCCGCAGCCGCTCCGTGCGGGGCTCGGGCAGATCGCGCGCGAGCACGGCTGGTCGACCTCGCTCGAGGTCGGCACGGTGCTCGGCCGCTGGCCCGAGCTCGTCGGCCCCGACGTCGCCGCGCACTGCACTGTCGAGAAGTTCGAACCCCCCGTCCTCGTTGTGCGGGCATCGTCGACGACCTGGGCCACCCAGCTGCGGATCATGACCACCCTGCTCCTCGATCGGTTCGAGCGCGAGCTCGGCAGCCGGGTCGTCGAGGAGCTCACCGTCCTCGGACCCACTCAGCGGTCGTGGAAGCGCGGCCGGCGCAGCGTCGCCGGCCGCGGTCCGCGGGACACCTACGGCTGAGGTGCTGCGCATGGAACCCCTCGACATCCTCGACCGGGCACTCACCCCGACCGGGCTGCCGGACTCCCCGCAGCTCCTCGTGGGCACCGCGCTCGCCCTCGCTCTGCTCCTCGTCGTGCCCGGTGCCGTGTGGCGGCTCACCGGGATCGTCGTGACGATCGTCCACGAGCTCGGGCACGGGTTCGCCGGGCTGCTCACCGGCAGGCGTGCGGTGGCGATCCGCCTGTCGCCGGACCACTCCGGCCTGACCACCTCCCACGGCCGGGCCGCCTCGGTCCCGTGGACGACCTTCTGGGGCTACCCGGCGCCGGCGCTGATCGGTGCGGCACTCGTGATGAGCGGGCTCGCCGGCCGCGGTGCGACGGCGCTCCTCGTGTGCGCCGCCGTGCTCGCCGTCTCGCTCGTCTTCATGCGCGGGATCCTCGCCTGGCTCGCCGTCCCGCTCACCGCGGCGGTGCTGCTCGGTCTCCTGGGTTTCGCGCCGGATCCATGGCTGACGAGTGCTGCCGTGGGGCTCGGGGTGTTCCTCGTGTGCGGGGCGGTGCGGGCGCTGGCCAACCTCACCCGCCTGCACGCGCGCGGCCGCACGCATGGGAGCGACGCCGCGATCCTCGCCCGCGCGACCCGGGTGCCGGGCGGGGTGTGGCTCACCCTCATGTGGCTCCTCGCGCTCGCCTGCGCGGCCGGCTCCGGCTGGATGCTCCGGGTCGCGGTCGGAGTCTGAGCGGGACCGGCACCGAGCTCGGCGGAGGTGCGATGCGGCACCGGCTCAGAACCGCGCACACGGCTTCAGAACCCTGGGAGACGAGTTGGGGTACGGAGGACGGCTCGAAAATCCGGATGCGCACCCGCCCAGGCGCGCTCAGGGCAGGATTCGCGCGCCGTCCGGGGTAGAATCGAGGGAGTTCACGACCGATGACAAGGAGATCCATGGCTCTCGAGGAGAACCAGCCGTACGACGCGGGTGACATCACCGTTCTGGAAGGCCTGGAAGCGGTGCGCAAGAGGCCCGGTATGTATATCGGCTCGACCTCGGAGCGCGGCCTCCACCACCTCGTCTACGAGATCGTCGACAACTCCGTCGACGAGGCGCTCGCCGGCTACTGCAGCCACATCGAGATCACCATCCTCGCCGACGGCGGCGTGCGCGTGGTCGACGACGGCCGCGGGATCCCCGTGGCGATCCACCCCACCGAGGGCGTCCCGACCCTCCAGGTGGTCCTCACCATCCTCCACGCCGGCGGCAAGTTCGGCGGCGGCGGGTACGCGGTGTCCGGCGGTCTGCACGGCGTGGGCTCCTCCGTCGTCAACGCCCTGTCCGCGCGTCTCGACGCGGAGATCCACCGCGACGGCAACGTGTGGCGCCAGGACTACCGACGCGGCGTGCCGACCGGCGAGATCGTCAAGGGTGAGACCACCGACCGGACCGGCACGATGATCACCTTCTGGCCGGACGAGGAGATCTTCGACACCACGGAGTTCACCTTCGAGGTGCTCCGCGCCCGGTTCCAGCAGATGGCGTTCCTCAACAAGGGACTGAAGATCTCGCTGCGCGACGAGCGCGTCGAGCAGGTCGACGACGCCGACGTCCAGCTCGACGCGGAGGACACCGCGGAGTGGAAGCCGCGCGAGGTCACCTTCCTCTACGAGAACGGGCTGCTGGACTACGTCGCCTACCTCAACTCCGCGAAGAAGACCGACCTCGTCAACGAGGAGATCATCGCCTTCGAGTCCGAGGACACCGAGCAGAAGATCGCCCTCGAGGTCGCGATGCAGTGGACGAGCTCCTACAACGAGTCCGTCCACACCTACGCCAACACCATCAACACGCATGAGGGCGGCACCCACGAGGAGGGCTTCCGCACCGCGCTCACCAGCCTCCTCAACAACTATGCCCGCGACCAGAAGCTGCTGCGGGAGAAGGACGCCAACCTCACCGGCGAGGACGTCCGCGAGGGCCTCACCGCGGTGCTGAGCATCAAGCTCGGGGAACCGCAGTTCGAAGGCCAGACGAAGACGAAGCTCGGCAACTCGGAGGCGAAGACCTTCGTGCAGCGCGTCGTCCGCGACGAGCTCGGCCACTGGATGGAGTCGAACCCCATTCAGGCCAAGGAGGTCGTGCGCAAGGCGATCCAGGCCTCGCAGGCCCGGCTCGCCGCCCGCAAGGCGCGCGAGGCGACCCGCCGCAAGGGCCTGCTCGAGTCCTCGGGCATGCCGGGCAAGCTCCGCGACTGCCAGTCGAAGGACCCCTCGCTGTCGGAGATCTTCATCGTCGAGGGCGACTCCGCCGGCGGTTCGGCCGTGCAGGGGCGCGATGCGATCCACCAGGCGATCCTCCCGCTGCGCGGCAAGATCCTCAACGTCGAGAAGGCCCGGCTCGACCGGGCGCTCGGCAACCAGGAGATCCAGTCGCTCATCACCGCCTTCGGCACCGGGATCGGCGAGGAGTTCGACATCTCCAAGCTCCGGTACCACAAGATCGTGCTCATGGCCGACGCCGACGTCGACGGCCAGCACATCGCGACCCTGCTCCTCACCCTGATCTTCCGCTACATGAAGCCCCTGGTGGAGCACGGCTACGTGTACCTCGCGACCCCGCCGCTCTACCGCCTGAAGTGGAGCAACGCCCCGCACGACTACGCCTACTCCGACCGGGAGCGCGATGCGCTGCTCACCGAGGGGCGGGCCGCCGGCAAGCGCCTGCCCAAGGACATGGCGATCCAGCGGTACAAGGGCCTGGGCGAGATGAACTACGCGGAGCTGTGGGACACGACGATGAACCCGGACCACCGCCTGCTCAAGCAGGTGACGCTCGACGACGCCGCCCGGGCCGAGGAGATCTTCACCATCCTCATGGGCGAGGACGTCGAATCGCGCCGCCGGTTCATCCAGGAGAACGCGAAGGACGTCCGATTCCTCGACATCTGAGGCCGGGTCCGCTCTCCGCTTCCCAGCGGAATATCCCAGAGTCTAGTCAATTTCCGATACTCACTGATACAGACCGATCTGCGACGAACACGAGGTAAGCAGGCACGTGGCCGACGACACCGAGAACACCCAGCACATCGATCCCGACGCCCCGCTCGAGGGCAACCGCGTCGAGCAGGTCGATCTCAACCTCGAGATGCAGCGCTCGTACCTCGACTACGCGATGAGCGTCATCGTCGGGCGCGCGCTGCCCGACGTCCGCGACGGCCTCAAGCCGGTGCACCGCCGTGTGCTCTACGCGATGTACGACGGCGGCTACCGCCCCGAGCGCTCGTTCAACAAGTGCTCGCGCGTGGTCGGCGACGTCATGGGCCAGTACCACCCGCACGGCGACACCGCGATCTACGATGCGATGGTGCGCCTCGTGCAGCCGTGGGCGATGCGCTACCCGCTGATCTCCGGCCAGGGCAACTTCGGCTCCTCGGGCAACGACGGCGCGGCCGCGCCGCGGTACACCGAGTGCAAGATGGCGCCGCTGGCCATGGAGATGGTCCGGGACATCGAAGAGGACACCGTCGACTTCCAGGACAACTACGACGGCAAGAACCAGGAGCCGATCTACCTGCCGAGCCGGTTCCCCAACCTGCTCGTCAACGGCTCGGCCGGCATCGCGGTGGGCATGGCGACGAACATCCCGCCGCACAACCTCCGCGAGGTCGCCGCCGGCGCCCAGTGGCTGCTCGCCCACCCCGAGGCGACCAACTCCGAGGCGCTCGAGGCGCTCCTCGGGATCATCAAGGGCCCGGACTTCCCCGGCGCGGCGACGATCCTCGGCCGCAGCGGCATCGAGGACGCCTACCGCACCGGACGCGGCTCGATCACCCAGCGCGCCGTCGTCGAGGTCGAGGAGATCCAGGGCCGCACCTGCCTCGTCGTCACCGAGCTGCCCTACATGGTCAACCCGGACACGCTGGCTGCGAAGATCGCCTCCTACGCCAAGGACGGCAAGGTCGCCGGGATCGCCGACATGCGCGACGAGTCCTCCGGCCGCACCGGCCAGCGCCTCGTCATCGTGCTCAAGCGCGACGCGGTGGCCAAGGTCGTCCTCAACAACCTCTACAAGCACACGCAGCTGCAGGACAACTTCTCCGCGAACATGCTCGCGCTCGTCGACAACGTGCCGCGCACGCTCAGCCTCGACGCGTTCCTGCGCCTGTGGGTCAAGCACCAGATCGACGTCATCGTGCGCCGCACCCGCTACCGCCTGCGCAAGGCCGAGGAGCGCGCCCACATCCTGCGCGGCTACCTCAAGGCCCTCAACGCCCTCGACGAGGTCATCGCACTCATCCGCCGCTCGCCGTCCTCGGACGAGGCGCGCACCGGGCTGATGGAGCTGCTCGACGTCGACGAGATCCAGGCGAACGCGATCCTCGACCTCCAGCTCCGCCGGCTCGCCGCGCTCGAGCGCCTCAAGATCGAGGAGGAGGCGACGAAGATCGAGCAGCAGATCAAGGAGTACAACCACATCCTCGAGACACCCGCGAAGCAGCGCGAGATCGTCTCCACCGAGCTCGACGAGATCGTCGAGCGCTACGGCGACGACCGCCGCACCAGGATCCTCGCCGGGTTCGACGGCGACGTGTCGATGGAGGACCTCATCCCCGAGGAGGAGGTCGTCGTCACGATCACCCGCGGGGGGTACGCCAAACGCACCCAGTCCGCGCTGTACCGCGCCCAGCACCGCGGGGGCAAGGGGATCACCGGCGCCCGGCTGCGCGGGGACGACGTCGTCGACCACTTCTTCGTCACCTCGACCCACAACTGGCTGCTGTTCTTCACGAACACCGGCCGGGTCTACCGGGCCAAGGCCTACGAGCTGCCGGAGGGCTCGCGCGACGCCAAGGGCCAGCACGTGGCGAACCTGCTCGCCCTGCAGCCCGGGGAGACGATCGCCCAGGTGCTCTCGATCCGCGACTACGAGGAGCAGGACTACCTCGTCCTCGCCACCCGCAGCGGCCTGGTGAAGAAGACCCGGCTCGCGGAGTACGACTCGAACCGGACCGGCGGCGTCATCGCCGTCAACCTCCGGGAGATGGCCGACGGCACCCCGGACGAGCTCGTGTCCGCCCGGCTCGTCAGCGCCGAGGACCACCTGCTGCTCGTGTCCCGCAAGGGCATGTCGATCCGCTTCACCGCCGACGACGCGACGATCCGCGCCACCGGGCGCGCCACCTCGGGCGTCACCGGCATGAAGTTCAAGGGTGACGACACCCTGCTCACCATGGACGTCATGACGCAGGACACCTACGTCTTCGTCGTCACGGAGGCCGGCTTCGCCAAGCGCACCCCGATCGACGAATACCGGATCCAGGGGCGCGGCGGCTACGGCATCAAGGTCGCGAAGATCACCGAGCAGCGCGGCGACCTCGTCGGCGGGCTCATCGTCGCCGACGGCGAGGAGGTGCTCGTCGTCATGGAGCGCGGGAAGGTCGTGCGGTCCTCGATCGACGAGGTGCCCGCCAAGGGCCGCAACACCATGGGCGTGGTATTTGCCAAGCCTGGCAAGAACGACCGTATCATTGCCGTAACCCGCGGCCCGGAGCAGGCCGTGGAGGACGAAGCCCAGACGCCGGTCGACGAGGCCACCGTGGAAGCGGCTGTGGATGCGCTCGATCCGAGCGATCCGGCATCGACCGCGAGCGAAAGTGAAGACCAGCAGTGAGCGACAACGATCAGAAGCCCGGCAAGGTCATCCGCACCTCCTCCGGCTCGACCCGGCTGTCCGCCGGGGGGTCCGCGAAGGGCGCCGGCGCGAGCGGCGGAGCCCCCGTCGGCTCCGGTCCGGCGGGTGCCCAGGGCGCCTCGGGCCCGGCGACCCGCGTCGATGCGCCGGCCGTGCCGAGCGACCGTGGCCCCTCGGGCGCTCCTGCCGGCACTGCACCCGCCCGGCAGACCGTGTCCGCTCCGACGGGGTCCGCGCCCACGGGCTCCGCTCCGACCGGCTCGGCTCCGACCGGCTCGGCTCCGACCGGCTCGGCTCCGACCGGGTCTGCTCCCACTGGGTCTGCTCCCACTGCGGTGAAGACCGATGGGTCGGCGCGCACCTCCGGCACCACCCGCTCGCCCCTGTCCGCCGGGGCCGACGACGACGGCGACTCCCCGGTCCGCGCCTCCTCCGGGGGCGTGAAGATGGGCGGCAAGTCGAAGCGCAAGGGTCCGCGCACCGTGCGGCTCACCGTCGCGAAGCTCGACCCCTGGTCGGTCATGAAGATGGCGTTCCTGCTGTCGGTGGCGATCGGCATCGCGACTGTCATCGCCGCCCTCGTGCTGTGGCTCGTTCTCCAGGCGACCGGCACCCTCCAGGGTCTGCAGTCCACCCTTTCCGAGGTCGCCGGCACCGAGGGGGCGGACCAGCTGCTCGGCCTGTTCAGCCTCGGCCGCGTGCTGTCGTTCTCCGTGATCCTCGCGCTCGTCAACATCGTCCTCATGACGGCGCTGTCGACGCTGTTCGCGTTCCTCTACAACATCGGCTCGTCGATCGTCGGCGGCTTCCACCTCACCCTCACCGACGACTGATCACCCCACCCCACCCCGCCCCACATCCAAACAGCAATATCCTGCGGTTCCTGAGAACGGAACCGCAGGATATTGCTGTTTCAGAGGGTGGTGGGGTTCTCTGGTCGACTCCGGCGGGCGGGCCGCGTGCCCGGTGATGCCGGACGGTGCGCCCTGGCCTGGCTTCCCTCCAGGAGTGTGGGGCCTTTCGACGAGAGTGGTGGCTGCAACGGCCGCCCTCTCCTATGGAAGCCCCACAGTTCCGGGCCGGCACTAGCGGCGGCAGCGGGAATTTGGCACCCGGTCGTCTTGTGGCTATAGTTGATTTTCGGTTCACCCCGATTCGGGCCTATAGCTCAGGCGGTTAGAGCGCTTCGCTGATAACGAAGAGGTCAGAGGTTCAAGTCCTCTTAGGCCCACGGAACCACGATCGGACGGAGACGTTGTGAAGAAGTGGTTGACCCTGACGGGGGTGTTGTCCGCAGCAGCCGGAGTCCTCCTCGGATTCCGCAGCAGACGACAGCGCATCCATCAGACCTGGTCCCGGTACACCGATCGGGTGTGAGGACCGCGGGGGTATGGCGCAATTGGTAGCGCACCTGCTTTGCAAGCAGGGGGTTAGGGGTTCGAGTCCCCTTACCTCCACGTAAAGTTGAACGTTCGAACCTTGCCCCGCATCATCGCGGGGCAAGGTTCTTTCGTTGTGTGGCCTGGGGCTGGTCGCCAGGATCGTCTGGATGGCCTCGGCTGGTTCGAGGGTGACCTGGTCCTCGTCATCGATGACGATGCGGTCGAACAGCGCCCGGTTGAGCATCCGCCGCTCTGAGGGTTCAGCCTTCGCGTAGACCTCGCCGATGTCGGTGAGGAGCCCGAGGATCGCGTCAAGCCCGACCTTCGCCTTGCCGTATGTCGTCTCCAACGTGTCGAGCCGACCCGTGATCGCTTGCAGGCTGGCGCGGATGCGGTCTTGCTCGGTCTTGAGCAGGTCGAGGGGGATCGCGTCGGCGTAGTGGGCTTGGAGGAGCTTGACCTGCTCGGCTTCGAGCTTGGCCTTCTGCCCGGCCAGCAGCTTCTTCTCGTCGCTGGTGGATTCGGAGAGGGTGTCGAACACCTGCCCGAGCACGCCCTGAACCTGTGCTGCCTCGTCCGCGCTGATGGAGATGCCCTGGTAGCTGGCCTCGATGGCCTGTTCGACGCGGTGGGTGAGGATGGCGGTGCGCTGGCAGTCGTTGCGCTTGAACCGGCGGCCGGTGCAGGTGAAGTAGTCGTATGCGACGCCCTGGTGGTTGCGGGGCCGCTCGAACATGAGCCGCTTGCCGCAGCCGCAGTAGATCGAGCCTTTGAGGTAGTGGTCGTACTTCTGCGGCTTGTCGCCGACGACGTGATTCTGCCGCAGGATCGTCTGCACCTGCTCGAACGTCTCCGGCGTCACGAGCGGATCGTGCGTGCCGGGGTAGGTGACGTCGCGGAAGGTGACGATGCCCTGGTAGTAGGGGTTGACGAGGATCTTGTGCAGCGCGGTCGTGGTGACCGGCTTCGCGGGGAACGACGGCGTGGGCCGGGTGGTGAGGCCGCGGGTCTCCAGCTCCCTGGCTAGCCTCGACAGCGACCAGTCCCCGGTGGCGTAGGCGGTGAACGCGAACCGGATCAGCTCACACCGGTCGGGATCGAGCCGCACCTCGCGGACTTCGCGCCCGTTCGCATCCACTGTGCGGATGTTGAGGTAGCCGATGGGGGCCCGGTGCGGGGTGCCGCCGATCGTGGCTTTCTGCACGAGCCCCTTGGTGACCTCCTGGGCGAGGTTCAGGGAGTAGAACTCGGCGATGGAGGCCATGATGCCGTGCATGAGCATGCCGGACGGGGTCTCGTCGATGTTCTCCATGACGGACACGAGCGTGACCCCGGCCTGGCGGAGGGTGGCGTGGATGATCGCGTCATCGAGCCGGTTCCTCGCGATCCGGTCGACTTTGTTGATGATGCAGTACCGGACGGGGTGCTCGGCGAGTTAGTCGAGCATCTCCTGGAGCGCTTTGCGGCGCGCGGTCTTCCCGGACTCGCCGGGCTCGATGAACTCCGCGACGATGACGGCGTTCAGCTGGTCGGCCTTGCGCTGCGCGGCGTCGCGCTGCGCGGGGATGGAGAGCCCTTCTTCGAGACCGTTGCGGGTGGCCTGGTCCTTCGTGGAGACCCGCAGGTAGGAGATCGCGGGCACCTTCCCATCTGGAAGGGCCGCTGCTTCGCTGGTCTGCTTCGGGCCGGCGGCGAGGGTGCGAAGTGCGCCGAGGTCGAGGCCGGCGGGGAGGTCGATGAGCGTCATGGTCGTGACTGCCTTTCGGGCTCTCACCCAGCCCCCAGCGATGGGGTTGGGTGCGGGCGCCGACTGGCGGTCACGACACAGATGGGAAGGCCTGCCGAACCGCGACGGGCTCGGGCAACAGATGGGTTAGCCGGTAGCGCCCTGGATGGACGTACATCAGGGATTCTACCGTTCGCTGCTCAGCAGCGCCCGGAGCTGGTCTCCGGCCTGACCGACCGGGCTGCCGGTGCCGGCCTCGCGCAGGGCGACGCGGATGAGGACTTCGGCGATCTTCTCGGTGTCGATCTGCTCCCGCCTCGTGAACGTGACCCGCAGCCGCCGGTCCGATGATGGGCGTTGGGTCTTGCGCTGATAGTTCCGCACCATCACCGATCACCCGCCTTCGGAATCGGCACCCATGTCGGGGTCGGGGTCGGGGTCGGTGTCGAGGTCGGCGTTGTCGAGGCGGGCGAAGAAGGCGTCTTCGGCGGCTTTGCGGCGGGCGACCCGTTCGATCACGAAGGCCACGAAGTCCTCGCGCCGGTTCGTGATGGGGGTGTCTTCGACCGGTGGGGCCGGGGGCTCGCCGGGCCAGGCGGCCTGCCGGTCGGGGCGGTCGCGATCCAGGCGGGTGCCGGAGGCGGCGACCCAGTCGCGCAGCCGCTGCCGGGCGGCGGCGAAGTCGCGGTGCCACCCGATCGCGGCCGAGGCGTCCTGTTCCGGGTCGTACGCGGCGAGCCAGTGCAGGTGTAGCGCGGACAGTTCCCACTTGAGTGCCGGATGCCGGTGCCACAGCGGCGGGATCACCGACGCGGGCAGCGCGTACTCTCTCCTGACCCACTCGACCCAACGGTTCAGGGCGAGCCATTCCTGCTCCAGGTCGTGCGCGAGCAGCAGATTCCAGTTCACCGGCCGCGGCGGCCCCGGCACATCATCGTCGGGACCGACCGGCCCGAAGTCCTCGTCCTCCCACTCCTCGGGTTCGGGGCGGTCGGGCGGGGTGGTGGTGTCGTTCATCGCGTCCGCCTCCGTTCACAGGGCCCGTGCGGGCTGCTCGCGCTCGGGCTGTTCCTGCTCGGGCGGCTCGAACCCGCCCTGCCGCTGCGGCTGCTGCCGGTTCGGGGACTCCATCTGCGACAGCCGGCGCGGCGTGCCGATCTCGATGTTCATCCGGGCGGCGTCGGGACCGAACCGGTTGGCGATGAACTCCTTGCTCTCCACCCCGGTGTTCGGGTTCGTGCCGGTTTCGAGACGGCCGTGCGCGAGGAACCAGTCCTGCTTGGACAGCATCTCGCCACCGCTCTTCGCGGCGCCGCGGAACGCGACGACATCGTGGAAGGTGGTCGGCAGCTTGGTGCGCGACCCGTCCGGGCCGTACTCGTAGTGCTCCTGCCCGGCCTTGAAGTACAGGCGCGGCTTGCCGTCGTGCCAGGTCAGCTGCGGTTCGGAGGCGACGAACCCGTAGAAGGCCTGACCGATCTCCGGGTCTACGTCTGGTTTCTGCTCGCTCATCGTGTGCTCCTGCTCTGCTCATGCCGCCCGCTCGTCGTGGGGGCTGCTCGTGGCAGGCAGGTGCACCCGACCACCCCAGCCCGCCGGCGTCGTCTACTCGCGGTGGGCGTCGTGCAGGAGCTGTTCGACCTCGGCTCGATCCGACTGGATCTGCTTGCCGTCGGGGCGGTCGGGCCAGGCGCGAAGGTCGGTGATGATCGGCGGTGCTGAGCGCAGCAGGGTCACCGCGGTGCCGAACGGGAGGCGTCGGATGTGATCGGGCGGGAGGATCGCGACCCGCCGCACGCTGCGCTGGTTGGAGCGGGAGCCGTGGTCGCCGACGGTGGTGGTGTCGGTCAGCTCGTCGCGTTCCCCGATCAGGGTGGAGAGGTCCTGGAGGTCGCGGCTGTTGGAGGCGCCGCCGAGGATGAGTTTCACGATGGACGCATCCCAGATCGCGCCGGCCTGGTGCTCGGTCCACTTGTCCCGCGCCTGCGCGAGGGACTGGAGCACGGCGAGGGTGGTGATGCCGGTGCCGCCGCCTTCGGCCATCAACGTCGGAAGGCTGGGCAGAGGTGCCAGGTTCCCGATCTCATCCAGACACAACAACAGCGGCGGATCGAGTCTCGCGCCGGCGGAACGGGCGGCCATGCGACGGGCGGTTTCCACGAGATCTTCGACCAGGGCAGCGACGAGCGCGGCACTGTTCCCGGCGCCGGCGCCGGTGGCGAGGAGGAACAGGGTGCCGCGCTCCCTGATGAACGCCTCGGGATCGAACTCCTCACCCTCGCCAGGTGAGACCGCATCGAGCACCCGCGGGTCCGCCAGCGCCGCGAGAGAAAGGCTGACGCCTTGCCAGATCGAGTCGCGGGTGCGCGGGTCGGCATCGATCATCGACGCCAGAGAGTCCGCCCACCCGGTCGCGGCTTGCGGGTGGTTGGTGAGGATCGCGACCGCATCCGCCGCCGAGGTGGGGTCGAGAGTCCACCGGAACAGCTCAGACGGTGACCGGCCGTCGAGGGCGGCGGCATGCAGTAGCGCTTGCAGCGCGGCGCGGGTCTTGCCTTCCCAGAAGTCACCGCCCTCGACCCCGCCTGCGGACAAGCCGGTGGCGGAGGCGAGGCCCGCGGCGCGGATCATCGCGGTCTGCGGGGACTCGCAGCCCCGGATCGGTGACCACCGCATCCCCGCCGGCAGTCCCTTGGCGAGATGCTGCGGGTCGAACACCGCCACCGGCCCGACACGCCTTCTCGCGCGCAGGCAGGCGGTGACGTTATCCGGCCTGGTGCTGGTGGTGACGACGGCGCCGGGTGCGTCGAGGATTGCCGGGATGATCAGGTGCAGGCCCTTGCCGGAGCGGGGCGGCCCGATCAGCAGGATCGAGTCCTCCACGCTCGCCCACACCTCGTGCCGATGCGCGATCCCCAGCCGATACCCGACATCGCCCGGCCGCGGGTTCGCCAGGCTGGGGCGCAGGGTGCCGGCGCGTCGCATGAGTGCCTTCGCCGACGCGGCCGTGGCGACCTCGTGCCGGGTGGCGGTGCCTTCCTGCCGGTGTGGATCGGCGGCGGTCTGCCGAGTCAACCGGTGGATCGTGGTCCAGGCCCAGAACCCCGCCACGGTCAGTGCGGTGAGCATGAGGGCGGCGGTGATCCAGTAGACGACCGGGTTCAGGCCGGCGGCGCCGAGCTGCCCGCCCGGATCGGCCGGGTGGAAGAACACCGCGACCCCGCCGGTCGCCCCGGCGGTCGGCTGAGGTGTGCCGGTGAGGAACGCGGCGACACTGCCCGCGGCACGGAGCACGAAGGCGACCCCGAGCAGCCCGCCGATGGCGATGAGCAGGATGTTGGTGAGCTCGTCACCCATCGGCTGGCCGGGGCGGCCCTGCGGGCCGGTCACGGCAGGCCCCTGACGGCGATCGTGCCCGAGACCCGCCCGACCAGCACCACCTCACCCGCCTTCGCCGCGGCGACGACCTGGGGGTCGAGGAGGGCGCGGGCCCGCCCATCGGGGGCCGCGTCGGTGTGGGCGACGATGACCGCGACGGCGATGTCTTCGCCGGAGATGAACCCGTCACCGCCGTCGACCTCGATGGGGTCGGCCCCGCGACGCCGCCTCCCCGGCTTCCTCACCGCCTCCGGCGCCGAGTCCGTGTCGCGCTTCGGGGCGGGGCGTTTGGCGGCGGGGAGGATGTCGGTGAACGTGCTGCCGTCCACCTCGTGCACGGTGACCCGCACCGGGATCGCCCGATCGTGCGTGACGTGATCGATGATCTGCGCGAACATCGCCCGCCGCCACGCCCCCACACCCTCCGGCGCGGCGACCGGGTGGTGGTCGAGGGTGGCGGCCATGGTGCCGTCCTCGTGCACGTCGAGCACGAGATGCGGCACCGACACCGGCGCGGAACTGGTCGAATCAGCAGGGGGGTGTGCGTGTCTCATGCCAGCCAGGTGCACCCGCCCCTCCTGGTGTTCCTAGCTGCGCGCTGCTGCTCGCGAGCTTGTGTCGAAGAGCCGATTTTCGGCGGGGTGTAGCTGGTGTTGAACGACGTAGGAGGAGCCTTTGATCTTCCACAGCCCCTGCCCGACACCAAGCGTGGGCAGCAGGGCCTGCTCGGTGCCGGTCAGCCCGAGCGCCGCGGAGGTGGGGCCGAGCTGGTCGGATTCTTGCCGGTAGATGATCCTCGTCTCCGCGTTCGCCAACAAGGAGTTGGCGAGGCCGCGCATGGCTGATCCCTGGTCGCCGACATTGTCGAGGTCGGAGACTTTGTGGAAGATCATCGCGTTCGCGATCCCGTACGCCCTGGCGAGCCGCCAGTGCGCGTCCATCCGCTTCAGCAGGGCGGGTTGGGACATGAGTCGCCAGGCTTCGTCGTAGATGCACCAGCGTTGCCCGCCGGCGGGGTCGAGGAGGGCGGCTTCCATCCACGCCGACGAGCAGGTCATCAGCACCGAGATGAGGGTGGAGTTCTCGGTGACCTGGGACAGGTCGAGGGAGATCATCGGCAGCGACGGATCGAACACCTCCGTCGAGGGGCCATCGAACAGGCCGGCCAGATCACCGGCGACCAGGCGGCGCAGGGCGTGTCCGACCAGCCGCCCGTCCTCCTGGAGTCTCCCGTCCTCGTCGCCTTCCGGGTCGAGGAGGTGGTCGACGATCATCGGCAGGATCGGCACCGAGTTGGCCCGCATGGTCGCCGCCAGGGCGGTGTCGATCGCGGTGTGCTCCAACGGCGACATGGGCCGCGCCAGTACGGTCTCCGTCAACGCCCCGATCAGGTCGCGTCGCCGGGAGACGACGGTCGCGGTCCATTGTTCGTCGCTCATCCCGGCGGGCCGGTATCCCTCATCGAGGGGGTTCAGGCGGGAGGGCAGGCCGTGGCCGAGCTTGATCGCCCGACCCCCGACGGCCTCGGCGACGGCCGTGTGTTCGCCTTTCGGGTCGCCGGGGATGTAGTCGCGGCGCCCGAATCCGAGCGAGCGCGTGTAGAGGCTCTTTGCCAGGCTCGACTTGCCGGAGCCGACGATGCCGGCGACCACGACGTTCGGGGCGGTGATGACCCCGTTCGCATACAGCACCCACGGGTCGTAGACGAAGCTGCCGCCGGAGTAGAGGTCTTGGCCGATGAACACGCCCTGGGAGCCGAGGCCGCCTTCAGCGAGGAACGGATACGCCCCGGCGAGCATCGCGCTGGTGTCCTGATGCTTCGGGAGGCGGAACCGTCCTGGCGTGCGGAGGGTGGCGGGGCCGGGCTCGCCGGCTGTCGGCAGGTATCGGGTCGCGCGCCGCTCGGCCCGCTCGCGTTCCCGCTTCGCTCGGGCCTCGGCGCGCTCGCGGGTGCGCTGCTCGGCGACGAGCTCCGCAGCGGCGGCTCGGCGTTGCTGGCGCAGCCGGCGGCGTTCCTTGGCGGGTGCGACGAGGACGGCGGAGTGCAGCTTCTCGCGGTCGCCGCTCACCGGAACAGCCCCCGGTTCTCGGCGACCTCGTCGATCGCGTCCGGACGGAACCACGACGACGCCCCCTCCGACCGTGCCGGTCGGCGATGCCGCTCCCGTCGTGGCTCAGGCTCCGGTACAGGCAGTGTGGTGGTGCCGGAGGTGGGCGCATCGGGGTTGGGGGCGTCGATGCGGCGGGAGAGCCTGACGTAGCCCAGGTCGGGGCTGTAGGTGAGGGCGTAGTCGCCGGAGGTGGCGAGCCGGTCGGCGGCGCTGTGCGGGGCGGTGTCGTAGACGTACCCGTTCTCCATCGCATCGTTGACCGTCTCCTCGCCAAAGTCCCAGGCGGCGAGGTGGGCGATCGCGGCGTCGGTGCCCTGCCGGTCGATGATCTCCATCACCGGGTCCGCGTCCTCGCCTTGGAGGAACACGATGCTGACCCACCGGTGCTGCGGATCGTCGGGCTTCCACGCGATCTGCCCCGCCTTCCCGGATGCCTGGTCGAGGGAGACTTCGGCTTGATCCATGCGGGTGGACGCGGTGCGCAGCGCGTCGATCGTGTCACCGAGGAGAGTTCGTGCGGCGAGCGGATCACCGTGATCGGTCGTCGCCCGTGCCGCACTGCGGTGATGGTTCTGGGCGAGCTGATCGGTGACCTGGGCCAGGTACCGGGTGCTGGCCAGCAGGTTCCCGATGACCTCATACATGACGCGCGGGTCTTCGATGGTGATCGTGGCGTGCGCGAGACCGCGCAAGGCCTCGGCGGCTTCGCGGGCATCCGCTTGGGGATCGGTGAACGTCGGCATGACAACTCCTCAGGTTTCGGCGGGCGCGGCAGCGCCCCGACCCCGGCGGAGGTGAGATGGGGTCGGGGGCTGTGTTCCCCAGGTGCGCGCGGCTCTGCTGTGTCAGTGGTGCCGGATAGCGTTGCCACGCAGGTGAATCGAGAGGAGCCGAGGTGGGATCACAGCAGTACCGCGGGGAGCTGGAGCGCAAGCGCAAGCAGCGCGTCGACGCGGAGAAGAAGGCCGGTGAGTACCGGAACAAGGAGTCGAAGAAGCGTGCCGAGGCCGATACGGCACGTCAGGAGGCGGCGAAGACCAAGAGCGCGTCGACGCAGAAATCGAAGCTGAGCCGGGCCGCGCAGCGCGACAAGGAGGCCGCGTCCGCCGGGAGTGAAGCAAACAAGTGGGCGGCCAAGGCCTCCGGATATCGGAAGCAGGAAGCAGACCTGCAGACCAAGCTCGCCCGAGCAGAGCGCTCCGAGGCCGACGCGGCGGAACGCACGCGCAAGCGAGAGCAGACCGCCGCTGATCGGCGGGCAGCTGCCGAACGTGCGGCAACGGAAGCGCGCTTCGACCGCACGGAGCATGCTGTCGGCGAAGCGCTCCGGGAACTGCGGGCACCCAAGCCGGAGAAGCTGCGTGTGCTGTTGCTCGGCGCGTCCTCCGAAGGGGATCTGCGCGTGGGGCGAGAGCAGAAGCGCATCCGGTCCGCGGTCGAGTCCGCGCTGCACCGGGACCTGATCGACCTCGATGTCCGCCCCGCTGCGACCGCGAGCGACCTGCTGGATGGCATCACCAAGTTCCGTCCGCACGTCGTGCACTTCTCCGGACACAGCAACGAAGACCTGATCGTCTTCGAGCACGACACCGACGGACCGCACGACGGGCACGTCGTCACGGCGCGGGCGTTCTCACGCGCGATCGCCGCCACCGACGACCCGCCGCTGCTCGTGCTGCTCAACGCCTGCAAGTCCGCCGCACAGATCGATCAACTCGTCGCCGATGTCGTCCCGTTCGCCATCGGCATGGCCGACAGCATCGACGACGGAGACGCGATCAACTACGCCGCCCAGTTCTACGCGTCCATCGCGAACGGGCAATCCGTCCGGTCAGCTCATCTCGCCGGCCAGGCCGCATTGGAACTCGCTGGCCTGGACGGTGCCGAGCTCCCGACCCTCGCTGCAGCTGCCGACGTCGACCCCGGCGCCACGATCCTGGTCAAGCCCACTGACTGACCACCTCTCAGATGCGGCGTGCGAGCGGCAAGGCGGCGGCGGTGAATGCCTGCGCCTGCTGCCCGACGAGGAGCCGTGTCTCGCAGGAGGCCTGGATCGCGGCCTGCTCGATCACGGCGACCGCGGTGTCGAGTTCCTCGACGGTCGGGGCGGTGACGGCGATCAGGCCGGTGTAGCGCAGCACCCCGTGCCCTGCGGTCAGGTCGGCTTCCTGGCGCAGCACGTCCTCGTACTCGGCGGTCTGCGAGGCGTCCTGGATCTGTCCGATCTTCGCCCGCTGGGCGCGGTCGCTGATGTACTCGACCTTCTTCTTGCGGATGTCGCGCACGGCCTGGTCGGTTCTCAGCGGGGTGCACAGCAGCGATATCGACCGCTGTATCCCCGTCGACAAGGTCACGGGTGCGAGGAACCCGGGGTAGACCATCGCGCGGGGCCACTCGCTGATCCACAGCACGGCGTGGTAGCCGGAGTCGGTGCGCAACCGCTCCCACGTCTCGGCGACGGCGACGGGGCCGGCCGTGGCGAGGTCCTGCCCGAGCTGTCCGTGGCGTTCCAGGGTCGGCCCGATCGCGGGGTCGTAAGCGGTGCGCAGCATCACCGCCAGCTCCCCGGGACTCAGCCACCCGGACGGGGTGAGGTCGGCGGCGCGGAGCGCGGAGACGAGGGTGGTCATCTCCTGGCGGAGCACGTTCGCCGCGCCCTTGATGCCGCCGCCGGCGGTCCGGATCTGCCGGCCCGCCGCCTTCATATCCAACGACAGCGACACGGTTGTGGCGTGGCGTTCCCCAGCGGGCCCGGCCCGGTCGATCAGCTCGCTATAGGTGGTCGAGGCCCAGGAGTCGTCGTGGGTGCCGTGCTCGGCCCACCATTCGGCGAGCCCCTGCCCGGAATCCGGCAACGTCCGTTCCAGGACTTGGAGGGTGGCGACCCGGCCGGAGCGGCAGATCGTCGCGAGCACGCGACCCCAGGCGGTGACCCGGCGGTGCTGCTCGGACGGGTCCAGGAGCACGAACGCCGGATGCGTCAGCGACACCACCACCGTCAGCGTGTTCGCGGTCGGGTCGTGGATCATCCCCGCCCCGGTCTCGGGATCGGTGTACTCGCGCAACCTGGCCATGTCGCCCGGTAGCGCGAGCGTGCCCTCCGGCCGCGGGGTCACGATCCGGCGCCGATACAGCAGTTGTCCGCCGGTGGTGCGCCAGGCCCACCAGGCGCACACGGGTATCCACTCGACCAGCGCCCGACCGCCGGCCTTCACCCACGTCAGGGCGATCGCTGCCGCCCAGACGGGGGCGGAGTAGGCGATGAGGATGCCGCCGCCGGCGTAGAGCGCCCCGATCAGGGACGCACCACCGATGCCGAGGGCGATCATCTGCGACAGCGACAGGCCCAGGATGAGGCCACGGCGGGTGAGGCGGGAGAGCTTCACCGGCACCAGCTCGCCGGCGCTCGTTGTGGTGTCGTCGGTGCGGGGCATCGCCTACTCCTTCCCACCGGCCGTGCCGGGATCTGCTGGGGCGGACGGCTCGGTCGGGGTCTTCGGCACCGGCGCCGACGGAGCCGGCGGCGTCCCACCCGAACCCGGGCCGCTGCTGTCGGGGGTGGTGTGGCCGGCGTTCTGCGCGCCCGCGGCGACGGTGTCGGCCTGGTTCCCGAGCTCTCGGCCCGCCTGCGGGCCGGCCTCGGCGGCTTCTTTGGCGACCATGACGCCGGCCACGACCGGGGCAGCGGGCCCGGTGCTCGCGGCGGTCCCCGTTCCCGCTTCCGCGGTCGCGGTCTCCGTCCCCGCCGTCTCGGTGCTGGTCGGCGGCTTCGCCGCCGGCGGGCTCCCACCCGCGTCACGTCCGCCCCCGCCATCAGGGCTGTCGAGGATCTTCTTCGGGCCCTCACCGCCGGCCCTGGTCGGGATCGGCAGGGGCCGGTTCATGGCGTTCTTCGCGTCCTGCTCGGCGCCCATCGAGTTGTAGAGGTCGAAGCCCACGAACGAGATGAGCCGGTAGACCATGTAGGGGGCGAACGCGGCGATCCCCATCAGCACGATCCCGGCGATGGGCTCGGTCACCGCGGTCAGGCCGGCGTCGATGGGAGTCGCGACCTGCGTGATCGCGACCAGGAACACCACGACCAGGACGAGCTTGGAGACGATCAGGGCGATCAGGAACGTCACCCATTTCCCGATCCACCCCTTCGTGACATCCCACGACGCCCCCGACAAGGCGAGCGGGGCGAGGACCACGGTGACGAGGATCAGCGCCTTGCGGATCAGCAAGGAGAACCAGACGATGGCGATGGCGGCGATCATCAGGCCGGCGAGGAAGATCGAGACGATCGCGCCGACGCCGGGTGCGGCGATGTTCAGCCCGGACAGGGCGCCAGCGAGGAGGAGGAGCTGGTTGCCCATCGATTCGGTGGTCTCCCCGGCGGCCTGGATGAGGCCGATACACAGCTGGTCGACGATCTCCAGCAGCACCGTGGTCAACGTGATGACCACGAAGCTGCCGAGGATCGACTTGCCCGCCCCGAGCGCGGCACGGGAGAGGGCGCCGGGGTCGCGCTGGATCATCCCGGTGATCAGTTGCAGGAAGAAGAAGATCGCGATGATGAACAGGGCGATCCCGAAGACGATGTTGTAGACCGAGATGAACCCGTCCTGGGTCAGGTCGACCAGGGTGGTGGTGTCGAAGACGGTCCACATCGTCTCCATCAGCCACGCCGCCGCCCCGGCCATCGAGGAGGCGAGCCAGTCGAACGGGGCGGCGATCAGGGACGCGGTGCCCTCACCGACCGCGTCGCACACGGTGGAGATGACGGGGATATCGCACACGCTCACGGCGCACCCCTCCTTTCACACGCAGAAGAGGGGGTCAGACCTGCTGGCCGACCGACCAGCCGAAGTTCACCAGCGCGACGGCGGCGCCGCAGATCACGGCCGCACCGCAGGAGATCAGCAGACCCGTCTTCCCCCACCCGGCCAAATGGGGGTTGCTGCTGTTGGAGCCGTAAGCCCAGATGATCGCGGAGATGATCAGCGCGAGCACGGACAGGATGAGGCCGACGGTCATCACGGCGCCGACGATGGTGCGCAGCTGCTCGATGCCCGGCAGGCCGCTGGAGTTGGGGTCGATGTCGATCACGATGTGCCCTTTCACGAGACGAGAGACAGTTCCGACCGCCAGGTGCACCCCGACCCCCAGGGGCACACGAAGAAGCCCGCCCCCCGGAGGTGCCGAAGCACCCGAGGGGCGGGCCAGAGAAAACCGACGACGAGCAGCTGGGGGTTAGAGCTGGTTGCCGATGGTGATGAGCCAGTTCAGCCAGGCGACGCTGGCACCGGCGAAGATCGCGCCGGCGAAGGACACGAACACCCCGGCCCGGCCGCGGTGAGCGAGCTGGTAGTTGCCGTTGCTGGAGCCGATCGCCCAGCAGATGCCTGAGACGATGAGCATCAGCACCGCGACGATCAGCACGAACATCAACAGCGCGCCGGCGACCTCCCGCAGGTCCTCGATCCCCGACAGTCCCTCGAAATCCGGGAAGACCTCCATCACGCCCCCTCTCGGACCGTGATGTGCAAGTGATCGTCGTGCCGGGTCGTGATATCGGTGCCGCGGGTGTAGTCGCGCCAGCCCTCGTCGGCTCGGGCGAGGGACCAGATCTTGCCCTGCCAGATCAGGTATTCGACGCCGAGGGTCTCGGCGTGCTCTTGGAGCCAGTCGGCGACCTGCCACCCGTATTCGAGCTGGGCCGGGGTCGGGTACTGGCCGATCGCGTTCCCGAACGCCACATCGCAGGCTCTGCCGATCGGGTGCTCGGACTTGGTGCCGGGGCGGGGCGAGTAGCACGCCCACGTCGACTCCGGGAACGCGGTGAGGGTCTGTTCGTAGACGCTGCGCAGCCGCACTGTGATCTGCCCATCCGTGGTGGGGTCGTCCACCAGCTCGTCCGGGTCGCCCTCGACCGGGGCCGGATCACCCGGCGTGCCCTGCTGGGTGTCGCAGTCCTCGTGCTGTCCGGGTGGGGTGACGTCGGACTCGTCGAGGTCGGCGGCGTCGTGGTCGTTGAGCCACTTCGCGGGATCGATGTACTCGCCGTCGGTGCCGCCGTCGCGGACCTCGAAATGCAGATGCGGCCCCGTCGACATCCCCGAGCTGCCAACGTCGGCGATGTGCTGCCCGGCCCGCACCGTGTCACCCGGCGCGACGTGGATGCCGTGCTCCCAGGAATGCGCGTAAGCGGTCGCCATGGTCTTCCCGTCGATGCGGTGCTCGATGACGACGAGACCCCCGTAGCCGCCGGAGAACTCCGAGACCGTGACGGTGCCGTCGGCGGCGGCGAGGATCGGGGTGCCGTCCGGGGCGGAGAAATCGCTGCCGGTGTGGAAGGACTGCTCCGCGGTGATCGGATGCGTCCTCGGCCCGAACGGGCTGGTCGGCACCCACGTGCCCTCCGGCAGCGGGAACACCACCCGCCCCGACTCGACCGGTTCCGCGCTCACCAGGACCGGGGTACGGGTGGGGCCGGGCTCGCCGCTGCCGGTGAGGGCGGTGAGGATGTCTTCGGCGACGGGCTCGTAGTTGTCGTACCGGTCCGGGAAGGCACTGACTTCCACGGCCTGGGCGGCTTCGCCCTTGCCCATCTGCTCCCAGCCGGGAATGTCCAGCAGCCCCCTGGGTGAGCCGGCGTTGGGGCCGTCGGGGCCGCCGTAGAACGCGGCGGCCTGATAGTCGGGGTCCATGAGCTCGGCGACGGTGCCCCACCCGGAGGCCGGCCGCATCTGAAACAGCCCCAAAGAGTCGTTATCGGAGCCGTTGCCGTCGTTCGGGTACTCGCCGCTCTCCGGATACGCAGAGGTGTTGGCGAGCATCCGCATCCGCGACTCGGTCAGCGCCGCCATCAACGCGATCACGATCCCATCCCGGCCGACCCCCTCAGTGCTCGAACCGGTCTCGATGATCGTGGCGGCGTGGGTGAGCTCGGCCTTGCCGAGGACGATCTGTTCCCCGTGGCGGGTGATCGAGGTCAGTTCGTCGGGGATGTCGCCGACCTGCACGCTGCCGCCAGGGGCTGCGCAGGAGGCGGCGGAGGGGTTGACGAGCAGCCCGACCGAGACGAGGACGACCATCGGGCAGAGCAGGACGAGGGCGGCGAGCCCCGCGATCGCTTTGCGCAGCATCAGAGCCTCCTCCCCGGTGTCAGCGCAGGGGCTGGTCGAGGATGGACAGGCGCAGCAGATAGCACGGGTCGCCGTCCGGCGGGCAGGTCAGGAAGATCGTGAACGCCACCTCATGCGCACTCGACGTGGCCTCGTCATTCCAGATGCCCTGCCGGTGGCGGACACCCTCGACCGTGTACGCCGTGGTGCCCGGCGCTAGTTGCCCCGGCTGCGCCTGCGATTCGGCTTCCGCCCACGCCTCCGGCACGAACACGTCCGTGATCTCCAGACGCTGCGTCGTGCCGTACTTGCGCAGCTCGACCCAGGTCTCCCGGTTCGGGAGATAGCCGGCGATATCCGAGGCCAGGCCCGCCTGCTCGACCCCGGACGGGTCGGCAACCTTCAGGAGCCCGCTGGTGTAGTCCAGCGGCATCAGCCCGCTGGTCGTATCCCACCCGAACAGCGCCTCCGCAACGGCGCGGACGAACTTCTCCGGGTCGTCGGTCTCGGGGATCGGCGCCAGGTCCCGCGGCCCCTGCTCCGTCGTGCCTGGTGCGGTCGGTGACGGGGGCGCGGGTGGCGGGTCGCTGGTGGTGCGGGGGCCGGCGACCAGGCCGTAGACCCCGATACCGACCAGGAGCAGCACGACGACTGCGGCCGAGACCAGGACGACCAGTCGGCGGCGGGAACGAGAAGCATCTGTCGAGTTCATGCCCACCAGGTGCACCCGAACGCGCATCCGCCCCGACACCCCCTCATGGGGCCCGAGGCGGCGAAACGGGGGGGGGTCAGAGGGCGCGCAGATGCCGCATCCCACCCTCACCCTCGTCACGGTCTTCGTCGTTGTCGGTGTTCTGGTTGCATGCGGCACGGAGGGCGGTGGCGAAGCGGGCGGTGCCGTCGGCGATCGTCAGGAACATCTCGATCTGCTCCTCGGTGAGCTCGCCGGCGAGCACGGCCGGGTCGTAATGCGTCCACCAGTCGACCAGTTCGCCCCAGATCACGACGAACGAGCGGGCCGTCCACACCGTCAGCCCCGCCGGTGCCAGAGCGGCAGGGCTCTTCGTGCGGCGGGGGCGGTTCTTGGCGCGGGCGACCGCCTCCTGCGCGAGCCGGTCCAGTTCCGCGTCCCGGCTCCGGGCGGGATCGTCGATCAGGGAGCGGACCTCCTCGAAGATCGGATGCACCGGCGCGCCCGCCTCGATCCGCGCCAACGCATTCGCTACCGACGTACGGGTGTCGTCGGGGAGGTCGTCGCGGTCGGCGGCCTGCTGGATCGCCTCGATCTTGTCCAATGTCCGGTACGACGCGGCACCGGGGATCATCGTCGCCGCCTGCTGCCGCGCCTCACCCGCCGGTGTCGGTGACGGTGCCGGAAATTTTCCGCCACCGTCCTCCCCACCCTCGGCAGGCTGGTGGTCGCTGCTGAACCGGGACGCTTCCTGCCGACGCGCCGCGTCCTCAGCGAGGAGGGTCTTGAGTTCGCGGTAGAGGGACGCTGCTTCCAGTGGGTTGAGGTCTTTGTGCAGGAGGTTGTCGTCCTGCTCGGCGAGGAGGTGCCCGAGCCGGTTCGAGATTCCTTGCCGCACCCACACGTTCACGGTGCGCCAGCCGAGCTGCTGGATCGCGGCGAGTCGGCGCCGGCCGCACACGAGCACCCCGTCCGGGGTGATCGTCGGGGGCTGGAGCAGGCCGTCGCGGGCGATGGACGCGGCCAGGGCGTCGATGTCGCCCAGGTCGGTGCGATGCCGGTTCCCGATCTGATCGAGGACACGGCCCGTTCCAGCTCGATACTCATCGCCGGCCCCCATTCCGGGGTGCCGCGAGTGACACGGTGAGCACGAGGTCGTCGTCGTGCAGCAGCACCGGCAGCGTCTCGCCGATCAACAACCTGAGCAGGATGCCCCGCCCTGCCGAGGTCGCGGAGATCCCGGGTGCGGGGTTGCCGAGCAGTGCCCGCAGCAGCGCCGTCCATGAGGAGCCGGGAAGGTCGAGCAGGGCGCGGGAGTGCTTGTCGCGGCGCAGCACCTCGAACGCCGACTGCCGCGACCCGGTACGGGCGAGGGCATGGCAGACATGCTCGACCGCGGCGCGGGCCGTCTGCGCCGGCCACCCGAGGACGGTGACGAACGCGATCGCGTCCTCCACCGCACCAGACGCCGACGTGACCACCCCCGCCGGCTCCACCACCTCCCGCTCGCCCTCGTGCTTCTCGTCGTCGGGGCGGGGGTCGGTGATGTGGAACGCGGGATGGTAGTCATCCAGCGGGTTCTCCCGGTCGGAGAGGCGCTCGGCGTCGTGGAAGACCGAGTAGTGCGGGCGGCGCGCCTGATGCGTCGAGCACAGCAGGCCTTGGGCGCGTTCCTCGGCGATGCAGGTGATCCGCACCGCATGGGTGACCACGCCCCACGGGTCATCGGCCTCGCGCGCGGAACGAGTGCGCATCACATCGAACGCGGCACCCGCCGCCTCCCACGGATCAAGACCGTGCTTACGCGCTAGAGCGGCGTACTTGTCGGCCGCGTACTGCATCAGCTTCGCGGCGGTCGGATCGGTGCGCCACGCGCCCGGCCCCTCCGCGTGCAGCCGGACCAGCAGAGCGCGCAGGCCCTCGCCGGTCGTGTAGTCCTCGCCGCCTCCCGGTGCGGCGGCGGTTGTCATGTGCGGGATCATCTCGGCACCTCCTGCCAGGCAGGTGCACGCCGGTTCCCACGAGTAGCGGGGTGGTCAGGGAAAGAACGTCGGATCGTAGACATGACGGCTCACCCCGGTCACTTCCTGCCCAGACCCGGCGACTCGGGTGCGGGCTCCTCGCGGCCGAACGCCGAGACCGGCGGCAGCCGCCTCGCGCCCGTGGCGATCTGCCGACCGACATACTTGGCGCTGACCGCAACGCCGTGCCGGGTCCCACGAGCCAGCTTGGAGTCCAGGTCGATGCCGCGCCGCGACAGAGAGCCGCTGCCACGGGCGATCAGATCGGAGGCGCGCACCCAGTCCACCCCGCGCGTCGGCCTCTCCACGTCCACGCCCTCCGCGCTTTGCTTCTCGCGGTCGACGTCGGCGGCCTGGATCGCCTCGGGCGCCATCCCCGCCGACGGATCAGGCCGCTCCGGCCCTGCCGCCTCGGATGGCGGCGGCTTCTCGGGCGACTGCTGGTCGTGCGGGTACTGTTCGGTGTTCATGACGGTTCCTCCTCGGAATGTTCAGGTGGGGTGCCGGCCTCCTGCGGGCCGGACGACTCAGACCCCTCGGCCTGGGGCCGTCGGGGAAACCAGCGGCCCACGGTCGAGGGGTGCACATCGAGTTCGCGGGCGATCTGCTTGTTCGACCAGCCCGCCTCCCGCAGCCGCGCCGCCCGCTCCCGCCGACCAGCACCAGCCCCCGGCGGAGCCGACTCGTGAGACTCGCGTGTCGCAGGCGCGGACGGCTCTACTTCGTCCTCGTCCTCGTGCTGCGGTAAGGGACCGTCGGGCTCCGGCGCCGGGCTCGGGGTCGGGTTCTCGGGTGGGGTGCCGGCCGCAGGCAGAGCCGGCGGAGGTGCCTCCGTCTGCGGCGGTGTGGTCGTGGTGCGGGTGGAGCGGATGAGCACGACGGTCAGGTGGGTGGAGGCGAGCAGCACCAGGGGTGGGACGGCGGCGACGGTCGCGGCGAGCAGGCCCGGCACGGACGCCTCGGCGGTGACCAGGGCGTGAGCGGCGTTCGCGATCACCGAGACAAGTGCGCCGCCGATGAGCAGCGCCCACGGATACCAGGCCGCCCGGTGCCCATCGAGAGCGACCACGGCGACGGTGGCGACCACGATCAGCCCATCGACCAGCAGCGGCCAGATCCACGCCTGCCCAGCCCCGATCCCGGAACGCACGGCGAGGTCGGCCAGCGCCGTGAACGACAGCCAGAACGCGCCTGCCCCGATGAGCACGGTTCCCGACGCGGCCGTGACCACCGCCCACCCGCGCCGCCGATTCATCACAGCCCCCTCGCCGGCGTCAGCCGCTGCTCCGGGGCCGTGTCACGCGCCGGGCCGGGGCGGGACACCCTCGTCCGACTGGCCGGTGTTGGGGTGCCGTGGATGCGTTTGTAGCCGGAGGTGACGGTGCGGATGATCTCCCGCTGCCCGAAATCGGGCTGCTCGACCGTGAGCATCGCGTCCAGCGCATCTCGATACGGCACGCCTTCCTCGGCGAGGAAGCAGGAGGCCCAGAACAGCTTCCGGTTCCGGTCGGTGCGCTCTCCGCCCAGCCAGTTCGCGAGCTTCTGCGGATCGGTCCGCCCCTGCCCGCGCATCCGGGGTGGGAATCGGCGCGGTGGGCGGGGCGGTTCGAGAAAACGCCGTAGCCGGCCCGCGTCCAGCGGGTGTGCGGGGTCGGTGCCGAGCTCGGTGATCCGGTACGGCACGGTCTCGCCGTCGATCACCCGCAGCGAGGGTGGGGCGACGATGTAGCCGCCGTCGCCGCGGAAGTCGATCCCCGCATCCCCGACCTGCCACGACCGCTGCTCCCTCTCGTCGGCGGCTGGGTAGTAGAGGTGCAGGCCGCCCGTGGGCGAGCGCACCAGAAACTCCCACCCGCTCACGAGCCCGGCGTGGTCTGCGCGGTTCAGGGCGTCGTAGCCGTTCGTGCCGTGCACGTCCACATCCACCACCGACAGGCCCGAGACTCGGCCGGTGGGTATCCCGATGTTCGCGTGTGGCGAACTACGCCACCACGCCTCCACCTGGCGCAGGTTCGTCGTCGCATCCCGGAAGCCCCGGCCGTGGCGGATCAGCGGCACCTTGTCGCGCGGCGCGACCGGGAACACCGGCACCCCAGCGACCGCAAGCTCACGGGCCGCGTGCGGGAGTGGCTGCTCGGTGGCGTTGAGGAAGATCGCCGACAGGTCACGGGCAGCCATCACAGCCCCCGCTCTGGTGTCGCGAGCTCAGGCTGAGGCTCCTCGGGCTCGCGTGTTCGTGACGCGGTGCGGGGGCGCTCGCGCTGCGCCTGCTGCTGGGGTGCGTCTCGGGTGAGGCCGGGCGGGATGCCATTGCTCACCTGCTCCGTGTCGAGCCGGTCGAGCACATCGAGAGCGGTCTTCCGTATCCGCTCCCCGGCGGCCTGCACCACCTCGACCGGGTTCTTCCCATCCACGGCCGCCGCCCAGCCCGCGACGTACGGGATCGTGTACTCGCTGGTGTCCATCCCGTGAGCGGCGCCGATCATCAGCGCGACGCTATCGGCCTCGACCTCCCCGATCCCGCGATGCTGCCGGGCCTCCTGCTGATCAGGGCCGTGCATCAGGACATGGGCGAGCTCGTGGGCGAGGGTCTTCACCTGCGCGGCGTCGTCCATGTTCGTGCGCACCGCGACCCAGTTCTCGGTGAAGTTCGTGCGCCCGTTCGCGCCGCCGATCATGCCCTCGTGCGGCACCCACAGCAGCTCGAACCCCTCCGCTCGCACCTGATCGGCCAGGCCGTCACGGAGCCCTGCCGGGGCTTCGCCTTTGAGCAGCTGAGGCTCGGGTCGTGCGGGGATCGGTTCACCGCTGGTCTGGGAGACATCCCAGACGTAGGCCGGTCGCACTCCGACCATCCGGGTGCGCACTGTTTCTCCCGGCTTCGGCTTCTCACCTCGGTTCAGCCGCCGCCACGACATTGCGTCGGCGAGGTTCGCGGAGGCGAATCTGCCCGTCACTGGTGCGAGAATCTGATACCCAGCCTGGCCTTTCTCGACCTGTCGGCCGAGTTGCTGCCACTGCTTGTATCCGGCGACCAGGGTGGGGAAAGGTTCAGGCACTCGGCCCTGTTCGAACGCCTCCATATGAGCCGTCCAGATCAGCAGCACATTGTTGAAGCTCCGTGACCTGAACTTCGCGGCGAACCGGAGCGCATCGGCCCAGTCATCCCCGGTGACGAGCCGCTCGACCGCACCGGTGAGCTTGTCGTGGAACTCGTCGAGCTTCGCCTCCCGCGCCTGGCGGGCCTCCTCTTGCCTCGTCGCCATCGTCGGCCTCCTCCCGAGCGGCCAGCCGCACGAGGGGCTGCTG
Source organism: Brevibacterium sp. R8603A2 (assembly GCF_023072605.1). Taxonomy (NCBI): domain Bacteria; kingdom Bacillati; phylum Actinomycetota; class Actinomycetes; order Micrococcales; family Brevibacteriaceae; genus Brevibacterium; species Brevibacterium sp. R8603A2. The sequence continues at coordinate 245,702 of NZ_JALLGN010000003.1, forward strand.
GCCTTGCACCAGCGAGGTGAGCCAGGAGCTTCCGGCGAGTCAGACGGTCAGCGAACAGCGAAGTCGGTAGGTTGGCCGTCAGGAACGCGGAGGCACCTGACGTAGGACATACCGGCTTACCCACGGGCCGCGCCGGGGAGAAGGAGAAGCCGCCCTGACCGGGATTTTCCCGGTCGAACTGTCCCGTTCGCGAAACCGGGAACCTCGGAAGTCAGGGCACGTCGGCGACGACCGGCCGCATGTCTCGGTACCGGTTCGGGGTGACCCCGGTATGCGCGGTGAACGCCTCGATCGCGCGTGATCGGCTGCGCCAGCCGACCCGCTGCCCAGCCGCCGCGACGGTGATGTTCGTCTCCCGTAGGAGTCGCGCCATCTCCTGCACTCGCAGCATCGTCAGATAGGCGGTCGGGGTCTTACCGAACGCAGCGGTGAACACGCGGGCGAGCTGCTTCGGGGAGAGCTGCGCCAGCTCAGCCAGCTCTGTCAATGTCCACGGGGAGGCGACATCACGATGGAGCGCATCGCGCACGAGCATCGCTTCGCGGCGTGACGGTCCCAGCGCTCGCTCATGGGAAGAGACCGGGCGGGAGCGAGCGCGCTGGAATCTGGTCAGCCGCATCGGGGAGACGCGGACATGCGGGGCGATGACGTCCACGACGGCGAACCAGAGCGACTGTAACCGGGGGAAGCGTTCATGGAAATGCCCCTCGGCACTGAGTGCGACCATCTCATCGAGCCACGGCAGCATCAGGCCCGCCCGATCCCGGCCCAGATGCAGCACTTGGGCTGGTTCGGAGTAGACCTTCTTGGCGAAGCCCTGCGCGTCCAGTCGATCGTGCAGGATCGTGGAGTATTGCCAGAAGAACTGATCCAGAGCGAGATCGGTGTCGATGTAGATCGTCGTGACAGTCAGCTGCCCCTCCGGTTCGGTCCCGCAGAGCACGTTGGGTCCGAGGAGGATCGCGTCGCCGAAGCTGACCGGCTGCTCACCGAACTCGGAGAACACGATCGCCGTGCCATCGCGCACGACGACGAGTTGCACGCAGTCATATGAGGCAGGCCCGATGGGGCGATGAACGGTGCGGGTGCGGGCAGACAAGGGCGGGGAGAGTCGTGCGGTCACTCATTGCTGCTGTCTGACTCAGGGATCGACCGCAGCTGGATGCGGATCGTTCGAGAGGCGCCTCACGGCGACTCTTGCTGACTGCCGGCGGATCGGATGGTGAGTGCCCAACGGACAGCCTGGCAGCATCGGCGCACGGTGAGCTCGGCCTCGAAGGATCGGGCTATGGCCGAGGTCATGCGGGTGAGGAGTCGCATCGGTTTCCTTCCTTCAGGTGGACTTGATCAGTCGGGCGATGGCTTGGGATGCCTCATCGATCTTGTGATCGGCTGCGGTCTCACCGTTCCGGATGGCGCCGGTGACGCAGTGCCTGAGATGGTCATCGAGGAGACCGATCGCGACGTTCTCTAGCGCGGAGGTGATCGCACTTACTTGGGTGAGGATGTCGATGCAGTAGGCGTCCTCATCGATCATGCGGTGGATGCCGCGGGCTTGTCCCTCGATGCGCCTGAGGCGAGCGAGGTAGCGGGCCTTGTCGCTGATGTAGCCGCGGTCGGCCGCGCTCTCGGAAGCGTGACCGGAGGGAAGGGACAGGGTGCTCATCATCGGTCTCCTGATGGACGATAGGGACAGTCCGGATCACTCGGAGCGGTTGAGTAGCCGCCGCGCGCTGGCCGCGGGATCGAGGTTCAGGCGCCGGAGCAACTGCGCGTTGAGTGCGACGACGACGGTCGAAGCCGACATCAGGATCGCGCCGATGCTCATCGGCAGCACGAACCCGATGGGCGCGAGAATGCCCGCCGCGAGCGGCACGGAGATCAGGTTGTACCCTGCGGCCCACCACAGGTTTTGCTTCATCTTCCGGTAGCTGGCGCGGGAGAGTTCGAACACCGAGAGCACTGAGCGCGGATCGGAGGAGGCGAGGATGACGCCTGCGGAACCGATGGCGACGTCGGTGCCTGCGCCGATGGCGATGCCGACGTCGGCCTGGGCCAATGCGGGGGCATCGTTCACGCCGTCGCCGACCATCGCGACCTTGCGGCCCTCGTCTTGGAGTTCCTTGACTTTCGCGGCCTTGTCCTCGGGGCGCACGCCCGCGAAGACCCGATCAATGCCGAGATCCTTGGCTACGGTGTCGGCGACGGCCTGCGCGTCGCCGGTGATCATTACGACCTGAGCACCGGCGGAGTGTAGGGCGTCGACGGCGTCGCGGGACTCGGGACGGATCTCATCGGCGAGCCGCAGCGCGCCGATCACGTCGCCGTCGGCGAGGACGTGGAGGATGATCGCACCCTCCTCCCGCCACTGGTCGGCCACCGGCAGCTCATCTCGGTTCTGCTGGTCGAGCAGGTAGGGGCCCCCGACCTCAATGACGGCACCATCGACGGTGGCCTTGACTCCCACGGCCGGGGACGAGGAGAAGTCCGAGGCTTTCGGCACCTGGATTTTTTTGGATCTGGCGGCTCCGGTGATGGCGCGGGCCAGCGGGTGTTCGCTGTCGGCTTCGGCCGCAGCAGCCAGGGCGAGCACGTCGTCTTCGTCACGTCCTTCGATGGGATCGATCGCGGTGACGGTGGGTTCTCCCTTGGTGAGGGTGCCGGTTTTATCGAACAGCACGGCGTCGACGGTGCGCATGGACTCGAGTGCGAGCCGGTCCTTGATGAGTACCCCGCCTCGGGCGGCGCGCTCGGTCGCGATCGAGACGACCAGCGGGATCGCGAGGCCCAGGGCGTGTGGGCAGGCGATGACCAGTACGGTGATGGTGCGCACCACCGCGGCGTCGGGCATTCCCAGCAGCGTCCATGCGAGCGCGGTGATCACCGCGGCTCCCAGGGCGAACCAGAACAGCCAGGCCGCCGCGGTGTCGGCGATGCGCTGGGCGCGGGAGGAGGAGGCCTGGGCATCGGTGACGAGCTTCTGGATTCCGGCCAGGGCAGTGTCATCACCAGTGGCGGTGACCTCGACGCGCAGACCGGAGTCGGTCGCCACGGTGCCGGCGACGACGTTCTCGCCGGCCTCGCGGCGCACCGTCTTGGACTCGCCGGTGACCATCGACTCGTCCATGCTGGCGCTGCCGTCGACGATCTTGCCGTCGGCCGGTACGGACGCTCCGGGTCGCACGATGACCACATCGCCGACACGCAGTTCCGCCGGTGCGACCTTCACAACCTCGTCGCCATCGACCCGCTCCGCCTCGTCGGGCAGGAGTGCTGCGAGGGAATCCAGGGCGGAGGTGGTCTGAGCCAGCGAGCGCATCTCGATCCAGTGCCCCAGCAGCATGATGACCACCAGCAGCGCCAGTTCCCACCAGAAGTTCAGCTCATGGTGCAGGATGTGCAGGCTCGCGCCCCAGGAAGCGAGGAACGCGACCGTGATCGCCAGGGCGATCAGGAGCATCATGCCGGGCTTGCGGGAGCGGATCTCGCTCAGCCCACCGGTGAGGAAGGGCCAGCCGCCCCAGAAGTAGATGACGGTGCCGAGGATCGGCGAGACCCACCAAACCCACCCCGCGTCGGGCAGGTGGTAGCCGAGGAGGTGGGCGAACATGTCGTTGAACCCAACGACCGGGACCGCGAGAACAAGCATGATCCAGAAGAGCCGGCGGAACTGACCGACGTGATCACCGTGCCCCTCGTGCCCAGAGTGGCCTCCATGCCCGCCGTGGCCCGTATGCCCGGCATGGTCGTGACCAGCATCAGTCTCGTGGTCGCCATGCTCAGTATGGGCGCCGTGTCCCTCGTAAGCGCTGTGCTCGGTGTGCGGCGCGTGGCTGTGATGGCCGGCGTGTTCATCGACCTCGGCGCCGTGGTGGGCGTGCTTCTCGCTCATGTTCGGTCCATTCCTTTTCGCTCCAGCCCGGATGCTCCTGCGGGGTCAGGAGGCGGGCTGTATCTCGCTTTCGACGACCCATTTGTGGTTCGTCATCTCCATGCCGTCGGCTTCGTAGTCGACGACGTAGACGGTTTCGTCGGTCGAGGACGCGATCGTCGCCGTCGCGCCGTCCATGCCGTCCATGTGATCGGCGGTGACGGTGACCTCGGTGCCATCGGCCAGGCGCTCGTCGCCGGGGTTCTGGAATTCTTCCTGGACGACCCACTTGTGGTCGGTCACCGGTTCACCGCCGCCGACCGGGGTGTAGTCGATCGCGTAGGTGTAGGTGTCGTAGGCGCTGACGATGGTGGCGGTGGCACCGTTCATGCCGTCCATGTGGTCGGCGGTCAGCGTGACCTTGGTGCCCACGGGGTACTCGGGGTCGGCGGCTTCGGTCATGCCCTCGGGCACCGGGCCGCCGTCGGCGGGATGCTCCATCCCGTCGTGGCCGCCATGGCCGCCGTGGGCGTCCTCGCTCTGAGACGCCGAGGGCTCCGCGGGTTCGTCTGCCGTGGAGCAGCCCGCCAGTGCGAGGCTGCCGCCGAGGAGGCCTGCGGCGATGAGGGTGGTCATGCGCGTGTTCAACGGAGAACTCCTTGCTCATGGGATGCGGGTGGTTCCGTGCCTCCCACCGGGTGCGGGAGGCACGGAACCCGGGTCGTTGGTGGTCTCTCAGGCGGCGTTGGCGTACCGGTCGGGGTCGGCGTCGAACAGCGGACCGCAGGCGGCGCAGCAGAACCAGTACCGCTGGCCGTTGTGGTCGCGGTAGAGACCGGCGGCCTCGGCGTCGGCCTTCACGACCGGGGTGCCGGCCATGACCGGGCACTCGGCCATCTCCGCCGCCGGGGCCTTGGCGACCGCCTCAGCGCTCGGTGCGTGCCCGCCGCAGCAGCCCCCTCCCGAGGTGGCGGAGGTGTCGGTGAGGTTGAGGTTCTCGTGTGCAGTCATCAGATAGGTCCTTTCGTGGTTGGGTGATGACGATTGGATGGTTCAGACGGTGACCGGCTCGCGAGCCGGTGCCGGGCCGGCCGGTGCCGGGGTGGAGGCGTCGTCCGCGCGGGCCTTGAAGGTGCGCAGCCGGAGGCTGTTGGAGACGACGAACACGGACGAGAGCGCCATCGCGGCACCGGCGAGCATCGGGTTCAAGAGCCCGAACGCGGCCAGTGGGATTGCGGCGGTGTTGTAGGCGAAGGCCCAGAACAGGTTCGTCTTGATCGTGCCCAGCGTCCTCCGCGAGAGCCGGATCGCGTCCGCAGCCGCGCGCAGGTCGCCGCGGACGAGGGTGATGTCGGCGGCCTCGATCGCGACGTCGGTGCCGGTGCCCATGGCGAGCCCGAGGTCGGCTTGGGCGAGGGCGGGGGCGTCGTTGACGCCGTCACCGACCATCGCCACCGTCTTCCCTTCGCCTTGGAGGCGGGTGACGACCTCGACCTTGTCCTTGGGCAGGACCTCAGCGATGACCTGGGTGATGCCGACCTCGGAGGCAACCTGCTCGGCCACCGCCTGGTTGTCACCGGTCAGTAGCACCGGGGTCAGTCCCAGCTCCGTGAACTGGCGGATCGCCTCGGCCGAGGTGGGCTTGATCTGGTCGGAGACGACCAGCACACCTCTGGCCTGCCCGTCCCAGCCGACCGCGATCGCGGTCTTGCCCTGCGATTCGGCCTCCTGCTTCGCTGCCCGGAGAGTGGCGTCGAGGTGGATCGACCAGTCCGCCAGCAGCGACTCGCGGCCGGCGAGGACGGCGTGGCCGTCGACGACGCCTTGCACGCCCTTGCCCTCGATGTTCTCGAACGACTCCGGGGCAGGCAGCTCGCCGACCTCGCTGGTGGCACCGGCGGCGATGGCCTGTGCGATCGGGTGCTCGGAGTAGTCCTCCAGGCCGCCGGCGATGCGCAGCAGCTCGCCCCGATCCACACCCTCGGCGGGAATCGCCTCGGTGAGGGTCATCTTGCCGGTGGTGACGGTGCCGGTCTTGTCCAGCACGATGGTGTCGACCTTCTTGGTGGACTCCAGCACCTCGGGCCCCTTGATGAGCACGCCCATCTGCGCGCCCCGACCGGTACCGACCAGCAGTGCGGTGGGGGTGGCGAGGCCGAGGGCACAGGGGCAGGCGATGATCAGCACCGCGACCGCGGCGGTGAACCCGGCCGAGAGCGGGAACCCGGCCCCGATCCAGGCGCCGAGCGCGGCCACGGCGACGGCGATCGCGATGGGAACGAACACCCCGGACACCTTGTCGGCGAGGCGCTGGATCTCGGCCTTGCCGGACTGTGCGTCTTCGACGAGCTTGGCCATCTGCGCCAGCTGCGTATCAGCACCGACCCGGGTGGCCTTCACGACCAGGCGCCCGCCGGCGTTCACGGTCGCACCGGTCACGGTGTCGCCTTCGCGGACCTCGACGGGCACGGATTCGCCGGTGAGCATGGATGCGTCGATCGCGGAGCTGCCGGAGGTGATGACGCCGTCGGTGGCGATCTTCTCGCCCGGCCGGACGACGAACTCATCACCCACGCTCAGCTCGTCGATGGAGACGCGTTCTTCCTTCCCGTTCCGGAGGACGGAGACTTCCTTCGCACCGAGTTCCAGGAGGGCACGCAGGGCAGCTCCGGCGCGGCGCTTGGAGCGCTTCTCGAAGTAACGGCCGAGCAGGATGAACGTGATCACCCCGGCGGCGACCTCCAGGTAGATGTGCCCGAGCCCGTCGGAGCGGGAGATGGTGAACTCGAAGGGGTGGACGACGCCGCGATCGCCCGCGGTGCCGAAGAACAGCGCCACCAGGGACCAGATCATCGCCGCGGTCGTGCCTACGGAGATGAGGGTGTCCATCGTCGCGGCACCGTGCTTGAGGTTCATCCAGGCGGCCTTGTGGAATGGCCAGCCCGCCCACACCACCACGGGTGCCGCCAGCGCTAGGGAGGCGAAGCCCCAGTAGTCGAACTGCAGCGCCGGAATCATCGCCATCGCGATGACCGGCACCGCCAGGACCGCCGAACCGATGAGGCGCTGCCGCAGGCTGCGCAGCTCGGCATCCTCACGCGACTCGCCCTCGCCGTCACCACCGGGCGCGGCCGCTGTTCCCTTCGGGGTGGGCAGCTCAGCGCTGTAGCCGGTCTTCTCCACCTCGGCGATGAGCAGCTGCGGGTCATAGTCCGCAGGGGCGGTGACGCTGGCCTTCTCGGTCGCGTAGTTCACGGACGCGGTGACACCGTCGAGCTTGTTGAGCTTCTTCTCGATCCGGTTTGCGCAGGAGGCGCAGGTCATCCCGCCGATCTGCAGCTCGACACTGTTCGTGCTGATGATCGGATCACTCGCCGTGGTCATGGTCTCCTCCTTCCTCATGCCCGCCGCCGTGCTCGCCCTCGGCCCCACCGGTGGTCGTGTCGATGACCAGCGGCGCGGTGTGCACCTGCCCGTCGACCTGGAAGTCGAGGTAGAGCAGGTACCGGCCGGGCGTGGGAGCGGTCGCCTCGAACACGATCTGAGGCCCGGAGGTCTCACCGGTCTTCGGTGCATCCCCGTGGGGATGGACGTGCAGGTAGGCCAGGTCGCCGTCGCGCAGGGCGACCAGATGGCCGAACGCCCCCAGGTACGGCTCCAGCGCGGTGACCGGCTCCCCGTCACGGGTGACGGTCATGGTCAGCTCCGACGCGGAACCGGCGACCAGATCGCCCTCGACCGTGACGTCGAACCCCTCGACCGTGGTCTCGGTGACCGGTTCGGCCGCGGCCGGGTCGTAGTCGCCGGGCACCTGCACCGCAGTTGACAGGGTGATGCCCTCGCCGTGCTCGGCGGGCACGAAGTCGGCGAACACCCGGTAGGTGCCGGCCGCCTCCCACTGCCACGGGATCGACCAGGCGCCATCGGCGCCTCGTTCGGGGTGGATGTGACGGAAATGCGTGCCGTCGGCGCGCACGACGATCAGGTGCAGCTCTTTCTCGTGCTCCAGCTCGTAGTCGGTGACCGGCTTGCCGTCCGGGCCGGTGACCGTCAGCGACAGCTCACCGTCGGCGCCGAGGGCGTCCGGGGCGGTGACGGCGGTGAGCTGGTAGCCGTCCTGCGCGATGCCCAGGCCGAGCGACCCGGCCCCGGCGTCGTGGCCCTCGTGCCCGGTGCTGTCCATGTCTTCTCCTCCTTCTTCGTGTCCTTGGTGGGTGGTGCTCTCGGTGTCTTCCGCCCAGGCCTGCACCGTGCTCTCCGGGACGACCGTGTTCGCCGTGAACGCGGCCACGGCGAACACGGCCACCAGCACCAGCCCGTACAGGCCCAGCCGTGCAGGTGCCTTCATGTCAGCTCCTCACGGCCGTGTAGCCGGCCTCGTCGACCGCCGCGATCACCGCGGCGTCATCGACCGGCTGCTCACTGGTCACGGCCAGCCGCCCGGTCTGAGCGCTGACCTCGATGCCGGTCACCCCGGCGATCTCGGACACCTCGGCGCGGATCGCGCTCTCGCAGTGCCCGCAGCTCATCCCGGTCACCTGGTACTCGGTCGTGGTCGCCATCTCTAACTCCTTCACTCGTGTACGACTTACGTTGAGACTAATACCCCTTAGGGGTATGGATCAAGACGTGGCCCGCTCCTCGGCGGCCTGCTGTGCTTCACCAGTCGGGCGGACGTGGCGCAGCCTCGTGGCGGCGATGATCGCCGCGAGAGCGGCGATGACCGCCGAGACGATGGCCGCAGTGTTGAGCCCGCCGGTGAACGCGGTCTGCGCGGCGGCCACCACCTGCTCTCCGAGCGCACCGTGCAGCTGGGCCGCTGCGGCCATGGCGCCGTCGACGCTGTCCGATGCCGCCGCGGCGGCATCTGCGGGCAGGCCGCCGGGCAGCAGATCGCCGATCTGGCTGCGGTAGGCGGCGATCCCGACGCTGCCGATCACCGCGACACCGAGCGAGATGCCCAGGTCGTTAGCGGTGGTGGCGAGGCCGGAGGCCCCGCCGGTCTTCTCCGGCGGCACGGAGCCGACGACGAGGTCGGTGGTCAGCGCCATCGAGGGGGCCACGCCGGGGTAGGTGATGACGAAGCTCGCGATCACCAGCGCCAGACCCGTGCCGGCGTCGAGCTGGGTGAACAGGATGTAGCCGACGACCTGGGTGAGCAGGCCGACCGCGATCACGTTGCCGGGCCGGAACCTGCGCGCGAGCACCGGGGAGAGCGTCGAGACGACGATCAGCACCGCCGCGGCCGGCAGGATCGACAGGCCCGCCTGCAACGGCGAGAGCTCCTGGACCTGCTGGAGGTACTGGGTGAACAGCGAGTACACCCCGCCGAGCGCTGCGGCCGAGAGCAGGAACACTGCCAGTGCCCCGGACACGGTGCGGTTGGCGAACAGTCGAACATCCAGCAGCGGCTGCTTGGCGCGCAGCTGCCGGATCACGAACCACAGCCCGATCAGCGCGCCCGCGACCAGCAGCCCGATCGAGGGGCCGGCCGGCTCCTGGGCGGCGAAGCGCTTGATGCCGTAGATGATCGCCAGCAGACCCGCGACCAGCAGCAGGGCGCTGAACAGGTCGATCCGCGCCGACGGGTCACGATGCTCGGGCACCAGCAGTGGTGCGGCGATCGCGACGAGCGCCATGATCGGCACCGCGACCAGGAACGTCGCCTGCCAGCCGAAGGCCTCCAGCAGCAAGCCGGACAGCAGCGGGCCCAGCGCCACACCAGCGGAGATGCCGCCGGCCCACACGCCGATCGCGACACCGCGCTGCTTCGCATCGGCGAAAAGCACGAAGATCAGCCCGATCGTCGCCGGCACCATCATCGCCGCGGCCAGTCCGAGGATGGCCCGCCAGACGATCATCAGTTCGGGGATCGTCGTCAGCGCCGCGGCGATCGAGGCAGCGGCGAACAGGATCGCGCCGATCACCATGAGCAGGCGCTTGCCGATCCGATCGCCGAGCACGCCCATCGCGACGAGGAACCCGGCCATGACGAAGCCGTAGATGTCGAGAATCCACAGCAGCTGCGTGCTCGACGGATTCAGGTCCGCGGCCAGATTCGGGGCGGCGAGAAACAGGATCGTGAGCATCATGAACAGCAGCGTCGAGGGGATCACCAGAACGGCAAGCCCCCACCACTGCTTGGCGCCGGCACGCGGCGCGGCGGTGTCGCTCATCGCGCACCCCCAGGGATGTGTGTCGTGGACATGGTAGTCATCTCCTCTCTGTCGGCCCCGCCTCGCCCTCCGAGCCGGAACTCGATCATCGGTGTACGAGTTGTAACAGCTACACTATCTCATACATTCCAGTACGACTTGTGAGGTGGATCATGACGGTGAAGAAGACGACGCCCCGCGGCACGACGACCGGTGCGTCAGGCGGCGGTGGCCGGGCGGCCAATCAGCGGGCGGATGCGCAGCGCAACCGGGCAAGGATTCTGGCCGCGACGGCGACGGCGATCCGCAAGAACCCCGACGCTTCGGTCGGCGACATCGCCGCCGAGGCCGGGATGGGCAGAGTGACCGTCTACGGGCACTTCCCGACCCGCGCGGAGCTGATCGAGGCCGCCCTCGTTGACAGCCTCGAACGCGGCGAAGACGTGCTCAGCGGGGTGCCCCTGGATGGTGATCCGGGCGAGGCGTTCCGGCGACTGGTGGCCTCCAGCTGGGTGCTGGTCGACCAGTCGCGGGCGCTGCTGGCGGCCGCGCTGAAAGAACTGCCTGCGGCACGCATCCGCGAGCTGCACGAGAAGGCCGAGGGGCGGATGCGGGCTCTGCTGCTGCGCGGCCAGCGCGAGGGTGTCTTCCGGGTCGATCTGCCGGTGTCCTGGCTGCTGACTACTACGCACGTGGTGATGAACGGTGCCGCCGAAGAAGTGCGTGCCGGGCGCCTCGACGCCGACGACGCGCCGTGGTTCATCGAGGCGATCCTGCTGCCCGCCTTCGCCGCCACCACCAGCACCACCACCATTGGGGAAGGAGCCTGATGAGGATGCCCAGCATCGCGATCATCGGGGCCGGCGCCGCTGGCACCGCAGCCGCAAGAACCCTGCACGCTTCCGGTGTCGACGTCGACCTCTACGCCCGGAACGGTGAGGTGCCGTTCAACCGGACGTTGGTCAACAAGGGCATCGCGATCGGGCTGCTCGAACCGGCCCAGGCGGCCCTGCCCGACACCGGGGCCGCCCTCCGGTCGGAGACGGTGCGCGGCCTCGACCCCAGGGCTCGGCGCTTGCGGCTGGACTCCGGCGATACACACGCCTACGACGCGCTCCTCATCGCCACCGGCAGCCGGCCCCGCACTCTCGACGAGGAGGTGATCGGCCGCGACCAGGCCATCAGCGGCGGCAGACTGACCACCCTGCACTCGGCCGCCGACGCCGTCCGCGTCCGCGATCTACTCGCGACCACTCAGCCTGCCCGGGTGCTCATGCTCGGTGGCGGCCTCGTCGCCTCCGAGACCGCCTCGCTGCTCACCGACGCCGGCCACGACGTCGCCCTCATCACCCGCGCCGCGATCCCAGGAGCGAACGCCATCGGCGAACACGTCGCCCGGCGGCTACGCGACCTGCACCGCCCCCAGCACGCCGCCTACCTGGAACGCACCGTGCACTCGATCCGCACCCACACCGACCGCATCAGCATCACCCTCAACGACGGCAGCCAGGTCGAAGGCGACCTCGCGATCGTCGCGCACGGCACTCTGCCCGCCGCCCCCGCACCATGGACCGGGCCCGACGGCATCCCCGTAGATTCCCGCCTGCGCTCCATGCACGCCCCGCGGCAACGGATCTACGCCGCCGGCGGCGTCGCCGTGCATCACTATCCCGGCCACGGCTCCTACCGGATCGATCACTGGGACGACTCCGCCGCCCAGGGCATCCACGCCGCGAACACGCTGCTGCACGACCTCGGTATCGCCGGCGACCCCGGCCAGTACCTGCCGAGCTCGACGTTCTCCGCACGCATCCACGGCCACACCCTCACCGGTGTTGGACACCCCGCCCTGGGCACACGCACCCGCGTCGTCTCCGAGGAACCACTGATCACAGCCCACTACCTCGGCGAGGTGCTGGTCGCGCTCACCGGAGTGAATGCCGCCGGCCCTATGCGTGAGCTGATGCCCGGCCTGCACCACCCTGAAACCGCGGCTGATCCGGTGACGCGACAGCACGTATGAGCCCCTCGCGTCAAACGGAGTTCAGACGGTGCGCACGCAGGCGCACTGGCACGCCACGAGGGTGCCTTCGGCGGCTTCGGTCTCCTCGCGCACCGCCCGATCACCGATCACCGGCTCTGCGGCGGCGACACCGGTCGGGGCGGCCTCGCTGTCCTTCTGCTCGCGCGGCCAGAGCAGGTGCGCCGCGATCGCCCCCGCGATTGCCAGGGCGGCGAGGACGGACCAGGCGAGCGTGAACCCGGACGCGGTGCCGATCCAGCCCGCGATCGGGTAGGTGACGAGCCAGGCGAGGTGCGAGAGGGAGAACTGTGCGGCGAATCCCGCGGGGAGGTCCTGCTTCGCCACCGAGCCGCGGATGACGCGCCCGGTCGGGGTGACGATCATCGCCATGCCGCCGCCGATGATCACCCAGATCGGTGCGGTGACCATCCAGGATGCGACTTGGGTGGCGGTCATCGCGACGGCGGCGAGCACTCCGGCCAAAAGCACCAGGGCGCCGGTCATCATCACAATCCGCTCGGCGATCCGGTCGAGCACGCGTGGCAGGAACAGCGCGACCAGCAGCGTGCCGCCGCCCGAGGCGGCCAGCATCCACGCGACGTCGGCCTGCGAGCCGCCCAGGTGGTCGCGGACGTAGTTGACCGTGTTGACGACGACGATCGATCCCGCTGCCGCGACGACCAGGTTCAAGGCCACCACACCGCGCAGCCGGGGCGTGGCGAAGAAGACCCTGACTCCCGATGTGACCCGCGCCCAGGCGCCGACGTGCCCGCTCGGGGTGGCATTGGGAATGTGGGTCGAGAGCACCAGCACGGCGGAGAGCGCGAACCCGATCGAGGTGCCGATGAACAGCCAGTTGAACGCCATGAACGTCAACGCGACGGCCGCCAGGACCGGGCTGAGCAGGCTCTCCATCGTGTACGCGACCTGCGACGCGGACAGTGCTCGGGTGTAGTCGGACTCCTTGGTGACGATATCGGGGATCACGGCCTGGAATGTCGGCGTGAAGGCCGCCGACGCCGCTTGCAGGACGCCGATGAGCACGTAGATGTGCCAGACCTCCGTGACGAACGGGAGCACCAGCACCACCCCGGCGCGCACCACATCGAGCAGTGTCAGGAACATCCGCCTCGGAAGCCGGTCAGCATACGCCGCTGCCAGCGGCGCGATCAGAACGTACATGACCATTTTGATCGTCAGAGCGGTGGCAAGCACCGACCCTGCGCTCGGGCCGGCCAGGTCGTAGGCGAGGAGGCCCAGCGCCACTGTCGCCAGCCCAGTGCCGAACAGCGCGATGATCTGCGCACCGAACAGGTGGCGGAAGTCGCGGATCGCGAACAGGCGCATCAATCTTCTCCTCAAACCCTCTCAAGAACACGTAACCCCTCCAACCTTATACCCCCCTGGGGTATTTCCGACGGTGCTCCACGAGGAACGGAGTGCGCCCACGGTGTGCGCCGTACGGGGCGATCCGGCGCAGCGCTCAGGCGGCCGTCGGCGGGATCAGTAAACTGGGGTGCATGGCGTCCACCGCAGCAACGCGTACCCGGAGAGGTCATCTCGGCCTTCTCCGAGGCGTGTTGCTCGGCGGCCTGTTGGTCGCCGCGGTCATCACCGGTCTGCTCGCCATGCACACGCTGAACCTGCACGGCACCCCCGCCGCCCACGCGGCCACCGCCGCGGTCTCCGTCACCGATTCTGGTGAGGCGCGCCAGGGCGCGGCGCATCACGACACAGCGAGCGCTCACGCGACCAGCGGCACAACGCACGATCCCGGCGGTTCCTGCACCGACTGCGGGAGCGATGGACACCTGGGCATGGCGATGGCGTGCGTGCTCGCACTGCTGCTCGCCCTGCTCGTCCTCGTGCTGCCGCGGATTCTGCCGGGATGGCCGCGCACCGCACCTCGATCTCTCCCGATCGCCCGCTTCTTCGACAGGGGGCTGTCGAGGGCTCCTTCATTACAGGTTCTCTGCATCAGTCGCACGTGACAGAGCGGTGAACCCGGCGCAGCAGCGCCGACGGTTCCCCCTGCACTCACGCGGTGCCCCTGAGGTCCCGCGCCACTGACACGACTGCTGACACTGGAGAACACTCATGAAGTTTCGTACCGCGGCGACCGCCGCACTCGCACTGACCGCTGCACTCGCCCTGGCCGGCTGCTCCGCCGGAGACGACGATGCGATGTCGGGCATGGATCACGGCTCGTCCGAGCACACGCCGGACGCCACCGGCGGGGACGTCAATGACGCGGACAAGATGTTCGCCTCGATGATGGTCGTCCACCACGAGCAGGCCATCGAGATGAGCGACATCGTCCTCGCCAAGGACGGCGTCGACCCGCGGGTCGTCGAATTGGCCGAGACGATCAAGACCGCCCAGGGGCCCGAGATCAAACAGCTTCAGGGCTGGCTGGAGGACTGGGGCGTCGACCCCGACGATCACCAGATGGGTGGGATGGACCACGGCGACGGGATGATGAGCGAGGACGACCTGGCCGCACTCGAAGCCGCCGACGGCGCCGAGGCGTCACGCCTGTTCCTGGAACAGATGATCCTCCACCACGAGGGAGCGGTCGAAATGGCCCAGACACAGGTCGATGACGGTAGCAACCCCGATGCCGTCGAGCTCGCGCAGACCATCATCGACGCGCAGACCACTGAGATCCAGGAGATGCAGGACCTCCTGGCCACCCTCTGATCGACTACTCGGGTCGGTGCCGGGGCGAGAGCGCCCGGCACCGACCCACTCAAACCCTTGAAGGATCACGCCATGAATCACCCCACCATGCCGCGGCGCCGAAATCTGATCGTCACTGCCACCGCAACGCTTGCCGCGGCCCTCGTTCTCACTGGATGCGCCACAACGTCGCCCGAACCCGAATCCATCTCCATCGGCAGTCAAGCCGTCGACACTGAATTCCTGACAGACCACAACCTGGACGGACTCGACGCCACGCAGGTCATCGGGCGGCTCGACACTATGCCCGTAGCCGACCGTCCCGCCGATCTGATCGCATCCGTGCAACCCGACGCCCTCGTCCTCACCGACGATCAAGACCGCGAGACACGACTGCCGATGCCCGATGATGAGGTGTACATCTCGGTCGCCCCCTATCGGGAGCAAACGCACGATTGCTACTTCCACAGCCTGACCACCTGCCTCGGCGAACTCGCCAACACCGAGGTCCAGGTCACGCTCACCAGCAAGGGCGGCGACGTGCTCGTCGACGAGGTACAGCAGACCTACGACAATGGGTTCGTCGGCGTCTGGGTGCCCCGCGGCATCGAGGCAACCCTCACGATCGAGCACGAAGGTCAGACGGGAACCGCGATCATCTCCACGATGAACGAAGACGACCCGACTTGCATCACTACCCTGCAACTCACCTGACCTCGGGCATCAGCTGCTCGTGCCCCGGGAAATCGTTCTGTTCTAGATCGGCACAACTCCGAGGACGTGGCGTGTGGCCGATCACCAGCGCTGCGGCTGTCACGCAAGGTGAGGAATTCCGCGCTCATCATGGCTCGGTCGCCGCCCGTAGTGCGTCAAGCGCGACGACTGCTTGGAGGTGCAGGACGCCATTGCCGAGGGCAGTGTTCTGTTGGTTCGCGGTCAGGCCGTGTTCGGGGTCGGTGACCCACCCCGTCGGGAGGCCCATGAGCCATTCCACGAACTCGGGCGCCGGGCGTGGTCCTTTCTCCTCGTTCAGGATCGCGGGGTCAGGGGCGGTTCGTTCGGTGATGTGTTCCCATCGGGCGATGGCGTGGGCGTATCGCCCCCAGCGGTGAAGATGTCCTCGATCAGGGCGAACAGGGTCTCCGACTCGTTCCAGCTGGCGGGCGAGCCATGCGGCCCGTGCAGGGCCAGGTCGATCACTTGATGGCTCAGGGCGATCGTGCCCCGCCGTGCCCGTACCTGGTCCAGGGTCTCGCCGCCGCGCGAGGAGTCCGAGGCCAAAGGCGTCCGGAACAGCGCTTTCGCGGTAGGCGGTGATGAAGACCCGGAACCGGTGATGCGGTGCGCCGGCCAGTGACGCCGGTAAGCCGATCCATCGTGCACTTCTCCGGAGGTCGGCCAGATCCCCGAGTACGGCTCCGTGCGCCCGAAGAGGTCGCGTTGGCTCGTCTCCCAGCAGCCACGGGTCGGGTTCCAGGTTGCGAACGGCGGTTGCATGCTCGTTGGTTGCATCTGTCGCGCGTCAGACTTAGTGGCAGGGCCGTTATGTAGGTCCTGAAGGAGAGTCAGTCATGGGTAGACCACCCTCGATTCCGGCGGAGAAGAAGACCCGGATAGTGCTGAGCGTGCTGGCCGGCGAGATGTCCATCGCCGAAGCGGCACGCAAGGAGAAAGTCAGTGAGCAGTCCATCGGACGGTGGAAGGCCGAGTTCCTGGAAGCCGGCAAGACCGCCCTGGTGGCCGGCAGGTCCGGACCATCCTCCCGAGAGGAACAGCTGGAGGCCGAGGTCGCCGAGCTGACCCAGGCCTTGGGCGAGGCACACCTGGAAGCCAGGGTGTGGAAGAAGTCCGCGGAGGGCCGGCTGGGCCCTTCGAGGACCTCGAGGTGATCCGCGTGGAAGCGGGCATGTCGACCGCGAGGTTCTGCCAGCTCTTCGACATGCCCGAGCGGACCTGGCGCCGCTGGCAGGCCAAGGCCCG
>NZ_JALLGN010000037.1:0-1191 GCF_023072605.1 Brevibacterium sp. R8603A2
GGTGGTTTCATACGGTTGTTGCAACGGTGTCCCTGAGTGGCGGGGATGGCTTTGATGATCGTGGGTGATCGAGGTGCCTGGACCCAGATTGACAGTGACGGAACGTGCGCAGATCGAGGTGCTCTTCGGGCAGGGATTGTCCTTCCCGCAGATCGCTGCTCGGATCGGCCGGGACCGGTCCACGGTATGGCGTGAGGTCGCACGCAACAACGCCTACCGGGGCAACAGCCTCGCGGGTGCCGGTTCCCGGCATCCGCGGGGATCGCGTGCCGGCGCACCGGGCTGGGGCGGGGCATATCGGTGGGTGTACTCACACGCCCATGCCCACCGACGGGCGCTGAAACGCGCACGCCGACCACGCGCGATGAAGCTGCGTCCCGGTTGGGGCAAACCCTACCCCGCGCTGTGGCACGTCGTGGCCGAGAAGCTGCGCTGCCGGTGGTCGCCGCAGCAGATCAGTGCTTGGCTGAAGACGCAGTATCCCCAGCAGCCGGAGAAGCACGTGTCCCACGAAACGATCTACCAAGCGATCTATTACCAGGCCAGGGGCGGGATGCGTCAGGAACTCGCCCGGCAGGTCGCGCTGCGTACCGGTCGCGGTCAGCGCCGGTCGCAGTCCCGGGAAGCCAAGGCCGGGCGCGGGGCGAAGCCCTGGACGGTGGACTTCAACATCTCTTCCCGCCCGGCTGAGGCCGCTGATCGGGCGGTGCCCGGGCACTGGGAAGGCGATCTCGTGCTCGGAGCGCGGGGGTCCTCGGCGATCATCACGCTGGTGGAACGTTCCACCCGGTTCGTGATGCTCGGCAGTCTGCCGTCCTCGCGGGTCAGTCAGGAGGTGATCCGGGTCCTCATCGAGTTGATGGGACAGCTGCCGGAACACCTACGGGCATCGTTGACCTGGGACCAGGGAGCGGAGATGTCTGCCGTGGCTGACTTCCGGATCGCTACCGATTGCGAGGTGTATTTCTGTGACCCGCATGCGCCCTGGCAGCGTGGGACGAACGAGAACACCAACGGGCTGCTGCGGCAGTACTTCCCCCGCTCGACCACGGACTTCCGGGCTATCAGCCAGGCCGAGCTCGATGCTGTCGCCGCCGAGCTCAATGCCCGCCCCCGCAAGACTCTGAAATGGAAAACCCCAGCTCAAGCCCTGAACGAACACCTCGTTGCAACAACCCCTTGACACCAAGG
>NZ_JALLGN010000038.1:0-1111 GCF_023072605.1 Brevibacterium sp. R8603A2
GTGTGGCTTCGTTCGCTTGGTGGCGGGGTTTTTGCAGCGCTCCGTGGCGGTCTTGTTGCCGCGATCACGCAGGACTGGCTGCAGGTAGGTGTCGCGGTCTGAACCGAGAGGGGTGCGCCCGGTCGGGGCCGTTTGGATCGCTGCCGCTACGTCAGAGTCCGAAGGCTCCGCCGCTGACGAGGATCACGATGCCGAGGCCGATGAGAACGATGGGGAAGAGGATGTGCTCCCAGCGTTCGAGCACTTCGGCGATCGGGGGGCGGGTGGCGACGAACTTTGCCAGGGCCACCAGGACCGCGACGAGCGCGAGGAAGACGATGCAGTAGGCGACTACTGCGAGAGGTTCCACGCTGAGGAAGACAGGGGTGTAGACGCCGATGTTGTCGCCGCCGTTGGCAAGGGTGACGCCTGCGACGGTCCACACGCCGACCTTCTTGCCGGCAACCTTGGCCTCGTCGTCATCGTCGTCATCGTCTCCGCGCCAGGCCTGCCATGCGGCCCAGAGGCCGAGGCCCAGAGGGATGAGACCGAAGTACGGGATGGCTGCCGAGGGCAGGAATGCTCCGGCACCGATGGTCACCAGGACCGCGGCACCGAGGATGCCGGCGAATCCGAGGTACTGGCCGGCCAGAATGCGGGCGGTAGTGCCGCGCTGGCCTGCCCCTCGCGCGAAGAAGAGGGAGAGCACGATGATGTCGTCGATGTTGGTCGCTGCGAACAGGCCCATCGCCTGCAAGACCGAGGTGAGGATCATGCGCCCTCCCCAGCTGCGTCGCATCCGGGAAGCGAGCAGGCGGGATCGATGCACGGGGCGTCTTCGTCCACTGCCAGGGTGGCATCGACCAGTGCCGTCAGCGCCTGCGCCAGGTGCGAATCGGCGATCTCATATCGTGTCCGACGACCCTCGGGCTCGGAGACGACGATCCCGCAATCGCGCAGGCATGCCAGGTGGTTGGACACGTTCGGGCGTGTCAGGTCCAGATCTCGGGCCAGTTCCGCCGGGTAAGCGGGATGGTCGAGCAGGGTCAAGATGATCCGGGATCGAGTGGGGTCGGCCAGTGCACGACCCAGGCGGTTCATCACGTCGAGACGCGAAGCAATAGTCAGCATG
>NZ_JALLGN010000039.1:0-998 GCF_023072605.1 Brevibacterium sp. R8603A2
GATGCCACGATCGCAGACTCAGCCAGCGTCTCGCCATAGCGAATCGAGCGGAACTGGACTCCGCGATCCGAGTGGTGAACGAGCCCGGATACATCGTGCCCGGCCCGGTACTTCGCCGCCAGAGCCATCGTGAGCGCGTCCCGGGCCAGGGATTCACGCATATGGTTCGTCACCTGCCAGCCGACGATCTCGCGATGGAACACATCGAGGATGAACGTCGTGTACACCCACCCCGAGCGCGTCGGCACATAGGTGATATCGGCCACCCATAAGCAGTTCGGTGCAGGCGCGGTGAACTCCCGCTCGACGAGGTCCTCCGGGCACTCCTCGGCTCTGGCCGATGCCGTCTTGGGACGTTTGCGTTTGCGCCGCACCCCATCGATGCCCAGTTGGCGCATCAAACGCTCGACCGTGCAGCGGGCCACCGGCCCGAACCGGTCGGCGTGATCACGGTTGATCGCTTTCCACATCTTGCGCACTCCATAGCAGGAGTAGTTCGCTTCGTAGATGTCCCGGATGACGACCATGAGATCGCAGTCCCGAATAGCCCGGGCCGAGGGCCGGCGCAGTTTGTACGCGTAGTACGAGCTCACAGCGATCCGTGCAGCAGTCCCGCGCAGGACCCGCACGATCGGCTCGACTCCGAACTCGTCACGATTCTCGTCGATGAAGTCGACGATCACCTTGATGGGCGGTCGAGCTCCGCCGCGAAGAAAGCCGATGCTCTGCGCAGGATCTCGTTCGCTCGCCTGGCTTCGGCCAGCTCCGCCCGCAAGCGTCGGTTCTCCGATTCCAGATCCACAGACTCCGACGGTGTGATCCTGCCGGATTCCTTGTGCTTCCGCACCCACACGCGCAAGGTCTCCTTACTCAACCCGAGCTCTTTCGCGACCCGAGTAATCGAGCCGTTGGCAGTCGCGGGATCGGCCTGAGCGTGAATGACGAGCTCTACTGCACGAGCCCTGAGCTCGTCGGTGTACTTCACTGGCATGAGAGAA
>NZ_JALLGN010000040.1:0-905 GCF_023072605.1 Brevibacterium sp. R8603A2
TTCTTCTGCATCGGCGGCGTCATGGCGCTGCTCATCCGGCTCGAGCTGTTCGAGCCCGGGATGCAGATCATCGAGACGAAGGAGCAGTACAACCAGCTGTTCACCATGCACGGCACGATCATGCTGCTGATGTTCGCGACCCCGCTGTTCTCCGGGTTCGCCAATGTCATCATGCCGCTGCAGATCGGCGCGCCGGACGTCGCGTTCCCGCGTCTCAACGCCTTCGCGTTCTGGCTCTTCCTGTTCGGCAGCCTCATCGCGCTCGCCGGCTTCCTCACCCCGCAGGGTTCTGCCTCGTTCGGCTGGACCGCCTACGCCCCGCTGTCGAACACGACCTTCACTCCGGGGGTCGGCGGACACCTGTGGGTCATGGGCCTGGCGTTCCAGGGCTTCGGCACGATCCTCGGCTCGGTGAACTTCATCACCACGATCATCACCATGCGTGCGCCGGGCATGACGATGTTCCGGATGCCGATCTTCACCTGGAACGTCCTCATCACCGGCATCCTCGTGATGATGGCCTTCCCGCCGCTGGCCGCCGCGCTGCTCGCGCTCGGTGCGGACCGCATCCTCGGTGCCCACGTGTTCAGCCCGGAGAACGGTGGGTCGATCCTCTGGCAGCACCTGTTCTGGTTCTTCGGCCACCCCGAGGTGTACGTCATCGCACTGCCGTTCTTCGGCATCGTGTCGGAGATCTTCCCGGCCTTCAGCCGCAAGCCGATCTTCGGGTACAAGGGCCTCGTCTACGCGACGATCGCGATCGCCGCGCTGTCCGTCACCGTGTGGGCCCACCACATGTACGTCACCGGTGCGGTCCTCCTCCCGTTCTTCGCGTTCATGACGATGCTCATCGCGGTGCCGACGGGTGTGAAGATCTACAACTGGATCGGCACGATGTGGCGCGG
>NZ_JALLGN010000041.1:0-873 GCF_023072605.1 Brevibacterium sp. R8603A2
TTCCATGCTCGACTACCAGACCCCTGCCGAGATCGAGGCCACACATTTCGCCGAGAACCAGACCATCGGCAACGCAGCCTGAATACAGAACAACCGTTCAGCCTCAACTAAACCCGGGATTTGACAGCCCACCACATAGGCGCGGGTAATGCCCTGCTGGCGCAGCCAGCACGCCGTAGCCCACCCGGAAGATACGATCTCCTCGACGGTGGCCCTCACGCCCAGGCGGCCCAGACGGTGGACGACGTCTTTGCGGGACGGGCGGGGATCGTTGGTCACGAACCGGACCACCCGGCCCCGACTCCGCAGGCTGGCCAAGGCTTCGGTCACGCCGGAAAGCAAGGTGTCTCCGACGTAAACCACGCCGTCAAGATCAAGCAGAAAAACATCGAACTGGTCAACGAGCACAACAACCTCCGAGGTCAAGGGACAGTCAGCGCGCATGCTGGCGCTGAGCCATCCCCCTCGGGCATTTTGTGCCAATAGGTGCCCTCCCGCCTGTTCGGCGGAAGCTGCAGCGCTCGGTCACAGACCCCCAGCCGGCTGGGGCGGAACCCTAGCTGCCTTCTCCCGGCTCGCCCACAATCCTAACCGACCCGACACGAAGTAGCTGAGCGGTGGAAGTCCCCCCGCGGGCGTGCGAGAGTCGCGGGAACGTACCCCGCTCATTGACGTTCGTAGGTTCCGGATGTCGCGCGTCAGACTTAGTGGCAGGGCCGTTATGTAGGTCCTGAAGGAGAGTCAGACATGGGTAGACCACCCTCGATTCCGGCGGAGAAGAAGACCCGGATAGTGCTGAGCGTGCTGGCCGGCGAGATGTCCATCGCCGAAGCGGCACGCAAGGAGAAAGTCAGTGAGCAGTCCATCGGACGG
>NZ_JALLGN010000004.1:0-255131 GCF_023072605.1 Brevibacterium sp. R8603A2
CCGTGTGGGCCCACCACATGTACGTCACCGGTGCGGTCCTCCTCCCGTTCTTCGCGTTCATGACGATGCTCATCGCGGTGCCGACGGGTGTGAAGATCTACAACTGGATCGGCACGATGTGGCGCGGTTCCCTGACCTTCGAGACTCCGATGCTCTGGTCCCTCGGGTTCCTCGTGACGTTCGTGTTCGGCGGGCTGACCGGGGTCATCCTCGCCAGCCCGGTCCTCGATCAGCAGGTGTCCGATTCGTACTTCGTCGTCGCCCACTTCCACTACGTCATCTTCGGCACGGTCGTGTTCGCGATGTTCGCCGGGTTCTACTTCTGGTGGCCGAAGTGGACGGGGCGGATGCTCAACGAGTCGCTCGGCAAGATCCACTTCTGGCTGCTGTTCATCGGCTTCCACATGACGTTCCTCATCCAGCACTGGATGGGTGCCGATGGCATGCCGCGTCGGTACGCGGATTTCCTGCCGCAGGACGGCTGGACGTGGATGAACCAGATCTCCACCGTAGGTTCGCTGATCCTGGGTCTGTCGATGATCCCGTTCTTCTGGAACGTCTGGGTCACCGCCCGCAGGGCACCGAAGGTCACGGTGAACGACCCGTGGGGCTACGGCTCCTCCCTCGAGTGGGCGACCTCGTGCCCGCCGCCGCGCCACAACTTCACCTCGCTGCCCCGGATCCGCTCCGAGCGCCCTGCGTTCGACGCGAACCACCCGGAGCTGCTCGAGCTGGCCGGCTACGATCGTGACGCGTACGCAGTGGTGGAGAGGACGAAGAAGTGAAGACATCAGCCATCATCTTCAGCTCGGGCATCCTGTTCTTCCTCCCGATCGCCTTCATCTACGGGTTCCTCACCGACTTCCAGGAGCTCGTCGGATTCCCGGCGATCCTCCTCGTCGGGCTCATGTCCCTGATGATCGGCGGGTACCTCTTCCTCCACGACAGGAGCATCGGACGGATCGCCGCCGACGACCTCGACGGCGAGATCTCCGATGAAGCCTATGAGTACGGCTTCTACAGCCCGTGGAGCTGGTGGCCGATCACCGTCGCCACCGGTGCCGGGATCTGCTTCGTCGGCGTGGCCGTCGGATGGTGGATCGTTCCGTTCGGAGGACTCATCGCCCTGGTCGGACTCGTCGGACTCGTCTACGAATACGATCGCGGCAACCACGCGCACTGAGCGCAGGCGCATAGCGCAGGCACGCTGAGGCGGGGCCGGGACTCATGTCCCGGCCCCGCTTCTCTGCGTGTGCCTTCAGGCGACCCGGGGGCGCCTCCCGTGATTGCTTGTTCCGGGGGAATTGGAACCGAGCGAGTGCGTGATCCGCGGTAGGATACTCGATCCTCTGGGCGCACGGGCGACGAACTGCGGTGATCGGGCGTGCAGGAGAGTTCGACGGGTTCAGGCGAACACTGCTGCGGCCAGGAAGAAGGCCCAGGCGGTACACGTGCGCAGCGGTGAAGGGTGCGGCGAAGGTATCAGCACGACCAGCTGAAATCGGCGATCCTGCGACCGCCGGTGCCCCGTTCCCGAGGAGTACAGCTTCACTGTGAGTATTTGATGTCTTGGGAGCATGTGGATATCGCCGTTGGGTTCCGCTGTTATTGCCGTTGAGCGCCAGTGACCGGCGTTGGCGGGAGCCACTGGCGCTCTTGGGTGGTCTACTTGTGCGCGGTGGTGTGTTCGCGCATGTTGTAGGTGCCGGTTTCGATCCAGATGGTGTTGTGGATGATCCGGTCCATGATGGCATCGGCGTGGACGCCTGAGCCGAGTCGCTGGTGCCAGTCCTTCTGCGGGTACTGGGTGCAGAACACGGTGGATGCGTGGTCGTAGCGGCGTTCCATGAGCTCGAGCAGCATGCTGCGGATTCCCTCTGATGGGGTGTCCAGCAGCCACTCGTCGATGACGAGTACGGTGAATGCGGCGTACTTCTTCAGGAACTTCGTCGCCCCGGAGGGTTTGTCCTGGGCCAGCGTCCAGGCCTCTTCCAGGTCGGGCATCCGGATGTAGTGGGCCCGGATCCGGTGCTGGCAGGCCTGCTTGGCCAGCGCGCATCCCAGGTAGGACTTGCCGGAGCCGGTGAAGCCTTGGAACACGACGTTCTGCTGCCGATCGACGAACGAGCAGGTGGCCAGCTGTGTGAGCACGCTCCGGTCGAGTCCGCGTTCCTCGATCAGGTCGACCTGTCTGAGGTCGGCGTTGGGGTAGCGCAGTCCGGCCCGGCGGATCAGCCCAGTGACCTTGGAGTGGGTGAACGACGAATACGCCTCGTCGACGACCAGCCGCAGCCGTTCCTCGAACGCCAGGCCTATGCTCAGCGTCTCATCTTGTCCCTCGATCGCGGTCAGTAGGTCACCGGCATTCATCTCCCGCAGTTTGCGTTTGGTTTCGATGTCGACCCGGCTCATCTGGTGCCTCCCGCGTAGTAGGCGGCCCCGCGGACGTAGCCTGCCGGTTCGCTCGGTGCTTGGACGTCGTCTGGCAGTTCGGTCTTGTCTTGGCCGGTGTCCAGGATCGGCCGCAAATGCGCGTATCTGGGTGATCGGACCTGGCTGCGCAGGGCCAGCCGGCAGGCGGCCTCAACCCGTGCCGGCGAGTAGCGCCGCGATAGCCGCACCACCGCCAGCGCTGCGTTCAGGCCTTGTTCGTCGATCGTGACGGATTCGAAGATCCGCTCGACCACGGTCACCGTCGAAGGGCCGATCCGTTCGGCCCACGCGCTAACCCGGGGGCGGTCCCATTCGCGCCACTTACGCCCTTCGGGCAGGTCGGCCTCGTTCGTCCGATACTGGTTGACCTCACCGGCGGCGATGAGCCGGTGACTGGTCAGCCGTTCGTCACTGCGGTAGACCTCGAGCATCGTGTCGGTGATCCGCAGATCCACTGCGGCCCCGATATGGGCGAACGGCACGGAGTAGAAGTTCCGCTTCCACGCGACGTAGCTGTTCTTCGCCACCTTGCGCCCGTAAGCCCACGTGCTGATCTCGTAGGCCACCGCCGGCAGCGGCCGCAGCAACGGCTGTTCCTCGCTGATGAACACGCCCGTGCGGGAGCCGGCCCGCTTCTGGAACGGCTCCCGGTTGTACGCATCGACCCGTTCACCGATCGCTGCTCGCAGGGCTTCCAGGGTCGTAAACCGCTGGTCCCGCAGCCCGGCGATTACCCAGGTGGCGACATGCCCGACGGTGTTCTCCACGCTGGCCTTGTCCTTCGGATGCTTCACCCGGCCCGGCAGCACCGCCGCGCTGTAATGGGCGGCCAGCTGCCGGTAGGCGCCATTGAGGACGATCTCGCCCTCCTTCGGATGGGAGATGACTCCGGTCTTGAGGTTGTCCGGCACGATCCGCGGCACCGAACCGCCGAAGAACTCGAACATCGCCACATGCGCCCGCAACCACGTCTCCTGCTTCATGTCCAGGCACGGCTCGACGAACGCGTACCGGCTGAACGGCAGACATGCCACGAACAGGTACACCCTCGTGCTCTTGCCTGTCGCTGGGTCGTGCAGCTGCATTGTCGGGCCCGACCAGTCGACCTCAACGCTCACACCGGCCTTGTGCCCGACCCTCGACGCTGCCCCGATGATCAGCACGTGGCGCTGATAAGTCTTGCAGAACCGGTCGTAGCTCATCGCCGGCTGCCGGGCGGCGCTGCATTCGTCGGCGTACTCGCCATGGAGCAGCTTCAGCGTCACCCCGACCCGGGCAAGCTGCCGGTGCACCTGATCCCAATCCGGTTGGGCGAACACGCTCTGATGCTCCCCACGGCCGGGAAACACCAGCGCGTACACCTCAGCCTCGGATCGGTCCCGCACCTCGTCCCAGTTGAGGCCGAGTCGGTCAGCGGCTTCCAGCACGGCTGCCACGCTGTTGCGCGAGATTCCCTGGGAGGCCGCGATCGCTCTGCCGGACAATCCGTCGGCGCGAAGACTCAGTATCGTCTTCGCCTTGATTTTCCTTACCATTGAAATTGCTCCTTCCACCACGTGCCCTCACATGGTGGAAGGAGCCTAACCGGGTGGCTCTGACCGGCATCAGCGCCGGCTCTGAACCGCAATAACCGGCAGAACGGCAACCGGCTCCGATCGGCACTACCGCTGGACCTCAGAAACGCGAATATTCACACTGCGCTCCAGGAAGCGATGGTGTCCAGCAACTCCCCGACGATCGGTTCGTTCCTCCGAGACCGCACTGCATCGGACTCCAACGGATGCTCGATCTGGCGTGGGGGCTACGCCACGACCACCGACTATCCGCAGCGGCGAACCTCATGAGGCCCGGATCGCTGCAGTCGCGGCGGCGCTGTCCGAGGCGGCGCCGAACCCCCCTGCTCTCGCTCAGAAACCCAGCACCGCGGCCGACTTCGATACGTGTCCGCAACAACGCAGACTGCTGTGGCGGTCGTGGACTCGTGGACTGCGCAGTCTGCGACTGCGGCAGCAGTTTCCGTTGCGATCTCTCTGGGGTGTGAGACGAGGGCGAACCAGCGCTGAACTCAGTGAGCCGGAGCCGGCGAGTGATGGGCTGCGATTGACGGTCGAGCGCGAAGGCCAGCCGTGACGTGCCGGACGCCTCGTCCGCTCGGACGGAGCCTCGGGGGAGGGGACTGGGGGCCTGCATGTGATCGGACGAGCAGTCCGGCGAGCAGCCGTTCGCAGGACCGGGTGAACGGCCGAGGGCCGGACTGTCGGTAACAGTCCGGCCCTCGGCCTCGTGCGAGCGGATCTCCGCTCAGTGTCCGCGCGGGAGCTCTCCACCGGAGTGCGATCCGGCGTCGACGCCGTGGTCACCATGATCGTGGTGAGCGGCATCGAGCTCGTCCTTGGTCACCGGGGCGACGCGATCCTCGTAGAAGAACTTCGAGATCGCTGCTCGGCGACGCTCCCACTTCGAGATCTTCCCATCGGGGTCCGGCTCGGCGGGGACGTACTCGGGGGACTCGAAGGAGCTCAGCGCCCACACCTCGTGATCGGTGTGCACCTTGTGGCGCTCCTGGTACTCGCCGTGGGGCAGGCGGATGATCTCGCCGCTCTCGTAGCCGTGCAGGATGATCTCGCGGTCCTTCCGCTGCAGTCCGAGGCAGATCCGCTTCGTCACGATGTACGCGATGATCGGGCCGGCGAAGAACAGGAAGCGGAAGATGTAGATCATGTCGTTGAGCGACATGTGGAAGAACACCGCCATGAGGTCACCGGAGGCAGCTGCCCACATCACGGCGTACCAGACGACCGCCGCCATGCCGAAGGCGGTGCGCGTGGGGTTGTTGCGCGGGCGGTCGAGGATGTGGTGCTCGCGGTGGTCCTTGGTGACCCACGCCTCGACGAACGGCCAGGCGGCCATCGCACCGAACAGCAGCGCGGCGATGAGCAGCGCGGAGAAGATGTTGAAGCTGATCGGCCATCCGAAGATGTAGAACTCGGTCCAGCCCGGGATGATGCGGAGGAAGCCGTCCATCCAGCCGATGTACCAGTCCGGCTGCGTGCCGGCGGAGACGGGGGAGGGATCGTACGGCCCGTAGTTCCACACCGGGTTGATGGTGAAGAAGCCGGAGATCAGCGCCAGCAGGCCGAAGATCATGAAGAAGAACCCGCCGCCCTTGGCCGCGAAGGTCGGGAGCACCGGCTCGCCGACGACGTTCTTCTCGGTGTGCCCGGCGCCCGGCCACTGCGTGTGCTTGTGGATGACGACGAACATCAGGTGGACGCCGATGGCAGCGATGAGCAGCGCCGGGACGATCATGATGTGGAGCGAGTAGAGGCGCGACACGATGTCGATGCCGGGGAACTCGCCGCCGAACAGGAAGAACGACACATAGGTGCCGACGAGCGGGATGCCCTTGAGCAGGCCGTCGATGATCCGCAGGCCGTTGCCGGAGAGCAGGTCGTCGGGCAGCGAGTAGCCGGTGAAGCCGGCACCCATGCCGAGCGCGATGAGAGCGATGCCGATGAGCCAGTTGATCTCGCGCGGGCGGCGGAACGCACCGGTGAAGAAGATGCGCAGCGCGTGGATGCTCACCGCGGCCATGAACAGCAGAGCCGCCCAGTGGTGCATCTGGCGGATGAACAGGCCGCCGCGGATCTCGAAGGAGATCGCCAGCGTCGAGGCGTAGGCCTCGGACATCTCGACGCCCTTGAGCGGGATGTACGGACCCTCGTAGTGGAGCTCGCCCATCGCCGGCTTGAACCAGAACGTGAGGAAGGTGCCCGTGAGGATGAGGATGATGAAGGTGTAGAGGGCCACCTCACCGAGCATGAAGGACCAGTGGGAAGGGAAGATCTTGCGACCGAACTCCTTCACCATCTTCGAGGCGCCTACGCGGCTCTCGGTGAACTGTGCCGCTTTTCCGACAGCGGTCGTCGCGGGTGCTGTGCTCATTGCTCGGAGGTCTCCCTGGTGTTGATCTCCCAGAACGTCGGGCCGACGGGATCCACGAAGTCGCGCTGGGCGACCAGGTAGCCCTCGTCATCGACGGCGATGGGAAGCTGCGGAAGCGGACGCTTGGCCGGGCCGAAGATGACCGCGCAGTGGTTGGTCACGTCGAAGGTCGACTGGTGGCACGGGCACAGGAGGTGGTGGGTCTGGTGCTCGTAGAGGGCGACCGGGCAGCCGACGTGGGTGCAGATCTTGGAGTAGGCGACGATGCCGTCGACACCCCAGTCCTCCTTCGCCGGATCCGTGTTGAGCTCCTGCGGATCGATCCGCATGAGGAGCACGGCGGCCTTGGCCTTCTCGTTGAGCGGGTGCTCGGACTCGTACATCTTCTCCGGGATCACGTGGAACGCGGAGCCGATGGTGACGTCCTCGGCACGGATGTAGCGGTCCTCGTGGGGCACCATGCCCGGGTCCTGGACGAGGCGCACGCCGGGACCCCAGAGGGTCTTGAAGAGCGAGTCGCCCGGGAGCGGACCGAGATCGCGGAACACGAGCAGCGCCGGCAGGGGAGCGATCGCGACGGCTGCGATGAGGGTGTTGCGCAGCAGCGGGCGACGGGCGATGCCCGACTCCTCCTTGGCCTGGTTGATGATCTCGAGCGCGATCGCCTGGTCCTCCTCGGACCCGGCGATGTCGTGACGGGACTCGACGACCTCGACGTCGGTGATGAGGGTCTTGGCCCACAGGACGATGCCGACTCCGATGGAGAACAGCGCGAGCGTCGCGCCGAGCCCGAGCATCGCGTTCTGCAGTCGGATCGACCCCATCGAGCCGTCCTCGATCGGGAAGAGGAAGTACGACACGATGAACCACAGGGTTCCGATCATCGAGAGGATGAACCATCCCGCGATCTGCCGTTCGGCCATGCGCTCAGCAGCGGGGCTGCTGTCGGTGACTCGGGGCTTGTGCTCGGGAGTACCAGGATTGGTGAACCCGTTCACCTGCTCGAGCTGGCTGCCGTGCTCGGCAGTGTGCTGTTTCGAGGTCATTCGCTTCCTCGTCTTTTACTCGATACGGATGAGAACGGTGGTGGTCACTTGGACCGCGCCGAGAGCCATACGGTGATGCCGATGACTGCAGCGAGACCGAAGAACCAGATGAACAGGCCCTCGGCGACCGGGCCGAGCGAGCCGAGCTTGGCTCCACCGGCGGACGGCTGCTCCGAGACCTCGCGGACGTAGGCGATGACGTCGCGCTTCTGCTCGGGGGTGAGGTTGGCATCGTTGAAGATCGGCATGTTCTGCGGACCGGTCTGCATGGCCTCGTAGAGGTGCTTCTCGGAGACCTCGGAGAGGTTCGGGGCATACTTGCCGCGGGTCAGGGCGCCGCCCGAGCCGACGACGTTGTGGCACATCGCGCAGTTGGTGCGGAAGAGTCCGCCGCCTGCGGCCGGGTCGCCCTGCGAGGCGTCGAGGTACTCGTCCTCCGGAACTGCCGGTCCGGGGCCGAGCGAGGCGACGTACGCCGACATCTGCGAGATCTGCTCCTCGCTGAACTGCGGAGTCTTGACCTGTGCCTGCGGGCCGCTCATCTGCAGCGGCATGCGGCCGGTACCGACCTGGAAGTCCACGGCTGCCGCGCCGACTCCGACGAGGCCGGGCCCGTTCTCGGTGCCCTCGGCGTTCATCCCGTGGCAGGTCGCGCAGTTGGTGACGAAGAGCTTCTCGCCCTCCTCCACGTCCTGAGCCGTGTACTCCTCGGCGGACGCGGTGCTGTTCGTGGTGAACACTGCGTAGGCGCCGCCGGTCATCAACAGACCGACGAGCAGCAGGACCACGAGGGCCATCGG
This sequence comes from Brevibacterium sp. R8603A2, assembly GCF_023072605.1. Lineage (NCBI taxonomy): Bacteria > Bacillati > Actinomycetota > Actinomycetes > Micrococcales > Brevibacteriaceae > Brevibacterium > Brevibacterium sp. R8603A2. The sequence goes on from NZ_JALLGN010000004.1 coordinate 8,225, forward strand.
GTGCCGGCGTCGTGCGGCTAGAAGCTTCACAGATTTGTCCTTTTCTTGCTGGAGTCTGGCAGGGCGGGTCTCAGACCGCGATCACTGGAGGATGTAGATCACGGCGAAGAGGCCGACCCACACGACGTCGACGAAGTGCCAGTAGTACGACACGCAGATCGCGAACACGGCTTCCCGGTGACCGAACCGCTTGGCGGCGTAGGTGCGGCCGATGACCAGCAGGAACGCGATCAGGCCGCCGAGCACGTGGAGGCCGTGGAACCCGGTGGTGAGGTAGAAGACCGAGCCGTAGGCGTTCGAGTTGATCGCAACGCCCTCGGAGACGAGGGTGGCGTACTCGTAGACCTGGCCGCCGATGAAGATCGAGCCGAGGAAGAAGGAGGCGTAGTACCACTCGACGAGGCCCCAGCGGCCGACGTTGAGCAGACCGCCGGTGCGGCGCGGCTGGAAGTGCTCGGCCTTGAACACGCCGAGCTGGCAGGTCACCGACGACAGCACCAGGATCGAGGTGTTGCCGAGCGCGAACCAGAACGCGAGCTTCTGCGTTTCCTCGGCCCACATTTCCGGGACGACCGAACGGATCGTGAAGTACATGGCGAAGAGCGCGGCGAAGAACATCAGCTCGCTCGACAGCCACACGATGAACCCTACGGTTGTCGTGTTCGGCCTGTTGACGACTGGATGAACCGGCGCTGTTTGAGATGCAGTGGCAGTGGACACGCCCCCATTATTACCCAGTCCCAAGGATAAATTCACCTTTTGCTCAGGTTCGCCGGGGACATTTTCTACGGCGTGTAGCGGAAAGCCCGAGAACTCGCGGATCCGTGTGACGTGCGGGAACACGCTCCCTCGCGTGTCGGTCCCGCCGATCGGACCGCGGACGCGCCGGCACAGGCGGCGTAGCATGATGGAGCCGCCCCCTTCCCGGGGTGAGACCCGGAGTCCCATCGCACACCGCAGCCCAGAGAGAGGTCCCCCGAATGAGCGCACAGTCCCGACCCGCGAACGCGTCTGCCGTCGTCTCGGATGTGCGCAACTGGCCCGACCTGCTCGTCGCCCTCATGTCGCGGCAGGATCTCGACGCCGGGACCGCGGCGTGGGCGATGGACGAGATCATGTCCGGCAACGTCCCCGACGTCACCATGGCCGCTTTCCTGGTGGCCCATCATGGGAAAGGGGAGACGGTCGAGGAGATCAGCGGTCTCGTCGAAGCGATGATGGCCCATGCGGTGACGCTCGACGGGCTCTCCGACGCCGTCGACATCGTCGGCACCGGCGGCGACCGGGCGAAGACGGTGAACATCTCCTCGACCGCCTCGTTCATCATCGCCGCCTCCGGGCAGCGTCTCGTCAAGCACGGCAACCGGGCCACGTCCTCGGCCTCGGGGTCCGCCGACGTCCTCGAGGCGCTCGGACTCGCCCTCGACCTCACGCCCGCGCAGACCGTCGGGCTCGCCCGCGAGGTGGGGATGGCGTTCTGCTTCGCGAACGTCTACCACCCGGCGATGCGGTTCATCGCCCCGGTGCGGAAGGCCATCAAGGTGCCCTCGGCCTTCAACATCCTGGGTCCCCTCACCAATCCGGCCCGCACCCGTGCCACCGCGATCGGTGTCGCCGATCCCGCGATGGCGCCGCTCGTCGCCGGGGTGCTCGCCCGGCGCGGCGACACGGCGCTCGTGTTCCGGTCCGGCGACGGCCTCGACGAGCTCAGCACCACCGCGGTCAACGACGTCTGGGAGGTCCGCGACGGCTCGGTGGTCCATTCGACCTTCGACGCGACCGCCCTCGACCTTCCGCGGGTCTCCAAGGACGATCTGCGCGGCGGCGACCCGGAGTTCAACGCCGGGGTGATGACCCGGGTGCTCGAGGGCGAGCGGTCCCCGGTGCGCGATGTCGTCATCCTCAATGCGGCGGCCGCGCTCGTCGCCGCCGATCGGGAGGCCGAGGGAGCTCTGACCGATCGGCTCGCCGCGAAGTCCGGGATCGCCGCCGAGGCGCTCGATTCCGGGGCCGCCCGCCGCAAGCTCGATGAGCTGATCGAGGCGTCACACCGCTGGGGTGCCGCCGAGCGGACCGAATGACCCGAGGACGCGCCCGAAGCCGGTGAGCGGCTCGCTCCAGCCGCCGGTGGTGCGCACCAGCCGCGTGCTCCCGTCGGCCAGCCGCCGGTGGATCAGCGCGGTCTCCTGGGCGAGCGCCGCCGGCGCATCCGCGGACGGCTGCTCGACGTGCTCCGCGGTGAGCCGCAGCGACTCGATCGCCGGATAGGGATTGACGCCCCCCGGCACGCGGGCGCTCCCGGCGAGCCGGCCCCAGCGGACGAGGGCGAGGTCCCAGCCGCCCCCCGGCGTCGGCACGGCGGCGACGCACTCCTCGATCGCGGCGAGCCCGGCCTGCCGCTCCTGGGCGGCGAGCGAGGAGAGCAGCCCGGTCATCGCGTCGCGCACCTCGGCGGCGGTCTCGAAGCGCTCGTCCGCGGTGAGGGCGGCCATGCGCTCCCGGCAGCGCCGCACGAACTCCGCCGGGTCGCCGACGAGGAGATCGTGGACGCCGGTGATGCCGGCCCGGTAGGCCTCGGCGTCCCAGTTCCCGGCGCACGGCCCGCCGCAGCGACCGAGCTCCCCGGAGGCGCACGGGGCGAAGGCGGCGTGGTGCGGCTTCTGCGTGCACTGCTTGAGCGGGAAGAGGCGGTCCAGGGCGCGCTTGGCCTCCTGGGCGCGGCGGTGGGTCCGGAACGGGCCGAGCCGGCGCGCGGCGTCGTCCGCCGAGGCCGGTGCTGTCCGCACGACAGAGAGGCGCGGGAACTCCTCGTCGGTGAGCCGGAGCCAGGTCTGGCGCTCCGGATGTTTGGACCGCCGGTTGTAGGGCGGGGCGAGCTCGCCGATGAGCCTGATCTCCCTGACCTCCGCCTCGAGGTGCGTGTCGCAGGGGACCGTGCTGACCTCCTGGGCGGCGGTGATCATCTCCGCCATGCGACCGCGGGTCTCCCCGGCCGTGAAGTAGTTGCGCACGCGGGCCCGCATGTTCCGGCTCACCCCGATGTAGAGCACCCGCCGGGAGCCGTCGAGGAACATGTACACACCGGGTCCTTCCGGGACCCCCGTGGCGAGGTGGGCCTTGGTGCGGCGCTTCTGCCATCCGGCCGGCTTGAGGCGCTGGAGGTCTTCGAGGGTGGTGATGCCGAAGGTGCCGAAGCGGTCGAACAGCCGGTGGAGGATCTCCCCGGTCGCCCGCGCATCCGCCAGTGCCCGGTGGTCCGGGGCCACCGCGGTGCCGAAATGCGCGGCGAGTGTGCCGAGCTTGTGGTTGACGACCTCTCCGCGGGGCACGACCTGGCGGGCGAGCTTGACGGTGTCGAGCACGGGCGGGTCCGGCCAGGCGTAGTCGAGCGAGCTGCAGGCGGCCTTGAGGTAGCCGATGTCGAAGCCTGCGTTGTGGGCGACGAGGACGGATCCCCGCGCGAACTCGAGGAACGCGGGGAGCACCGAATCGAGTTCCGGGGCGCCGGCGACCATGCCGTTGGTGATCCCGGTCAGTCGTTCGACGAACGGGGAGATCGTGCTCGTGCGCGGCCGGACCAGGGTGGAGAACTCGCCGAGCACCTCGCCGCTGCGGAGCTTGACCGCGCCGATCTCGGTGATGTCGGTCGAGCCGGTCGTCTCGAGGTCGACGACGACGAAGGTCACCTCTTCCAGCGGGGTGCCGAGATCGCTGAGGTCGAGCTGCCCGGAGCGCGGCCGCTCGTCCCGGTCGAAAGCCCTCGGGGCGCGGTGGATGGACATGGCTGACATCCTGCCACGCGGGACGGACACGGGGGTCGGGGATGCGGGCAGGGCGGCCGCCGGCGGGGCCGTGTCCGCACCTCCGTCTAGGGTCTGGAACGTGCACCTGACACCGTGCGTCGCAGCCGCGGCGCACCGATCGAGGAGGACCTCATGATCATCGAATGCACCGATCCCGGCCACGGCACGGACGAGCGCACGGGCGCGGTCGTGTGCCCGGACCCCGACTGCCTGGTCGCCGCCGTCCACTCCGGTCCGGATCCGATGGACCGACTGCCCGCCGTGCGCCCCGACTGGATCCTCGAGAGTCCGGATCGCCTCGATCGTCTCGAGGTCGAGGCGCTCGCGGTGCTCGGCGACTGCGGCCTCGTGCCGCAGGTCGTGGCGCCGGGGGAGGACGACCGGGAGGCCGACTACGTGCCCTTCGCTCCGGCGATCCGCCGGGTCGGCTGATCAGACCTGCGCCCCGCCGCCGGGATCGCTGCGGTGCTCGGCCGGCAGGTTGAGGAAGAGCATGAGGCCCGAGGCCATGCTGATGCCGAGGAGCACGAGCACCGCGATGCCCGGCACGGGCCGGAAGAAGATCGCCATGACGAGGAGAGCGCCGACCCCGCCGACGAGCCCGACGACGGAGAGCACGAAGAGCGGGGGCGCACTGCGCCAGCCGATCCGCTCCGGGGCCGGTGGGACCCAGTCCTCGTCCTCCTCGAGCCGCTCGCGGATCTCGTCGATGGACATCTCCGGGACGAAGCCCGACTGCGCCTCGATCCCGGACACCATGGACTCCCAGTCCGCATCCGGGATGCGCTCGGCGTCGGGCAGGCGTTCGCGATCCGGGTCACCGGAGGATCCCGGGAGGCCGCCGGAGCCGGTCATGGCCGAGACCTCGGGGAGTCCGCGGCGGCGTCGCGCATGCGGCGGATCTCGGTGAGGACGAGGGACGCGTCGTAGTCGAGTGTGGCGACGTGGCGACTGCGGCGCAGGGAGACCGTGCGCACCGGCCCGGCGAGCCGGGCGCGCAGCTGTCGCGCCGACCACGGTCCCACGACGTTGTCGGTGCCCGACTGGCAGATGACCGTGGGCACGGTGATCCGCCACAGGCGCTGCAGCAGTGAGCGCTGGCCGCGCTGCATCGAAGCGATGGCGCGCAGCGGGGTGCGCGGGTAGGCGACCTCGTCCTGGTCGGGCAGCTCGATGTCGTTGCCGATCGCCGCGACGCTCGGCACGAGGTGCTGAAGGAGGGGGAGCGCGGTCCGCAGCGGGGAATCGACCCGCAGGGCAGGATTGACGAGGACGAGGCCGAAGATCTCACCGAGCGCGCCCTCCCGGTCGCCTGCCGGAGCGGCTGCGGCGAGTTCGAGGGCGAGTGCCCCGCCCATCGAGAGGCCCGCCACGACGACTGCGGAGTGGCGCCCGCGGAGGTCGGCGAGCTCGCGCGCCGCCGCAGTGCGCCAGTCGGCCCAGGTGGCAGCGTTGAGATCCTGCCAGACGGTGCCGTGTCCCGGCAGCAGCGGAACACGCACCGCGGTGCCGTCGGCGATGAGCTGCTCGGCGATCGGCCGCCAGGCGGCGGGGGAGCCGGTGATGCCGTGGAGCAGCAGCACGCCGACCTCGGACGGGGCGTCAAAGGTCAGCGCGGAGGCCGGGCGCTCGGCTGCGATCGTGCTTCCGGGAGGTGCCGTCATGCGTTCCAGAATGCCACACCGCGCCGCAGCCGCAGAGAGCCCGTGCTTCCTCACTGGAAGGGCGTCGGTGACGCACAGCCCAGAGGCGGCGAGTGTGCGGTGGGTGCGGTGGGCGCGGTGCCGATCGCAGCGGATCCGAGGACGCCTCCGTGTAGTAGTCTCGGACCGTTCGACCGCCCGTGTGGAAAGGGACACCGTGTTCTACTGGCTGCTCAAGACCATCGTCGTCGGGCCGGTCGCGCGTGCCCTGTTCCGGCCGTGGGTGCGCGGGCTGGAGAACATCCCGGAGACCGGCGGTGCGATCATCGCGGGCAACCACCTGTCCTTCATCGACTCGATCTTCGTGCCGCTGGCGGTTCCCCGGCCGGTCGTCTACCTCGCGAAGAACGACTACTTCGTCGGCCGCGGGATCAAGGGCACGGTGACCCGGTGGTTCTTCAAGCTCACCAACCAGTTGCCGATCGACCGGTCCGGGGGCTCGGCCTCGGAGGCCTCGCTCGACGCCGGGCTCAGGGTGCTCCGCCGCGGGGACCTCCTGGGGATCTACCCCGAGGGCACCCGCAGCCCCGACGGGCGGCTGTACCGCGGGCGGACCGGGATCGCGCGCCTCGTCATGGAGGCCGGCGTACCCGTGGTGCCCGTCGCGCTCATCGGCACCGACAAGGTGCAGCCCGAGGGACGGACCATCCCGCGCCTGCGTCGGGTGGGGATCGTGTTCGGCAAGCCGCTCGACTTCAGCGAGTACGCCGGCATGCAGGGTGACCGGTTCCTGCTGCGCTCGGTGACCGACGAGATCATGTACGAGATCCTGCGCCTGTCCGGGCAGGAGTACGTCGACACCTATGCCTCATCGGTGAAGACGAAGCTGCTGACCTCGACCAAGCCGACGAACCGGACCGAGGAGACCTCCGGGAACGCCGCCGGGAACGCCGCCGGGAGCGGATCCGTCGGCGGCGAGGCCGCCGGTGGGGCGCCTGCGACGGCTGCTCCGCGGTGACGGCGACCCGCCAATGCTGGTCGCTCCCCGGTGCGGGCGCACCGGCCGTCACCGCGGAGAGATTCCGGTCGCTCGGCGTTCGATTACTCCGGTAACGGCGACACGCCGAATCGTTATCCCGTGCTTCGTTGTCCGCGCCCGCACCAGCGCATAAGTTCAAGGGTGTAACTTTCCCTGGGTCCGCGAGCGCCCGGTGCGGTAGAATCACTGGAGACAACCGATCCGGTGCTCGCAGGCCCTGCTTCCCCCAGGGACATGAAGGAGGAGTCGGTGTGAACCGCTCAAGTCAGGAACAGGCCCGTTCCACAGCAGTGCCGCCGGCCGCGCAGGGTCTGCTGTTCGACGACGATCTGCCTGTGCTCGACGAGGAGGCCGGCTACCGCGGTCCCACCGTCTGCCGCGTCGTCGACATCACCTACCGTCAGCTCGACTACTGGGCACGGACGGATCTGGTGGTCCCGAGCATCCGCACCGCGACCGGCTCCGGCTCGCAGCGCCTCTACAGCTTCCGCGACATCCTCGTGCTCAAGATCGTCAAGCGCCTCCTCGACACCGGTGTGTCCCTCAACCAGATCCGGGTGGCCGTCGGCCACCTGCGTGAGCGGGGCGTCGACGACCTCTCGCAGATCACGCTCATGAGCGACGGCTCGAGCGTCTTCGAATGCACCTCCGCCGACCAGGTCATCGACCTCGTGCAGGGCGGCCAGGGCGTGTTCGGCATCGCCGTGGGCCGGGTCTGGCGCGAGGTCGAGGGCACCCTGTGCGAACTCCCGAGCGAACGTCCTGAGGACGAGGTCGAGATCGTCGACGAGCTCGCCGCCCGGCGCGCCGCACGCAAGTCCAGCTGAGGCAGGAGAGCCCCAGCAGCAGGACCCGCTGACGATGAAGGGCCGTGATGATCATCATCACGGCCCTTCATCATGCCCGGCGGTGCAGCGTCAGAACCGCTTCTTCTCCCGCGCGCGGCGGGCGCGGCGGGACTCGAAGCTCTCCTCGTGCTCGCCGGCCTGGCGCTCACCGGTGCCGCCGGAGGTCGGACGCGCGGCGCTCGATGGGGGATCGGCGGGCTTCTTCGGCTCGCCGGCCGCCCGGCTCCCGCTACCCCGGGCCGAGCTCTGCGGAGCACCGGCTGCGGAGCGCGGGGGAGACGCCGCGTCGACTCCGGCCGGGGACGACGCGGCGGTGGCGGATGCGGACCCCGGTGCGGATGCGGTCCCGGGTTCGCCGGCAGCGTCCTGTTCGGTCGCGGGGGAGTCGTCGTCCCTCTCGGTCGCTGTGGAGACCTTCTTCCCGTCGGCCGCCGAGGAGCCATCCTTCTCGGTCCCGGGTTCCGGGGGAGTCGTGGATGCTGAGGGCTTCGAGGCCGCCGCATCGTCCGTCTGCTCCGCGACGCCTGCGGCGTCGACGGATCCCGGCGCGGCATCGTCCTTCGCGGGGCTCTCCTGCGACGGCCCGTTCTGCGCGGAGTCGCCAGCGGCAGTGTCCGCGGCCCCGCCCTGCGAGGCGCCGGGCCGGCGCATCTTCTCGCTGCGGAGCGCGCGGTCGAGGATCCGGTCGAAGGCGGAGGCGAGTTCCGCTGCCGGACGGCCCGGCCACGAGTGGATGGGCCGCGCCGAGCCCTGGGCCTGCTGGAGCACGGTGCGCTCCGGGAGCGGGGGAGTGATGACGAGCGGGCCGAACATCTCCTTGAGCTCGTTGAAGCGGTAGGCGTGCTCACGTGAGTTCGGTCGAACCCGGTTGACGACGATGCCGAGCGGCTGCAGGCTCTGCGCGTTGCGGCGGCGGAGCTCCTCGGTGGCGCGCAGCGCGCGGTCGGCTGCGGCGACGGAGAACAGGCCCGGCTCGGTGACGATGAGGACGCGGTCGCTCGCCGTCCAGGCGGCGCGGGTGAGTCCGTTGAGGGAGGGCGGGCAGTCGATGAGGACGAGCCGGTAGCCGCTCGACACCTTGGCGATCGCGTCCTTGAGACGGCGCAGGTACCGGTCCGTGAGCGAGGGCCGGTCGAACTCGGCGGCACGCGGGGAGCCGGGGATGACATCGATGTGGCCGGGGCGGTCGCCCACCCAGCCGCTCGGCACGACCGCGCGGTCGAGGATCCGCGACTTCGGTGCGGCGAGGACGTCGGCGATGTCGACCTCGGTGGTCACCGGGACGTCGAGGCCCGTGGAGGCGTCGGCCTGCGGATCGACGTCGACGACCAACGTCGGGATGCCCCGGCTGTAGGCGGCCGAGGCCAGGCCGAGGGTGACGGAGGTCTTTCCGACCCCGCCCTTGAGACTGGAGACACTGAGGACGAGCACAGTCCAACGTTAGCCGATATCCCACCCCGGATCATGACGACGCACGCAGGAGCGCGCACCGGGTTCGCTCAGCCGGGGATCTCGACCCGGATGCGCGAACCCGTGGGGGACGCCTCGAGCACGATCTGGTTCGGGATCGCCTGCTGCATCCCCTGGACGTGGGAGATCACCCCGACGGTGCGACCGCCCTCGCGCAGCTCCTCGAGGATCCCGATGACCTCGGCGAGGGTGTCCGGGTCGAGGGTGCCGAAGCCCTCGTCGATGAACAGCGAATCGAGCTCGATCCCCCCGGCGGTCGACTTCACGGTGTCGGCGAGCCCGAGGGCGAGCGCGAGGGCGGCCATGAAGCTCTCCCCGCCCGACAGCGTCCGCGGGTCGCGCCGCTCCTGGGTGAAGCCGTCGACGACCTGCAGGCCGAGTCCCGCACGCTTCTCCCGCCGGTGGATGACGTCGTCGTGGACGAGGGAGTAGCGACCCCGGCTCATCACCCGCAGCCGCTCCGAGGCGTTCGCGGCGACGTCGGCGAACAGAGCGACGAGCGCGTAGGACGACAGCGAGATCCGCCGCAGGTTGTCCGGGCTCGTCGCCTGCACGAGGCCGGCCAGTGCCACGTCTGCCCGGAGTTCGCCGAGCTCGTCCTCCTCGACCGCGGCCTCGTCGAGGAACGTCGTGCGGAGCCCGGTGATATCGCGGCAGCGATCCTCGGCGACTGCGAGGGATTCGACGGCCCGGCGGGCCCGCTCCCGGAACCGCACCTCCGCGTCCTCCGCGCGGGCGCAGGCGGAGAGCAGCTCCTCCTCCGGTGCGGTGTCGCGCGAGGCAGGGGGGAACCACGCCGACTCCCGCATCACGGTGATGCGGGTGAGGAGAGCCTGGTGCTGCGCCGCCTGGGAGGAGAGCACATCCGGGTCGAGGTTGCGGGCGCTGAGGAGCTCCGATTCGGAGGTGAAGGGCGAGGCCCGCAGCGCCGTGTCGTACTCCGTCTGCCGCGTGGCCACCTCGCTCGCGGCGTCCGCGGCGGCGGCACTGGCTCGCCCGGCCGCCTGAGCGGCCGCGGTGAGTGCGGTGCCGGTCGCTGCGGCTTCCTCCGCGGCCGCCCATGACTCCGGCACCGCGTGCCCGGTGCGTCGGAGGACCTCGCGGGCGGAGGCGGCTTCGGACTCGTCGAGCTCAGCGATCTGCTCGGCGAGGGATTCGGACCGCGCGTGCAGGCGGGTGAGCTCCGTCGACAGGCGCTGTGCTTCGCCGTCGAGCGCATCAGCGCGGGTCGCGAGGCGATCGGCCTCCGTGCGGAGCCGGTCGAGATCGGCGGTCTGCGTTTCGAGCGCCTCGACCTGCTGCGCGGCTGCGGCCCTGGCGCGGGAGGCATCGTCGACCGAGCCGTCACCGGCGGTGGCCCGCGCAGCGGCGTGCTGCTCCTCGAGCCGGGTGCTCCGGTCCTGAGCCGCGGTCAGTGCGGCCTGCCGCGACTCCCAGGTGGAATGGGCGCGCTCCTCGTCCTCTCGGGTGACGGAATGCGAGTCCGCTGCGGCCGGGTGCGGGTGTTCGGTCGATCCGCAGACGGGGCATTCGGCCCCGGCTTCCAGTGCGGCGGAGAGCTCCGCGGCGATCCCGGTGATGCGGCGGCGACGGATGTCCTCGTAATCCGTGCGAGCGCGGTCCCGATCGGTGCGCCGGGATCCGACCTCGGTGCGCGCATCGGCCAGCCGGTCGGCCAGGCGGTCGCGGAGCTCGGCGGACTCGAGCTGCTCCGCGGCCCGACGGAGGTTCGCGCGCTCCTTCTCGAGTGCGGCGCGCACGGTGGGTTCGGCGGCGAGTGCGGTCGCGGTCTCGGTGCGCCGACGGGCCTCCGCCTGCTGGAGCTCGGCGTGCTCCCGGAGCCGTGCCGACTGCGTGGTGATCGCCTCCTCGCAGTCCCGAGCTGCAGCGCGTAGGGATTCGCCGCGCTCGAGTGCTCTGCCGAGCGTCCGGGCCGCTTCCGCGACCCCGCGCCCGAGCTCTGCGAGCTCCTCCCAAGAGGTGTCGGGGTCGACCTCCGGCAGGGTCGCGAGCGCGGCCTCGAGGCGCCGGCGCTCAGCGCGCGCCGATTCTGTGCGGGTGTCCCGCGTGCGCTCGGCGGCGCGGAGCTCACGGTGCAGCGGCAGCACCGCGCCGGCAGCCCGGGCGAGCGCCTGCTGCTCACGGATCCGGTCGCGGTCGCCCGCCCCGCCCTCGTAGTCCTGTTCGAGCTTCCGCAGCCGGGTGAGCTCCCGGCGGGCGGTGAGGCGCTCCGCGGCGGCACCGGCCGCCTCCGCCGCCCGGTCCCAGGCCGCCTTACTGAGATCCCGGCCGGCCACGGCGAGGTCCCGGCGCTCGGCGCAGATCGCCGTGCTCGGCCCGAGCACGGCGTCGACATCGGCGACGCCCGGGTGCTCGACCGCAGGGCGGGGGAGGTCCTCGCCGTGGACGGCGAGCGCCCGGTTGACGAGTGCTGTGCGACCGGCGGACACCTCGGTCATCCGGGTGCGCGCCGCCCGGGCGGAGTCGGCGAGGACCCGTTCGACGGCGGTGAAGTGCTCGGTGTCGAAGAGCCGCCGCAGGATGGGTTCGCGCTCCTGCGGTGCGGCGCGGAGGAAGGCGGCGAACTCGCCCTGGGGGAGGAGGACGATCTTGGTGAACTGCTCGGCGTTGAGGCGCAGTGCCCGATTGACGTGGGCCTGGACCTCGTTCATCGTGCGGCCGAGTCCGGCCCACGCGGTGCCGTCCCACTGGAGCAGGGACACCGCCGGTCGCTGCGTGACCGTGCCGGAGCCGCGCTGCTTGGGCCGTTCGTAGGCCGGGCTGCGTTCGATCCGATAGCGCCGGCCGCGCGCACTGAAGTCGAGGACGACCGTCGTCGGGGTGGTCGGAGCGGCGAACTGGGAGCGCAGCTGTCCGGCGTCGTTGCGGGCCCCCGGCACGGTCCCGTAGAGGGCGAAGACGATGGCATCGAGGACGGTCGTCTTCCCCGAGCCGGTGGGCCCGTGGATGAGGAAGAGGCCGTCCCCGGCGAGGGCGTCGAAGTCGACCTCCGCGGTCTCCGCGAACGGTCCGAAGGCCGAGAGCGTCAGCGTGTGCAGTCTCATGCGTCCTCCCTCCGCGAGGAGGCGAGTGCGGTCTCGAACCGGGTGCGCTCCCCGGGCCGCGCGGGGCGTCCGGCGACGTCGTCGACGAAGGCGGAGAACACCTCGGTGTCGGTGCGGGCGGCCGCCGTCGCGGCGTCCGGCACTTCCAGTGCGGTGGGCTGGGCGGCGTTGACGTAGCTGAGCCTGATGAGCCCGGGCAGCACGGCGCGCAGCCGCCCGAGCGCCCCGTCGACGCGCTCGGTGTCGGTGAGCTCGACGGCGACGAGCGCATCCTCGTGCTCCGCCGCGCGGGCGAGGACGTCGGCGAAGGTGCCGCGCACGGTCTCGATCCGGGAGAACGCCGGGACCGGCACCGCGCTGAGCTCGATCCCGGCGTCGCGGATGTCGAGGAGGACGAGCTGCTTGGGGGTGAGCGCCTCGGTGAAGGACAGCGGCACGGGGGAGCCGGAGTAGCGCACGGTCGGGGTGATCGACTGCGGGCGGTGGAGGTGGCCGAGGGCAGCGTAGTCCGCGCCGGCGAACACCGCGGCGGGCACCACGCCCACGCCGCCGATCCCGATGTCGCGCTCCGATTCGCTGCCGACGGCACCGGACACGAAGGCGTGGGCCATGACGAGCAGCGGCACCCCGGGATGGTGGGCTCCCGCGTGCTCCCGGATCCTCTCCATCGCAGCACCGAGCACGGCGGTGTGGGTCCGCTCGACGCCGAACCGGGAATGGACGAGCGCGGGCTCGAGGTAGGGGATCGCGTACACCACGGCCTCCGGATCTCCGCCGGCGGGGGAGAGGGGGACCGGCCAGGTGATGTCCGACAGCCGGGTCCGCAGGTGGAGACCTACCGTGTCGACGAGCCTTCGACCCATCCCGAGCCGCATGAAGGAGTCGTGGTTGCCGCTGGAGACCACGACCCGGGTACCGGCGGCGAGCAGACGGCCCACCGCGGTGTCGAAGAGCTCGAGCGATTCCTGCGGCGGGATCGCCCGGTCGTAGACGTCGCCGGAGACGAGGACGACGTCGATGCGCTCGGCTTCGACCGTGTCCACGAGGAAGTCGAGGAACCGGGCGTGGACGTCGTGCTGGTCGACGCCGAAGAACGACCGCCCGAGGTGCCAATCGGAGGTGTGGAGGATACGCATGCGCCCAGGGTATCGGCGGGGACGGACACGGGGTCGGGCGGCGGGCGATGCTCCGTACCGGCGGGGGCAGCATCCAGGGTTTCCACGCCCCGCCGGTGACGTGTCCGCGGGCGTCTGTAGAGTTGTGCCTGTCAAAGGACCCCGCGCCGACCACCATCGACGCCGAGCTGAAACGAGCAACACTGATGTTCTCAAAGGTTCTCGTAGCCAACCGCGGAGAGATCGCGGTTCGCGCTTTCCGCGCCGCCTATGAACTGGGCGCCACCACCGTCGCCGTGTTCCCGTACGAAGATCGCAACTCGGAGCACCGGCTCAAGGCCGATGAGGCCTACACGATCGGGGAGAAGGGGCACCCGGTCCGCGCGTACCTCGATGTCGAGGAAGTCATCCGCGTGGCCAAGGAGTGCGGCGCCGACGCCGTGTACCCCGGCTACGGCTTCCTCTCCGAGAACCCCGACCTCGCCCGGGCCTGCGCCGACAACGGCATCGTCTTCATCGGCCCGAAGGCCGACGTCCTCGAGATGGCCGGCAACAAGGTGCACGCGCTCGAGGCCGCCCGCTCCGCCGGGATCCCCACGCTGGCCTCCACGCGGCCCTCGGCGGATCTCGATGAGCTCCTCGCGGACGCGGAGTCGATGGACTACCCGCTGTTCGTCAAGGCCGTCGCCGGCGGCGGCGGGCGCGGCATGCGCCGGGTCGGCAGCAAGTCCGAGCTCGTCGATGCCCTCAAGGCCGCGATGCGCGAGGCAGAGGGTGCTTTCGGCGACCCCACGGTCTTCATCGAGCAGGCCGTGCAGCGCCCGCGCCACATCGAGGTGCAGATCCTCGCGGACAACGACTCCAACGCGATCCACCTGTTCGAGCGCGACTGCTCGATCCAGCGGCGCCACCAGAAGGTCGTCGAGATCGCTCCGGCGCCCCACCTCGATCCGGCGGTCGCCGAGGCCCTGCGCACCGACGCGCTCAAGTTCGCCACCGCGCTCGGCTACCAGAACGCCGGGACCGTGGAGTTCCTCCTCGAGACCGAAGGGCCCCGGGCCGGCCAGCACGCCTTCATCGAGATGAACCCCCGGATCCAGGTCGAGCACACGGTGACCGAGGAGGTCACCGACGTCGACCTCGTGCAGTCCCAGATGCGGATCGCGGCCGGGGAGTCGCTCGCCGACCTCGGGCTCAGCCAGGACAGCATCACCGTCAAGGGCGCCGCCCTCCAGTGCCGCATCACCACCGAGGACCCGGCGAACTCGTTCCGTCCGGACACCGGTACCATCACCGCCTACCGGTCCGCCGGCGGCGCGGGAGTCCGCCTGGACGGCGGCACGGTGTACGCCGGCGCCGAGGTCTCCGCGCACTTCGACTCGATGCTCGTCAAGTGCACGACCCGCGGCCGCACCTTCGAACAGGCCGTCAACCGGGCCCGCCGCGCCCTGGCCGAGTTCCGGATCCGCGGTGTGGCGACGAACATCGGGTTCCTCCGCGCCGTGCTCGACGACCCGGCGTTCATCCGCGGCGACGTCGCCACGACCTTCATCGAGGAGCGTCCGCACCTGCTCGCCGCGAAGGTCGGTGCCGACCGCGGCTCCAAGCTCCTCGAGTTCCTCGCCGACGTCACGGTCAACCGCCCGCACGGCGATTCCCCGGTGGCGCTGCTGCCCAAGGACAAGCTGCCCGCCTTCGACATCTCCGGCGAGGCCCCAGCCGGTCAGCGCCAGCGGCTGCTCGACCTCGGCCCGGCGGCCTTCGCCGCGGACCTGCGGAAGCAGTCCGCCCTCGCCGTGACGGACACCACCTACCGCGATGCCCACCAGTCGCTGCTCGCCACCCGCGTGCGCTCGAAGGACCTGCTCGCGGTCGCCCCGTACACCGCCCGGATGACTCCGGAGCTGCTGAGCGTCGAGTGCTGGGGCGGTGCGACCTACGACGTCGCGCTGCGCTTCCTCGCCGAGGATCCGTGGGAGCGCCTGGCCGCACTGCGCGAGGCGATGCCGAACATCAACCTGCAGATGCTCCTGCGCGGCCGCAACACCGTGGGCTACACCCCGTACCCCACCGCGGTGACCGATGCCTTCGTCGAGGAGGCCGCGCGCACCGGCGTCGACATCTTCCGGATCTTCGACGCCCTCAACGACGTCGAGCAGATGCGCCCGGCGATCGACGCCGTGCTCGCCACCGGGACCACCGTCGCCGAGGTCGCGCTGTGCTACACCTCGGACCTCACCGATCCGGCGGAGGAGCTCTACACCCTCGACTACTACCTCCGGCTCGCGGAGAAGATCGTCGAGGCCGGTGCCCACGTGCTCGCGATCAAGGACATGGCAGGCCTGCTGCGCCCGGCCGCTGCGACCACGCTGGTGACCGCGCTGCGGGAGAACTTCGACCTCCCGGTCCACGTGCACACCCACGACACCGCCGGAGGTCAGCTCGCCACGCTGCTCGCCGCCTCCACCGCGGGAGCCGATGCGGTGGACGCCGCGAGCGCCTCGATGGCCGGCACCACGAGCCAGCCCGCGCTGTCCGCGCTCGTCGCCGCACTCGAGCACACCGACCGGGACACCGGCCTCTCGCTCGCCGCGGTCTCCGACCTCGAGCCGTACTGGGAGGCCGTGCGCAACGTCTACAAGCCCTTCGAATCCGGTCTGCCCGGCCCCACCGGCCGCGTCTACCGCCACGAGATCCCCGGCGGCCAGCTCTCGAACCTCCGCCAGCAGGCCGTCGCGCTCGGCCTCGGCGAGAAATTCGAGGAGATCGAGAAGATGTACGAGGCCGCGGACCGGATCCTCGGCCACCTCGTCAAGGTCACGCCCTCGTCGAAGGTCGTCGGTGACCTCGCCCTGCACCTCGTCGCCGTGGGCGCCGACCCGCAGGAGTTCGCCGAGAACCCGCGCCACTTCGACATCCCGGACTCCGTCATCGGATTCCTGTCCGGCGACCTCGGTGATCCGCCCGGCGGCTGGCCGGAGCCGTTCCGCTCCAAGGCGCTCGAGGGCCGCAAGTACACCGCCCCCGCGGAGAGCCTGTCCGACCACGACTCCGACCTGCTCGGGGAGACCGGCCGGGTGCGCCAGGAGACCCTCAACCGGCTCCTGTTCGCCGCTCCGTCCAAGGAATTCAACCGGATGCGGGAGACCTACGGCGACCTGTCCGTCCTCGAGACCACCGACTACCTCTACGGTCTTCAGGAGGGCGAGGAGCACGCCGTCGTCATCGACAAGGGCAAGGCGCTGCTCGTCGGCGTCCAGGCCGTCGGCCCGGCCGACGAGCGCGGCATGCGCACCGTGATGTGCACGCTCAACGGCCAGATGCGCCCCGTCTCCGTGCGCGACCGCTCCGTCGACGTCGACGTCGTCACCGCCGAGCGCGCCGACACCTCGGTGCCGGGCCACGTGGCCTGCCCGTTCGCCGGTGTCGTGACCATGCAGGTCGCGGCCGGGGACACCGTCGAGGCCGGCGACACCGTCGCGACGATCGAGGCGATGAAGATGGAGGCCGCGATCACCGCCCCGATCGCCGGCACCGTCTCCCGTGTCGCGATCGGCGCCGTCCAGCAGCTCGAGGGCGGCGACCTCGTGGCCGTGGTCGATGCCTGAGAGGCCCATCCGTCGCTTCGGCGATCCGGTCCTCAAGACCGTGACCGACCCGGTCACGGTGTTCGACCGGAAGCTCAGGGAGCTCGTTCGCGACCTGCTCGACTCGACCCGCATGGAGGGGCGGGCAGGCGTGGCGGCCACCCAGATCGGGTCGACCCGCCGTGTCTTCGCCTACCACGTCGAGGGCGAGCTCGGCTACGTCGTCAATCCGGAGCTCGTCGAGACCGGGGGAGAGAAGCGGGAGATCGGGGAGGGCTGCCTCTCCGTGCCCGGGCTCTGGTACCCCACCCCGCGCTGGGAGACCGCCGTGGTCCGCGGCGTCGACCAGGACAACCAGCCGGTCGTCGTGCGGGGCGAGGGCCTCATGGCCCAGATGCTCCAGCACGAGGTCGACCACCTCGACGGACTCGTCTACCTCGACCGGCTGAGCCCGGAGAACCGGCGCGCCGCCCTCAAGGCGGTCCGGGAGTCCGACTGGTTCTGAGCCCGCACGATCGGGCCCGGAGCACCCGAGCCCGTCCGCACTGCAAGCACCGCACATGACTACAGGAGTTGATATGACAATCGAACGCGCAGGAGTGATCGGCTGCGGCCTCATGGGATCCGGCATCGCCGAGATCCTCGCCCGCAAGGGCCTCGACGTCGTCGTCCGCGACATCGACGACGCCGCCGTCGAGGCCGGTCGCGCCCGGGTGGAGAAGTCCTTCGCCAAGGGCGTCGAGCGGGGCAAGATGAGCGCCGAGGACCGCGACGGCGCTCTCGCCCGCCTCCACTTCACCACGGATCTGTCGGCGATGGCCGACCGGCAGCTCGTCATCGAGGCGGCGAGCGAGAACGAGGGGATCAAGAAGAAGATCTTCGCCGAGCTCGACTCGATCGTCACCGACCCGCAGGCGATCCTCGCGTCGAACACCTCGTCGATGCCGATCGTGCGGTTCGCCCAGGCGACCTCCCGCCCCGAGCGCGTCATCGGCATGCACTTCTTCAACCCCGCACCGGTGCAGCCGCTCGTCGAGATCATCTCCTCGCTGCTGACCGACCCGGCGATGGCCGACGAGCTCGACGCCTTCACCACCGAGGTGCTCGGCAAGGTCACCATCCGCTCCGACGACCGCCCCGGGTTCATCGTCAACGCGCTGCTCATCCCGTTCCTGTTCTCCGCCATCCGCATGCTCGAGGCCGGGCACGCGACGAAGGAGGACATCGACACCGGGATGATCAACGGCTGCGCCCACCCGATGGGCCCGATCCGGCTCGCCGACCGGGTGGGCCTGGACACCTGCTTCTACGTCGGACAGAGCATCTACGAGGAGACCGGGGACCCGGCGAACAAGCCGCCGCTGCTGCTGAGCCGCATGGTCGACGCCGGCCTGCTCGGCGTGAAGTCCGGTCAGGGCTTCTACGACGACTACCGCTGAGCCGTCACGGCCGGCCCTCGGCCGGAGACGCGAAGGCCCCCACCGGGAACCCGGTGGGGGCCTTCGCATTCCTGCCGGCGGGTGGGCGCCCGTGCCGGCGGGATCTCAGTCCTGGGCGAGGAGCTTCTCGCAGGCGGCGAGTCGCACGCACACCGCGAGACCCTCGGTGGCGGCGGTGACATCGGCGAGGCTCGGCATCGTCGGGGCGATCCGGATCACCGCGTCGTCGGGGTCGAGGCCGTAGGGGTGCGTCGCACCCGCCGGGGTGAGCTTGACACCGGCCTCACCGGCGAGCTTGACCACCCGGTCGGCGGTTCCGGGGAGCACGGAGAGCGTGATGAAGTAGCCGCCGTCCGGGTCCGTCCATCGCGCCGCCCCGGTGCCGGCGAGGCCGGCCTCGAGCTTCTCGATGACCGCGGCGAACTTCGGGCCGATGAGCGCGGCGTGCTCGGACATGTGCCGGCGCACCCCGGCGGCATCGCCGAAGAACCGGGCGTGGCGCAGCTGGTTGATCTTGTCCGGGCCGATCGACGCGGCGCCGAGGTGGCCGGTGAACCAGCCGATGTTCGCCTCCGAGCCACCGTAGAAGGCGACCCCGGCACCCGGATGGGTGATCTTCGAGGTCGAGGCGAACACCCACACCCGGTCGGGGTGTCCGGCATCCGCGGCGAGACCGAGCACGTCGAGCATCGGGGCGTGGGGCTCGCGGAGGTGGTGGATGCCGTAGGCGTTGTCCCACAGGAGCTTGAAGTCCGGGGCCGCGGTCGGCATCGCGAGCAGGGCGCGGGTGCGCTCCTCGCTCATCGAGATGCCGGTCGGGTTCGAGTACATCGGGACGACCCACATGCCCTTGATCGTGGGATCGGTGGCGACGAGCTCCTCGACCGCGGACAGCACCGGGCCCTCGTCGTCGAGGGGGACGGTGACGAGCTCGAAGCCGAGCGCCTCGGCGAGCGTGAAGTGGCGGTCGTACCCGGGCACGGGGCAGATGATCCGGCGCGGCTGCCCGACCCACGGCGCGTCGCCGTCGACCGTGCCGGCGAGCAGCGCGAAGCTCAGCGCCTGGTGCATGAGAGTGAGGGAGGAGTTGCCCTGCGCGAGCAGCTGATCGGCGGGGACGCCGTAGAGCTCGCCGAACATCTCGCGGAGCTCCGGGAGGCCCTCGAGCCCGCCGTAGTTGCGGACGTCGACGCCGTCGCGGGAGCGGATGTCGTCCCCGGCGACCGCGGTGAGCAGGCCCGCGGACAGGTCGAGCTGGTCGGTGCCGGGCTTGCCGCGGGTGATGTCGAGGTCGAGCCCGCGGGCGGCGAAGTCGCCGTACGCCTCGGTCGCGGCCGCGAGCTCCTGCTCGAGGTCCGCCTGCGAGAGATCTTCCAGTGCCATGCGAAGCCGCCCTTCCCGGGGTCGATGAGGCCTTCCGCACATATCCTAGTGCGGTGACCCCTGACCCCGAGACCCGCCTCCGCCCGGTCCTGCTCGGTGCGCTGCTCGCCGCCGGGCTCGGCCTCGTCGCCCTGTTCCCCGACGCGCTCGGGCTGCGCACCCTCAGCGGCGCGGTGCACCTCAGTGCCCTGCGCGGCCTCGTCACGCTCGCCGCGCTCGGGATCCTCCTCGTTGCCGCAGGCGGCCTGCTCTCCCGCCGGTCGCGGCCGTTCCTCACCGGGTTCCTCGGGTTCGGCGCCGTCCTCGTGCTCGCCAGCGGCGGGATCCTGCTCGGCCGGGGATATTCCGACCCGGGCGTGCCCGCGGCGGAGACCCAGCCGTCTGCCCCGGCGGCGGCCCCTGGGTCGGCTCCGGGGTCCCGGCTCACCGTGCTCACCGCGAACGTCCTCATCGGCAACGCGGGCTACGAGGATCTGCTCCGGGAAGCGGCCGCCGCGCAGGCCGACGTCATCGCCCTCCAGGAGACCTCACCGGCCATCGTCGAAGCGGTCCTCGAGCGCACCGGACTGTCAGCGGAGTATGAGGTGGCGGCGGTGTCGATCCGCTCCGGGGTCGACACCGCGGCGACGATCCTCCTCGTCAACCCGGCGCTCGAGCCGGAGGAGATCGATGGAGGACCGCTGCCCTTCGCCGCGGTCGGTGCGCGCACGAATGTGGGGGACATCTACGCGGTCCACACCTATGCGCCGATCGACCGCAGTATCCGCCAGTTCAACTGGTGGCGCTCGGTGTCGGAATCAGCGAAGCTCTGCACGACCGGGGCCGGCACCCTCGTCGTCGGGGACTTCAACGCCACCCCGGACCACCGGACCCTGACCGGACACACCGATTGCACCGATGCGGCCACCGCACTCGGCATGGGGGCCGTGGGCACCTGGCCGCAGACCGTCGGCGACCGGGAGTGGCCGCGCGGGCTCGGCGCCGCGATCGACCACCAGCTGTTCGATCCGCAGCGCTTCACCGCACACCGCGGCTGGATCCTCGACATCCCGGGATCGGACCACCGCGGAGTGCTCGTCGAGTACATCGTGGACGCCGCGCGGGTGCCATGATGGGCACATGAAACGATACACACCGGACTCGACCCGTTCCCAGATCGATGCCATCATGGCCGGCTTCGGCGTCGACGACGCCACCCGCACCGTGTGCACCGACGTCATGTTCGCCACCGACCTCTCCGGGGTCGACTCCCACGGCATCTCGATGCTGCCGATCTACCACCGTGAGATCGCCGCCGGCACCACCGACCCGGACGCCGTGCCCGAGGTGACCCGCAGCGCCGGGGCCTTCAGCCTCATCGATGGGCACCGGGGGTTCGGCCACACCGCGGCGCACCTCGGCATGCGCGAGGCGATCGCGAAGGCCAAGGAGATGGGCATCGGGCTCGGCTCGGTGGGCAACGCCAACCACTTCGGCGCCGCCGGCTACTACGCGCGGATGGCCGCCGAGGAGGGGCTCATGGGCATGGCCCTGTGCTCGACCCGGGAGGCCCTGCAGACCCCCACCGGCTCCCGCCACCCGCTCATGGGCACGAATCCGCTCGCCTTCGCCGCCCCCGTCACCGGGGAGGAGCCGATCGTCATCGACATGGCCTCCTCCGTCGTCCCCCTCAACAAGGTCAAGGTCTACGGGCTCAAGGGCGAGCCGCTGCCCGCGGAGTGGGTCGTCGACGACGCAGGCGAGGTCGAGACCGACGCCGGGGCCGCGTACGCCGGTCTGTGCAGCCACGACGACCGCCACGGCCTCGTGCCGATCGGCGGGCGCGGCACCCTGTCCGGCGGCCACAAGGGCTACGCGCTGGCCACGATGATCCAGCTCCTGTCCGCCGCGATCCCGGGCGCCGACCAGCCCGGCAGCAAGGCCGGGTTCCACGACGTCGGCTACTTCTTCCTCGCGATCGACACCGAGCTCATCAACCCGGGCGTGGCCGCCGACTACGCGAAGGAGCTGCGCGACACCCTGCGCGGGCTCGAGCCCGTCGACCCGGCGCATCCCGTGCAGGTCGCCGGCGACCCCGAGACCAGGATCCGCGCCGAGCGATCCGCCCACGGGATCCCGCTGGCCGACACCCTCGTCGGTCAGCTGCAGCACGTGTGCGCCGACACCGGAGCGGAGTTCCTCCTCGCGGAGCAGGTCTGATTGGCCGGCCCGCGCATGCCTGCCGCCGGCCGCGAGGCGCACGGCAGGTGCTTCGGCACGGCCGCGGACGTCTACGACGCGGTGCGTCCCGGCTACCCGGACGCGCTCGTCGATGCGATCGCGGCGGACGGGGGAGCGGTGCTCGACCTCGGCGCCGGCACCGGAAAGCTCACGCGCCCGCTGCTCGAGCGCGGCCTCGAGGTCATCGCCGTCGACCCCGACGGGCAGGCGCTCGTCCGCAATCCGGCCCGCGGGATCCTCGGCACTGGGGAGTCGATCCCGCTGGCCGACGGCAGCGTCGGCCTCGTCACCGTCGCCCAGGCCTGGCACTGGCTCGACCCGGAGCGCTCAGCCGCGGAGATCGCCCGCGTGCTCCGCCCGGGCGGAGTGCTGTGGATCATGCTCAACCAGCTCGATGTGCGCGTCGACTGGGTGCTGCGGCTGAGCCGCATCATGCACGCCGGCGACGTCTACCGCCCGCACTGGCGCCCTGAGCTCGGACCGGGGTTCGGCCCCGTCGAGGCGCGCCTCGACGAGTTCACCACCCCGGTGGGCGTCGACGACATCGTCGACCTCGCCGCCACCCGCTCCTACTGGCTGCGCTCGCCGCAGCACATCCGCGAGCGCGTCGAGGCCAACCTCCGCGGCTACTTCGCCGAGGAGCACCCGGTGGCACCCGGGTCCCGCCTCGACCTCCCGTACCTCTGTCTCAGCTATCGCGCACAGCGTCTCACCGACGCCGGATCTGCATGAGGGCAGAACCATCCGTGGGAGGATGAGGAACGGAATCGACTGAGGAGGAGACACGAGAATGCGCGGAGTCCTGCTGACAGAGCACGGCGGCCCGGAGGTCCTCGGATGCACCGGGATCCCGGACCCGGAACCGAAGGCCGGCCAGGTCCTCGTCGAGCTGCGGACCGCGGGCATCAACCGCCGCGACGCGCTCATCCGTGGCGGGATCGGCCCCGGCTACCGACCGCACCTGCCGGTGATCCTCGGCTCCGACGGCGCCGGCATCCGCCGTGACACGGGGGAGGAGGTCATCATCCTGCCGTCCCTGCGCTGGGGCGACGACGACGCCTGCCCCGGACCGGACTTCGCGGTGCTCGGCGGCGGACCCGACGGCGGCACCTACGCGGAGCTCATCGCGGTCGACGAGGCCTGCCTGTTCCCCAAGCCGCGCCACCTCGCCTGGGCGGAGGCCGGCGCGCTGTCGCTGTCCGGCCTCACCTCCTACCGGGCGCTGTTCACCGTCGGGCGGCTGCGGCGCGGCCAGACCCTCGTCATCCTCGGCGCCGGCTCGGGCGTGTCGCTCATCGCCCTCCAGCTCGCCGTCAAGGCCGGCGCGCGCGTCGCGGTGACGTCCTCGAGCGAGGACAAGCTCCGGCTCGCCGAGGAGATGGGCGCTGCGGTCGGCGTCGACTACACCGTCCCGGACTGGGAGCTGCGGCTGCGCGACGAGATCGGAGAGGCCGACCTCGTCCTCGACTCGGTGGGATCGACGCTCCAGGAGTCCGTGCTGCTGCTGCGGCGCGGGGGAGCGGTGCTGTCGATGGGCGGGACCGGCGACAGCGGCATCGTCTCCGACTTCGACATCCGCACCCTCTACCTCCAGCACAAGCGGATCCTCGGCACCGCGATGGGGTCCCCGCGGGACTTCGCCGGGTTCCTCGAGATGGTGTCCGACGGGGATATCGATCCCGTCATCGACTCCGTCTACCCGCTCGACGAGGTCGCCGAGGCGCACTCCCAGCTCGACTCGAACCTCCGCTTCGGCAAGATCGTGCTCTCGATGGAGTGAGGTGCCGGCCGGCGCCCGGACATGGAAGAACCGGCCGGGACATCGCGTGATGCGATGTCCCGGCCGGTTCCGCCGTCACCGGGGCGCGGGACGCCCCCGGTGATCCTCAGACCGAGGTGTCGGTGCCCGAGGTGCCGGAGTCGGTGCCGGTCGAGGTGCCCAGGTCCGTGGTCACCGTGGTGCTGCGGTCGGTGCCCTGGTTGTGGGCGACCGAGATCTTGCGCGGCCGCGCCTCCTCTGCGACCGGGATCGTCAGCAGGAGCACACCGTCGGTGTAGTCCGCCGAGATCTGGTCGAGAGCGATCCGGTTGCCCAGGGTGAGCTGACGGGCGAAGGTCCCGGTGGGGCGTTCACGGGTGAGCCACTTGATGTCCTGGGTGCTCGTGTTCGCGGTGCGCTCGGCGCGCACGGTCAGCGTGCGGTCCTGCACGTCGACATCGATGCTCGCCGGGTCGACGCCGGGCATGTCGATGCGGGCGACGAACACCTCGCCCTCACGGTAGAGGTCCATCGGCAGCGCGGCGGTGTTGGGGGTGCGGGTGACCTCGGAGAAGAAGCGGTCGAGGTCGCGGATCGGATCGAACTTGGTGGCCATGTGCATGTCCTTTCAGATGTGCGGTGAAGCCTTACATTGAGTCGAACACACTCAAGTCCGAGATCATTCCCGCGAACCGCCATCTCTGCGCCCGCCGGTTCTGCAGCGCGACCGATCTCCTAGAGTGAGGTCCATGGGATTCGCCGACATCGTCACCGCGCTCGTGCCGGTGGCGGCTCTCATCGCCCTGGGCTTCGGATTGCGGCGCACCCCGCTGTTCTCCTCCGCGGACTTCTGGGCGGGCGCGGAGAAGCTCGCCTACTTCGTCCTCCTGCCGACCCTGCTGTTCCGCAACGTCGCCACCGTCGACATCGCCGCCTTCGACCTCGGCCCGCTCGCACTCGGCCTCGTGCTGCCGACGCTCGGCGTGGCGGGCGTCCTGTGCCTGGTCCACCGGCTCGTCGCGGCCGACGCCCCGGCGTTCACCTCGGTGTTCCAGGGCGGCATCCGCTTCAACACGTACATCGGCCTGTCCCTGTCCGCGGCGCTGTTCGCCGACACCGGGCTCGCGCTCGCGGCGATCATCGGCGCGATCCTCGTCCCCCTCGTCAACGTCCTGTCCTCGCTCGCCTTCGAGCTCTTCCTCGTCGACAAGCACTCGTGGCTCTCGCTCCTGCGCACGGTGGTCCTCAATCCGCTCGTGCTCGGCTGCGCGCTCGGGATCGTCATCAACCTGCTCCCCGTCGAGCTGCCCGGGCTCGCCCTCGAGGTGCTCGACCCGCTGTCGGCCGCGGCACTTCCGGTCGGCCTGCTGTGCGTCGGCGCGGGGATGCGTGCGATCTCGATCGGTGAGCACGGGGTCGGCCTGGTCGTCGCCGCCGCGGTCAAGCTCCTCGTCCTGCCGGCGGTGACCGTCGCCGCGCTGCTCGCCTTCGGCGTCACCGGCGAGGCGGCCCGGGTGGGCCTCGTGTTCCAGGCGATCGCGACCGCGCCGAGCGCTTTCGTCATGGCCCGGCAGCTCGGCGGGAACGCCCGGCTCATGGCCGCCCTCATCGCCGTGCAGACGCTCCTGTCGATGGTCACCCTGCCGCTCGTCCTCGGCCTCGGGTTCCGGCTCCTCGGCTGAGTCCGCGGCTCCCGATAGACTGCGAAGTGCCCTGCCGACGGCACCCGCCCCGTCCGGCGATCCCCGACCGAAGGCATCGATCGCATGCACACCCCCGAACCCCGCCGGGGCCCGGCCGGCCTGGCTCCTGCGGCCGGTCCCGCGCCGCACACGCCGCACCGCGGACCGGGTGCGCGCGCTCTCGCCCCCGACCTCGCCCGCGGGGTCATGCTCCTGTTCATCGCGATCGCCAATGTGTCGTGGTTCCTCTACGGCGGCGACGAACACCCCGCAGTCGTGCACCCGACCGACGGCACCGTGCTCGACCGGGCGCTCTCCACACTCGCGATCCTCTTCGTCGACGCCCGCGTCTATCCGATGTTCGCCTTCCTGTTCGGCTACGGGATGGTGCAGTTCGCGACCTCGCGCGCGGCGCGCGGGATCCCCGAGCCGGTGGTCCGGCGGATGCTCGCACGGCGCCACTGGTGGATGATCGCCTTCGGGTTCGCCCACGCCGCACTCCTGTTCGCCGGTGACATCCTCGGCGCCTACGGACTCGCCGGCCTCATCCTCGCCGCGCTGTTCTTCCGCCGCACCGACCGGACCCTGAAGATCCTCGTCTGGGTGGTCGTCGCGATACTCGCCGTCAGTGCGCTCTTCAGCCTGATCGGCGCGGTGATGGTCTCGTGGGTGCTTCCGCAGGCCACCGGCATGTCCGCCGAGGAGCTTGCGGGCGATACCGGCTTCACCGTCGGCAGCCAGCGCGGCATGCTCAGCGGGGACGGGAACTACCTCATCTCGGTGGGTGCCCGGGTGCTGTTCTTCGCCCTCGGCCTGTTCGGGCAGCTCCTCGGCCTCGTGGTGCCCGCCTGCATCCTCCTCGGGTGGCTCGCCGCCCGCCACCGCTTCCTCGAGGACCCGGAGCGCCACCGTCGTCTGCTCGGCCGCACCGCGCTGTGGGGAATCCTCATCGGAGTCCTCGGCGCTGCGCCCCAGGCACTGTCGTACCTCGGCCTCCTGCCGCTGGCGGACGCAGCGTGGTGGGGCACCATGGGGCTCGTCACCCTCACCGGCATGGCCGGCGGGGTCGGCTACGCCGCGCTGTTCGGTCTGCTCGCGCTGCGACTGCGCTCCCGCGTCGGGTCGCCGCTGCGCGCGGTCGCGGCTGTCGGCAAGCGCTCGCTGAGCTTCTATCTGCTCCAGTCGCTGATCTTCGCTCCGCTGCTGGCGGCCTGGGGATTCGGCATGGGGGAGTGGATGGGCACCGCAGGGGCCTACGCACTGGCGGTCGCGGTCTGGGTGCTCTCGCTCGTCATCGCCGGAGTGCTCGAATCCCGCGGCCGGCGGGGGCCGGCCGAGGCGCTGCTCCGGCGCCTGACGTACCGGCGGGACGATCCCGCAGGACTCCACCCGGCCGGTGCCGTGCCCACCCGGTCCGACTCGCCGGGACCCGCAGGACCGGGGCGGCCGCCACCGCCGCAGCCGTCCGTTCCTCCACCGCCCATCGACCCTCCGTCCCGAGGAGCCTCGCCATGACCATCCGCATCGACATCTGGTCCGACATCGCCTGCCCGTGGTGCCGGATCGGCAAGGCCCGCTTCGAATCGGCGCTGGCGCGGTTCGCGCACCGCGACGAGGTCGAGGTCGCGTGGCACGCCTTCATCCTCGATCCGGACCTGCCGGTGCGCTACGACGGTACCGAGGTCGAATACCTCATCGAGCGCAAGGGCATGCCGCGCGCCCAGGTCGAGGCGATGACGCAGCAGATCGCGCAGGCCGGTGCGGGGGAGGGGCTCGACTTCGACTTCGATTCCGTGGTGCCCTCGTCCTCGCTCGCCGCGCACGCGCTGCTCAAATATGCGGAGGCCACGGGTGCGGACGTCGGGGCAGTGGAGGACGCGCTGTTCGACGCGCACTTCCGCGACGGCGAGGTCATCGCGGATGCGGACGTGCTCGTGCGGATCGGGGCGGCGCAGCGCCTCGACGCCGGCGCGGTGCGCGCCGGACTCACCGACCCCACGGTGATGCGCGCGGTGCAGGCCGACCTCGCCGCGGCCCAGCAGATCGGCGTTTCCGGGGTGCCGTTCTTCGTCTTCGAGCAGAAGTACGGGGTGTCCGGCGCTCAGCCGGCCGAGGTCTTCACCCAGGCACTCGAGCAGGTGTGGGCGGAGGTGCATCCGCAGGTCGGACTGACGCCGCTGGGGGAGCCCGATGCCGCCGCGTGCGGGCCGGACGGATGTGCGGTGCCGACGCGCCCGGACGCGGGTGCGGAGCAGTCCTGACCTCGGGTTAGGATTGTCCACGACGACTCGGTGGGAGGTGAAAGACATGATCGATGTGCTGCTCTCGATGGCCATCATCGGCGGGATGCTGGTGCTGCCCCTGCTCGCGATCGTCGTACTGCCGACGGCCGACCAGAAGTCCTCGCGTCGCTCGACCGACCGCTGATCGGATCCGAACCTTCCAGTGCCCGCTCCGGACGGGCGGGCTCTGTCATTCACGCGCTGTGCACCACCCGCAGGCCGAGGTCCTCGAGGGACTGGGGGAGAGGCGGCCCGACCTCGGCCTGCAGTCAGGCGGCGGGAGGTGCGGGCTCACCGCCCATGACCGTGCACCACTGTGCTCGCGTCACAGCGGTGACGGAATGATGGACCCGACGCTCGACAGATGCTTCGTATGTGACCTAGTATTGTTCGTATGCGAAATGAATTCGCGGGATCCGCGCCCGCCCCTGAGTGGAAGCCCCGTTTCATCTATCTGCTCAACCTCGCGCAACGCTCGCTCCAGGCCGCCCTCCACGACGACGCGGGGAAGCAGAACTCCGCCCGGGCCGGCATCCTCTTCGCCGTCGGGGACGACGATTCGGGGCGACCGACGAAAGAGCTCCGCGCGCAGCTGCGGCTCAGCCCCTCCGCGCTGTCCGGTCTGCTCGACCGGATGAGCCGGGACGGACTTGTCGAACGCCGTCCCGACCCGCACGACGGGCGCGCCGCGACGATCGCCCTCACCGCGGAGGGTCAGGCCGCCCGGGCCGAGGCGGTCCGCACCGCCCGCACCATCAACAACCGGCTGTGCGAGGGCTTCGACGCGAGCGAGCTCGCCCTCGTCGAGCGCTGGCTGGAAACCGTGACCACCCGATTCTCACCAGGAGAGAAGAACGATGAATGACAGCACGCAGCACAGCAGCATCCGAACGGAGCGATCCGACGGCGTCCTCACGCTCGTCATGGACCGCGCCGAGAAGAAGAACGCGCTGACGAACGAGATGTACGGAATCCTTGCGGACGCTCTCGAGGCGGCCCAGGACGATCCTGCGGTCCGCGTCGTCGTCATCCGGGGTGAGGGGGACATGTTCACCGCGGGCAACGACGTCGGCGAGTTCGCCGCGAGCACGCCGGACAGCGGACCACGCCACGTGCGCCGGTTCGTCCACGCGATCGCGGAGTTCCCCAAGCCGCTGCTCGCCGCCGTCCAGGGCCGGGCGGTCGGCGTGGGGACGACGATGCTGCTCCACTGCGACTACGTCGCCATCGCCGAGGACGCGAAGCTCTCGACGCCGTTCGTCAGCCTGGGCCTGGTCCCGGAGGCCGCCTCGAGCATGCTCCTGCCGGCCCGGATCGGCCACCTGCGCGCATTCAGCATGCTCGCGCTGGGGGAGACCGTGAGGGGCGACGTGGCCGTGGACTGGGGACTCGCCACGACGGCGGTTCCCGCCGCCGAGCTCGTGCCCACGATCGAGGCCGTCGCCGCCCGGATCGCACAGCTGCCGCTCGGCGCGGTCCGCGCGACGAAGCAGCTCATGCGCGACACTACGGCGATCACCGAGCACATGCGCGTCGAGGGTGAGGAGTTCGCCGCACGTCTGACGAGCCCGGAGGCCAAGGAGGCGTTCACCGCCTTCGCGGAGAAGCGCAAGCCCGACTTCTCGCAGTTCAGCTGAACGGGGAGCGGGGCCGGCGCAGACGTACGGAACCGGGAAGGGTACGTCTGCGCCTCTTCCCGCGCTTCTTCGTCATGAGTTAACATAATGTATATTATCGGCTTTGCGGGAGAGCAACGCCGTCCCGGCGTTCGTTGAACTCCAGCGCCCACGCCACCTGCGAGATCGGCCGATGCCTCTGCTCCGCGAATCGGGCCGTGTCCACGGGGATCAACGACGCGAACATGCTCGCCGAGCGGGCCGAGGAGATCACCGGAGCGAGCACAACGGCCCGAACGACCACCCGAGGTCGACTCATTGAACCGCACCCGCGGGGTGGGCCCCGGACCGGTCGAGCTCACCATCCCATCATTTCAACCCGGGAGGATCCTGCCGATCACGTGTCGCGGGACGAACCGCCGGCGCTTCGCCTGTTGGCCAGAAAACGTGCCTTCTTCTCGCGGTTGCCGCAGGTGTTCATGTCGCACCATTTTCGGGTCCGGCTGCGGCTGGTGTCGAAGAAGGCCGCCCGGCACGTCGGGGATGCGCAGAGTGCGAGCCTGCCGTCGCGCGCTCCGGAGATGATGCCGATCGCGCTCAGCGCTACGACCCCCAGGGCGCCGGCCACTGGGCCCCCGGGTCCCAACTGCCAACCAAGGCCACCCTCCGTAGTGAGGAGAGCTGAAGCGGACCCGTTGATGCTGGCCATGTTGATGACCTCGCGAGCCTCAGGCGGAAGCGGCTCACCCCGTGCCGCCGCTGTGCCGCATACGTGGACGGCCTCGCGCAGCTCGCGAGCACGGTCAAGATCGGCCTCACTGCAGGCCACCACGTCAAGACCGTTGGCGATGAACCAGTCTGCAAGGCGCGACGGCACGGGAATGCGTTCCACGCGGTCCCCGTGACGCTCGGTGAGTGTTCCGGTGAAGCACATCGCCAGTTCCGTTCCCGGGCGGAACGGCGGGTATCTGGTCGCCGACATGACTGCGAGTCTACCAATTCGGAACCGACATTGCTGGTTGCACGGACGGCGACCGGCTGTTAGAACTACCCATGACGGTTCCTATCGAGCGGAGTGAACATGCCCCTGCCCGCCTTCTGTCGCTCGCACCTCACGGCAACCCGGCTGCCAACGGTCTGGTCCCCCGCATCGATTGCCACCTGGGCCATCCTGATAGACGGGCAAGCCCGTGGTTGACCTGCTGGTCCTCCCCGCCTTCGTCGGGGTGATCCTAGCCTTCTTGGCACCACCCGGGCCGGACATGACCTACATGATCGCCGTGGGCCTGCAAGGGGGCCGGCGGGCAGCCGCCCGCGCCATCCTCGGGATCGGAACCGGGATGAGCGTCTACGCCGCCGCGGTGGTCCTCGGGTTGGCCAGGCTCATGCAGGCCAACCCTGCAGTCCTGGACGCCGTGCGACTGGGCGGGGCGGCCTTTCTGGTGTGGATGGCCTGGACGAGCCTGCGCGACGCGCGTCGAGGGAGCACCGACATCGATCAGGTGCGCGCCGGCCGGTGGTACGTGCGGGGCGTGATCATCAGCCTGACCAACCCCAAGCTCATCCTGTTCTTCGTCGCCGTCCTCCCCCAGTTCATCGGCAGAGCGGAGAGCCCAGAACTGCAGCTCGCGATGTTGGGCGCGGTCAACGTCGCCACCGAGGTTCTGCTGTACGGGGCAATCGGCCTCCTGGCGGGCGCTTTCGCCGCCCGCTTCGCACAGAATCGACGTGCCAGCCGCCATCTTCACCAGTTCGCCGGGGCTGTCTACCTCTTGCTCGCCCTGGCGATCGTCGTCGACACGGTACGCACGCAGTGACCGCCATAGTGAACTGTGCGGGGTGACGTTCCGACTCATCTGACGGAGAAGTTCCGACATCTTCTATGGCAACGGGAGCCCGCAACGCCTGCTCATCCGGGCCCCAGGCTGAGGTCAGCCTATCCACACATGCCGCGCTCCCCTTGCAGGACTACGATGTGAGCACAGCGTGACTCGCGTCATGCTCCA
This sequence comes from Brevibacterium sp. R8603A2, assembly GCF_023072605.1. Lineage (NCBI taxonomy): Bacteria > Bacillati > Actinomycetota > Actinomycetes > Micrococcales > Brevibacteriaceae > Brevibacterium > Brevibacterium sp. R8603A2. The sequence goes on from NZ_JALLGN010000004.1 coordinate 39,182, forward strand.
CCGTTCCGGACCCGAAAGGAAGCCTCCATGCGTCTGTCCGACACCATGGCCCGCGCCCTCAGCGACCAGGTCACCCTCGAGCTCACCGCGTCGATCGTCTACCTCCAGCTCGCCATCGAGCTCGACAACCAGGATCTCACCGGCATGAGCTCGTGGATGCGCGCCCAGGCCGAGGAGGAGCAGGTCCACGCTGCCAAGTTCATCTCCCACTCCCTCGACCGCGGATCCGCCCCGCAGATCGGCACCATCGAGGCGCCGAGCTTCTCCGGCCGCACGCCGGTGCAGCTCTTCGAGGCCGCTCTCGCCCACGAGGAGAAGGTCTCCGAGGCGATCCGTGAGCTCTACCGCACCGCCCAGGCCGAGGGCGACATCGACATCCTGCCGCTGCTCAACTGGTTCGTCGACGAGCAGCTCGAGGAGGAGGCGAGCGTCGGCGAGATCGTCGGGCGCCTCACCATCGTCGGCGACGACGGCTCCGGACTGCTCCGCATGGACAGCCAGCTCGGCAGCCGCACCCCGGACATCGACAGCGGCGAGTGACCGCACGCACGAAGGCCCCGATCGGATGATCGGGGCCTTCGTCGTCTCCGCCGACTGAATGCCCGGCGGGTGGTGCTGGGTCCGTCAGCGGCGGAGCAGGCGGCGGGCCTGTCCGGCGCCCTTCGTGACACCCTCCTGCGCGACCTGGAACACGCGGTCGACCTTGCCGGTGCGCACCGCGTCGGAGAGGCGCGTGCCGATGCCGGCGATGAGGCCGTTGATCTTCGTCTCGGTCCAGTCCACCGGTCCACCGGGGGCGGCGGCGCGGTGGGCCTGGGACTTCGCCCGGTCGCCGATCCGAGCGCTCTCCGTACGGGCGCGCTCGGAGTAGGAGCGGACCCGATCGACGGGCTGTTCGGCGAAGTCGCGCACGCCGCTGCGGGCGGACTCCGCCCGCAGCCGTGCGGCATCGGCGGCGCGCACGCCGCCGGAGATCACCTGGTCCGCCGCGGCCCGGATGCGATCCGAGGCGCTGCGATGGGTCGAGTCGTACACTTCGGTCGGTTCCACGGGTTCACGATGATCGCTCATACGCCGATTGTCCCCGGTCACGGCCGCCGTGGTCAACGTCAGGGAGCGCTTCGTCGCACCCACACAGGCGATCCTCAGGCGGGCGCCGGTGGACCGGCGGGCCCGCGGGTCGACGCTCGGCTACTGTGGGTGCGATGACCGGACCGGAGACGATCGCCCACCGCGGCGGACTGTGGGACGACGCCGCGGAGAACACCATCGAGGGCTTCCGACGCTGCGCGAACCTCGGGCTCGACTGGATCGAGACGGACGTGCACGCCTCCCGCGACGGGGTCCTCTACGCCGTCCACGATCCCGACCTCGCGCGCCTCGCCGGCCGCCCCGAACGCCTCGGCGACCTCGACGCCCGGACCCTCGATCGGATCGAGCTCACCGGCGGCGGTCGACTCCCCCGCCTGGCGGACGTGCTCGAGGAGCTCCCGGGCGTGTCCTTCAACATCGACGTCAAGGCCGACCGGTCCACCGCCTCCACCGTGCGCCTGATCCGCGCGATGGACATCGGCCACCGGATCCGCCTCGCGTCGTTCTCCACCCGACGGCTCGCCCGGCTGCGTGCCGCGCTTCCGGGCGTGCGCAGCTCCGCGGGCACCGCCGAGGTCGCCGCGTTCCTGCTCGCGGGCCGCCGGGCCGCCCACCGCTTCGATCCGGACCTCGATGCCTTCCAGGTACCGCACCGGCGGTCCGGCATCACCGTCGTGACGCGCCGCTTCGTCGACCGTGCTCATGCCGCCGGGCTCCTCGTCCACGTCTGGACCGTCAACGAACCCGCGCACATGCGCGAGCTCGCCGCGCTCGGGGTCGACGGCATCGTCACCGATCACCCGGCCCGGGCACTCGCCGTGCTCGGGAATCACCTGCCTGCGGGTGACCCGCCGTCGCCGGGGAATCCTCGTTCCTGAGGAATGAAAGCGCCCGGTAGACTGTTGGACTGGATTGTTCGATCGTGCACGACCGGAAGGTGGACCAGGAATGAGTGAGCGCAGCCTGCGCGGGACCCAGTTGGGCTCGCGGAGCCTCGAATCGGACGTCGGCGTCGAGCCGGCGCCGCGTCAGGTCGTCGAGTACGCCTGCGAGGACGGGCACACCTTCACCGTCCCGTTCTCCGTCGAGGCCGATGTGCCCGCGACCTGGGACTCGGGAACCCACGGCATCGGCATGCGGGTGGGCGGCGAGGAGCCCGAGGCGGAGCCGGAGAAGCACGTCCGCACCCACTGGGACATGCTCCTCGAGCGCCGCTCCTTCGAAGAGCTCCAGGTGCTGCTCGACGAGCGGCTGGCAGTGCGGCGTGGAGAGGCCCCGCCGCAGAGCTGACCCCCTGAAAGCGCACGATCCCGCCGAGAGGACTCGGCGGGATCGCTGCATTCAGGGATCGTCGCATTCAGTGGTGGTCGCCGACCGCCGCCCGATGTCGCGTCAGCGACGGAGCAGGCGCCGGACCTGACGCCCGCGGCGCTCGAGGCCCCAGCGGGCGACGTTTGTCATCGCCTCGGAGATGATTCCGCCGTGCATCTTCGACTCCCCGAGCTCGCGCTCGACGAAGGTGATCGGCACCTCGGCGATCCGGAAGCCGGCCTCGTCCACCCGCTTCGTCATATCGATCTGGAAGCAGTAGCCCTGGGACTCGATGTCGTCGAGCGCGATCGCCGCAAGTGCCTCCCGCCGGTACGCGCGGAAGCCGGCGGTCGCGTCACCGACCCCGAGACCCATCGCCGCGTTGACGTAGAGGTTCGCCCCGCGGGACAGCAGGTGGCGGTTGCGCGGCCAGTTGACCACCGCTCCCCCGGGGATCCAGCGGGAGCCGATCACGAGATCCGCGCCGCCCTCGATCGCCGCGAGCAGCTGCGGCAGGTCGCGGCCGCGGTGCGAGCCGTCGGCGTCCATCTCGCAGATCACCGCGTAGTCGCGCTCGAGGGCCCAGGTGAAGCCGGCGACATACGCGGCACCGAGGCCGTTCTTCGCAGTGCGATGGAGCACGGAGATGCGCGGATCGGCCGCCGCGGCCTCGTCCGCCCACTCCCCCGTGCCGTCCGGCGAGGCGTCGTCGACGACGAGGATCTCGGCCGCGGGCACCCAGGTGCGGATCGACTCGATGGTGTGCGGGAGAGAATCCCGCTCGTTGTACGTGGGGATGACGATGAGGGTCTTCATAGGCACTCCCCCACCCTAGAGGACACCGGCGGGCGGGCCGGTGAGGCACTCCGGCGTGAATCGATGGACCCGGCCCCACCGACTTCGGACCGTGGAACCGAGAGGCCCACGTTTTCTAATGCCGGCGGGAACCGGGTCGCGCTCCCGCAACGGGAGCGTCAGAGTCGAACCTACCCGCCGAGCAGGGTTCCGCAAAATCGCTCTGACCTGGGACGATGCCTATCCGCCCAGGTGAACAGCGGGTTGCGGGAGCAGAAAACAGGTCGAAGAATCTCAGCACTCCCGGCGTGTCGCGCATGTCCGCGCCGCGCCGCTCGGCTAAGCGGTCACACCTCGGTGCCGCGCACCCACACCGTGCGCAGCCGGGGCAGCGATTCCGGATCGGTCAGATCGGGCAGCCCCGGGGTGCCGGAGCGCGGATCGGTGCTCCACGCCGCCACCCGCTCGTCGGCGACCTGCACCGCGAGCCCGTCGACCTCCCAGCGCACCGCAGTCGCCAGCGCGCCGGGGGCGAGCACGCCGGCCTCGAACCGACCGAGCGCACGCAGCCCGAACCGGGTCGCGCAGTTGAATGCGGCGCGTGCGGAGATGCCGTCGGCCGCGCCGTACACCGCTGCGCTGAGCGAGCGCCAGGGGGATGCGGGATCGAGGGCGAAGCTCAGCTGCACTCCGGCGGAGAGCATGGTGCCGAGCGGCTGCTCGTGGCGGGTCGGGTCGAGGGTGACCGGGATGCCGTGACCGGCGAGCTTCTCCACACCTGAGGCAGGGACGGGGCAGCCGACGAGCAGCCGGTAGCCGTGGCGCTGCGCGTGGGTGCGCACCACGGGATCCTGGAACAGCTCGAGGGCGGTCCGGAGCTGCTCCGGGGAGTCGACGAGCGCGAACTGCGGGTGCTCCGGCAGGTGCTGCGGGTCGAGCTCGGCGATGCCCACCGCGCCGGTCGCGTCGGTGCGCCCGAGCGGGTAGGCGACGATGTCGAGCCCCGGGGGCGCGGCGGCGGCGAAGTTCTCCACCGTCGTGCTCTCCCCCACGACGTGCGCGGTGGTGATGCCGGCGGCCAGGAGCTCCGCGGGCGACACCTCGACGTCCCGGAGGTCCACCCCGGCGCTGACGAACCCCGGGGTCACGAAGTCCTCGGCGAGGTCGACCTGGTTCCCGCCGAGCTCGGCGGCGGCCTCATCGGACCCCACCCAGGTCACGGTGTCGCCCTCGAAGGCGATGGCGGTGGCGAAGGGATCGGCGCTGCTGTAGACGTCGCCGTGATGCAGAACTGTCCTGGAAGTCACCCGGTCATTCTGCCACGGCGGGCGGGGCGCGATGCTCCCCCGGACCCGTGTCCGAGGGCCGTTGTAGGGTGACACCGTGACTCAACCGCTCGTCGTCCTCGACACCCCGACGCTGTACTACCGGGCGTTCCACGCCCTCCCGGATTCGCTCCGCGACCCCGCCGGGATGCCGATCAACGCCGCCCGCGGGATGACCCAGACACTCGCCTCCCTCGTCGAGCTCACCGGCTCCACCCGCATCGTCGCGGCGATGGACGCGGACTGGCGACCGGCGTTCCGCACCGCCGTCGTCCCGGAGTACAAGGCGCAGCGCGTCACCGACGAGGCCGCCGGCACGGAGACCCCGCCGGACCTCGCCGTCCAGCTCCCCCTCATCACCGCCCTCCTCGCCGCCGCCGGGATCCCCGTGGCCGAGGTGCCCGGCACCGAGGCCGACGACGTCATCGCCTCGATCGCCGCCGCTGCGCACGAATCCGTCGTCATCGTGTCCTCCGACCGGGATCTCCTCTCCCTCCTCGCCCCGGGCCGCGATCTCGTGGTCATGAGGCCCAAGAAGGCCGGCGTCTGGGACACGCTGCGCATCGCCGACCTGCCCGGGTCCTACGGCGTCGTCGACGGCGCGCAGTACCGGGCGCTCGCCGCGCTGCGCGGCGACCCCTCCGACGGGCTCGTCGGGGTGCCGGGCATCGGGGAGAAGACCGCGGCCGCCCTGCTCTCCGGCTACGGCGACCTGCCGGGGATCTTCGCCGCCGCCGAAGCCGGCGAGCGGGCCCACGGGCTGTCCCCGCGTCGCGCCGCGGCGATCCTCGAGCACCGCGCCGCGGTCGAGGCCAACCACACGGTGATGACATGCCGGGAGGATCTCCCGGTGGCCGGGTTCGTCGAGGCCGCTGGCGGTGATCCGGATCCCGTCGCCCTGCGCGAGCTCGCCGCCCGCCACGGTCTGACGCAGAGCGCCGAGCGCCTGCTCGCCGCGCTCGGTGCCCCGCCGGCAGACGTCGCCCCACCCGCAGGTGTCCCGGCCGCCGCCCATACCGGGGAGCAGTCCGCCGGGGAGGTCTGGACCGAGGCCCCCCTGTGGGGATTCGACCTCGAGACCACGGGGACGGATCCGCACACCGCGCGCATCGTCAGCGCCGCGCTCGTCCGATTCGCGGGCGGCGACCCGGTCGAACGGTTGACCTGGCTCGTCGATCCCGGCGTGGAGATCCCGGCCGCCTCGGTCCGCATCCACGGCATCACCCCCGAGCACGTCCGCGCCCACGGTCGGCCGGTCGCCGAAGCGGTGCCGGAGATCCTCGCGAAGGTCGCCGCCATCCGCGGAGCCGGCGGCATGCTCGTCGGCCACAACGTCGTCTACGACCTCACGATCCTCCAGTACGAGGCCGAGCGCGCCGGTGCCGAACTTGACGCGCGCGCAGTCTGCCCGCCCGTCATCGACACCTTCGTCCTCGACAAGCGGGCCCAGCAGTTCCGCAGGGGGCCGCGCACGCTCACCGCGGTGTCCCAGAACTGGGGCGTCGAGCTCTCCCAGGCGCACGAGGCCCTCGCCGACGCCGAGGCGGCCGTCCGGATCGCCCTCGCGATCGCCGCGGTCCATCCCGACATCGCCGCCCACTCCCCCGCTGCGCTCCACGCCGCGCAGATCGGGTGGAAGCGCGAACAGGCCGCCTCGTTCCAGGAGTACCTGCGCGGGCGCGGCCGTCCGAATGCCGTCGTCGACCCCTCGTGGCCCTTCGAGCCGCGCCGCGGACCCGCTCCCCGGCACAGCGCCTGACCGCGCCCCCGACCGCCCGGAGGATGCGCGGGGACACCTCGTCCCCTGCGTACACTGGGACCGACACCCGACCCCTGTGGAGGACATGCGCGATGGGATTCTTCGCCCGACTGCTCAACCGGCCCGGCGCCCAGGCCGACAGGCGCATCGGCTGGCTCAGCAGGAGCCGTCCGGAGATCGAACGACTCGGCGAGGAGTACGCCGAGCTCAGCGACGCGGAGATCACCGTGAAGGCCGGGGAGATCTTCGAGACCGGCGAGCGGCGGACCCAGCTCACCGAGTTCGCCGCGCTGGCCCGCGAGGCCGCCGAGCGCACCCTTGACGAGCGCCCCTACGACGAGCAGATCACCGGCCTCATCGGGCTGCTCGAGGGCTCGATCGTGCAGATGCTCACCGGTGAGGGCAAGACCCTCGTCGGCGCGATGGCCGCCGCCGGCTACGCCCTGCAGGGGCGCCGCGTGCACCTCGTCAGCGTCAACGACTACCTCGCGGTGCGCGATGAGGCCTGGATGAGGCCGCTGTTCGATCTGCTCGGTGTCGAGTCGGCCGCGATCTCCGGCACCCAGACCGAGGAGGAGCGCCGGTCCGCCTACCGCTCCGAGGTCGTCTACGCCTCCGTCACCGAAGTCGGGTTCGATGTGCTGCGGGACCGCTTCGTGCTCGACGACGCGGAGATCCGGGTGCCCGGCCGGGACGTCGTCATCGTCGACGAGGCCGACTCCGTGCTCATCGACGAGGCGCGCGTCCCGCTCGTCCTCGCCGGGTCCACCAGCCACGAGGCGGGGGACGCGGAGATCGCCGCGCTCGTCGCCGGACTCGTGGCCGGCGAGCACTACGAGATCAGCCCCGACCGGAAGGCGGTGTCGCTCACCGACACCGGGATCGACCGGGTCGAGGAGGAGCTCGACGTCGACCTGTTCGGGGACGACTCGGCGACGCTCGCCGCAGTCAACCTCGCGCTCTACGCCTCCGCGCTCGTCCATCGCGACGTCGACTACCTCGTGGTCGACGGCGCCGTCAAGCTCATCTCCGACTCCCGCGGCCGGGTGGCCGAGCTTCAGCGCTGGCCCGACGGGCTGCAGGCCGCCGTCGAGGTCAAGGAGCAGCTGTCGACGACAGACAGCGGCGAGATCCTCGACCAGATGACCGTCGAGGAGCTCATCCACGGCTATGACACGGTGTGCGGCATGACCGGCACCGCGGTCGCCGTGGGCGACGACCTGCGCGAGTTCTACGGGCTCGAGATCGTGCCGGTCGACCCCCACCTCGAGGTCATCCGCGTCGACGAGCCGGACCGTCTCTACACCTTCCAGGAGTCGAAGGAGCGCGCGATCGTCGACGAGGTCGTCGAGCAGCATGCCGCGGACCGTCCCGTGCTCATCGGCACCCGCTCGGTGGCGGAATCCGAGAGCCTCGCCGAGCGGCTGCGCACCCGCGGGATCGATGCGCAGGTGCTCAACGCGAAGGACGATTCCGCAGAGGCGGAGATCATCGCCGGCGCCGGGCGGGCCGGGGCGGTCACCGTGTCCACCCAGATGGCCGGGCGCGGCACCGACATCCGGCTCGCCGACGAATCCGTCGCCGAATCCGGCGGGCTGCTCGTCATCGGCGCCGGCCGCTACCAGTCCTCCCGCCTCGACGACCAGCTGCGCGGCCGCGCCGGCCGCCAGGGCGACCCGGGCTCCTCGGTGTTCTTCACCAGCCTCGAGGACGAGCTCATGAGCCGCGTGCCGGAGGCCCAGCGGTTCATCGAGGAAGGCGACGAGCACGGCCACATCGCCTCGAAGCGCGCCGCCCAGCTCGTCGAGCACGCCCAGCGCATGGCCGAGGGCGAGAACACCGCGGTCCACCGCGACACCTGGCGCTTCAACGAGCTCATGGCCCAGCAGCGCGAGCTCGTCCTCGAGCGCCGGAAGGCGATCCGGGAGGGCGAGGCGGGGATCTCCGAGGTCCGCGCGGAGCTGCCGGAGCGCGTCGAGGAGCTCGACGAGGCGCACGGGGAGGACACCGTCGACGCCGCGATCCGCGACGTCCTGCTCTTCACCCTCGACAACCGGTGGGTCGAGCACCTCGCGTTCCTCAACGATCTGCGCGAGGGCATCCACCTGCGCACGCTCGCCCGGGAGAAGCCGCACGAGGCATTCAACTCCGAGTCGATCGGCGCGTTCTCCGGGTTCTGGACCGATGTCCTCGAGCGCGCGACCGAGGTCGTGGAGGAGGCGGAGTTCACCGACGCGGGCATCGACCTGCCCGCATACGGGCTCAAGCGGCCGTCCTCGACGTGGACCTACCTGTCGACGGACTCGACCTTCGGCTCCGACATCGAGTCCGTGGTCCGGCGCATCGGTCGCTGACAGCCGCCCCGCGGGGTCTCAATCCGCGACGACCCCACGGCGGATCGCGTCCGCCGCGCGGCGCACGACCACCGCGGTCGCGGGCTCGCAGACGTCGGCGACCTGGCCGAGCAGGTCGAGGGTCTGCTTGGCCCAGCGGACGAAGTCCCCGGCGGCGATGTCGGATCCGGCCAGTGCCGCCGACAGCGACTTCCCCTCGGTCCATCGGAAGATCGGTTCGACGAGGCCGAACTCGGGCTCCGGGGTCACCGGCAGGTCCGCGTCGACCTCGAGCCGGTAGAGGTTCTGCCAGGTGCTCCGCAGCTCGACGAGCGCGTGCTCGAGGCTCGCGGAGGGGATCCGCGGGTTGAAGTACCCCTCGGTGCGCCGGGCCTGGTAGACGAGGCTCGAGGCGAAGGCCGCGGCCTCCGGCTCCGACAGCGGGTCCCACAGCCCGGCGCGCACGCTCAGCGCGGTGAGGAGGTCCCGCTCCCCGTAGATGCGGCGCAGGATTCGGGCGTCGTCGGGGAGGAACCCGAGGGTCGTGAGCACGCGGCGCACCCGGTCGAACACCTGCGCGATCGAGGTCGTGCGCCCTTCGATCTGCTTCGTCAGCGAGGCGGTGTCGCGCTGCAGCTTCGCGGCCCGCTCCGCCCACCGGGCGTGGTGCTCGCGGTCGGGGCAGGAATGGCAGGGGTGGCTGCGGAGCTGTTCGCGGACGAGTGCGATCTCCTCGGACTGGACCCGGGCACCCTTGGCCGGCTGCGCGGCCTCGCTGGGCTGTGCGACACGGCCGTCGGCGATCGCGGCGAGCAGGGAATCGCGCAGCGCGCGGCGCTCCGATGCCTGCCGGTGGTTGAAGCGCTTGGGCATCTTGAGGCGTCCGAGCACCACGGCGGGCTCGGTGATCTCGTGCATCCGCAGGTGCCACACCTTGCCCTGCTCGGTGAGCACGGTCGGCAGCCGCAGCTCGCCGTCCCGGTTGCTCATCGGAGTGATGACGACGGCGGTGCCGTCGATCCGCTTCGAGGGCAGCACGATGACGTCGCCGTGCTTGAGCCGGCCGAGCGACTCGATCGTCTCCCGCTGCTTGATCTTCGTGCGTGAGCGGCTGGCCCGCTTCTCCATCTCCGACAGGGTGCGGCGCAGCTGCACGTACTCCTCGAAGTCCCCGCGCTCGCACTCCATCGACGTCCGGTAGCCTGCGAGCGCCTCCTCGTTGCGGCGCACCCGCCGGGCCAGGCCGACTACGCCCTTGTCCGCCTGGAACTGGGCGAACGAGGTCTCGAGCACCTTCGCGGCGTCGTGCTCGGTCAGCCGGGCGAGCAGGTTCGCCGTCATGTTGTACGTCGGGGTGAATCGGCTCTGCAGCGCGTAAGTGCGCTTCGAGGCGAGCGAGCCGATGTCGGCGAGCTCGGTGCTCGGGTGCCAGACGACGACGGCGTGGCCTTCGACGTCGATCCCGCGCCGTCCGGCGCGCCCGGTCAGCTGGGTGTACTCCCCCGGGGTGATCTGCACATGGGATTCGCCGTTGAACTTCGTGAGCTTCTCGAGCACGACGGTGCGCGCCGGCATGTTGACGCCGAGCGCGAGGGTCTCGGTGGCGAACACCGCGCGCAGGCAGCCGTCGACGAACAGCTCCTCGACGAGCTCCTTGAACTGCGGGATCAGACCCGCGTGGTGTGCTCCGAAGCCGTGGATGAGACCGGTGGAGAAGGTGTGGTAGCCGAGCACGGAGAGGTCCTCGGAGCCGAGCTCGTCGTGGAGCTCCTCGAGGCGGGCCATGATGTGACGCTTCTCCGCCTTGTCGGTGAGGTCGAGGCCGGCGGCGAGGCACTGCTCGACGGCGGCATCGCAGCCATTGCGGGAGAAGATGAAGAAGATCGCCGGGAGCAGGTCGTCCTCGTCGAGCTCGCGGATGAGCGCGGTGCGCGAGGGCCGCTGGAAGCGTGCGTGCATGGGCCGGCGGCGGTCCCGCCGGGAGCCCCGGGAGACGAAGGGCCGCACCGCCAGCTCGAGGTCGCGGTTGACCTGCCCGGGCGCCCCGGCCTGGAACAGCGGGTGGAGGTCGGTGCCGACGGCGACGTGGCTGTACAGCGGCACCGGCCGGTGCTCGCTGACGATGACCTCGGTGTGCCCGCGCACCTCGCGGAGCCAGGCGCCGAACTCCTCGGCGTTGGACACGGTGGCCGACAGGCTGACGAGTGCGACATGGGCGGGCAGGTGGATGATGACCTCCTCCCACACCGGTCCCCGGAACCGGTCGCCGAGGTAGTGGACCTCGTCGAGCACGACGTAGCCGAGGGAGCTGAGGTCGGTGCCGGAGTAGATCATGTTGCGCAGCACCTCGGTCGTCATCACGACGATCTGCGCGTCCCGGTTGATCGAGACGTCGCCGGTGAGCAGTCCGACCCGGTCCGCCCCGTACTCCCGGCTGAGCTCTGCGAACTTCTGGTTGCTCAGCGCCTTGATCGGGGTGGTGTAGAAGACGCGCACGTCCTGCTCGGTGGCGAGCAGCACCGCGAACTGGGCGACGACGGTCTTGCCGGCGCCGGTCGGGGCGGCGACGAGCACGGATCTCCCGTCGGCCAGCGCCCGGCACGCCTGCTCCTGGAACGGGTCGAGTCCGTAGGATAGCGCGGCGGTGAAGCGTCCGAACGGGGTGGCCGCCTCCGCTGCGCGCTTCCGCGATGCGGCGTAGGCCTGAGCAGGCGGGATGCGGTCGTCCATGCCCTCGACTCTACCGCCTCGAGGTGCGCGTCCGCCGCCCTCCGGGCCGCTCGCGGCTCAGTCGTCGAGCTCGGCGGGATCCTCCCAGGTGCCCTCGGCGATCATCCGCGCCTTCCGCCGCCGGTCGCCGAGCCAGCACAGCACCCAGGCGAGGACGAACAGTGCAGTCATGGGGATGACGAGGAAGAACATCGAGATCGCATCGGGGGTCGGGGTGGCGATCGCGGCGAAGGCGAAGATCAGCACGACGACCCAGCGCCACGACTTGCGGATGGTGTCGGCCGACAGCAGCCCGAGCAGGTTGAGGCCCACCATGAGGACCGGCAGCACGAAGGCGATGCCGAACACGACGATGATGAGCATGACGAAGTTGAGGTAGTCCTGCGCCGGGATGATGTTCGTCGCACCCTCGGGGGTGAATGCGGTGAGCGTGCGCACGGCGTTCGGCAGGGCGAACGAGGCGAGTGCGGCGCCGGCGAGGAACAGCGGGATCGCGGCGGCGAGGAAGCCCAGGGAGTAGCGCTTCTCCTTCTTCGTCAGGCCCGGCACGATGAAGGCCCATACCTGGTAGAGCCAGAACGGGGAGGTGAGGAAGAAGCCGATGAAGACCGCGACCTTGACCTTCATGTCGAAGGGGGAGGCGACGCCGGCGAAGTTGACCTCCGCGACGCGGCCGTCCTGCGCGGACACCTCCATCACCGGGGCCTGGAGAAACTGGAGGACCGGATCGTAGAGGAACCAGCCCACGACGGCGCCGAGCCCGAGGGCGATGACGGAGAGGAGGACGCGGTTGCGGAGTTCGACGAGGTGCCCCGCCAGCGGCATCCGCTTCTCGGGGTTGGCCGCACGGGCACGGCCGCCTCCCGGCAGACCGCCGGGACGGGAGATCTTCACCACCGGTCAGGGACGGGGGCGCTGCTCGTCGCCGGGGGTGCGGGTGGAATCGACGGGCTCGGCGGTGCGCTCGGCGGACCGGGTCGGGTCTGCGGGACGTTCGGGGGCGTCGGTGATCTCGTGCCGCTCGGCGGTGCCGCGGTCGTCGTCGTTGCGCAGATCCTTGACCTCGGACTTGAAGATCTTCATCGACTTGCCCAGGTTCTTCGCGATCATCGGGAGCTTGGGCGCGCCGAAGATCAGCAGGATGACGACGAGCAGGATGATGATGTGGATCGGCTCGGGGCGCATGCGGACTCCTCAGGAAGCGGTTTCAGGGATCCAGTCTAGTCCCTGCCGACGTGGGAATCATCCGCGCCCGGAGCGGTGCCGGCGATCGCTGAGATGGCACCGTCGGCGGCCTCGGGAGGGGAGACGGCGAGCACGTGACGCCCGTGCTGGAGCAGGAGGCGGGTGAGCCAGGTGTCGGAGAGCACTCGGAGCGTCATCGTCACGGTGCCGGGGCCGTGCGTGTCGTGGGCGCGGTCGAGCGGATCGAGCTCGTCGGCGAGCCAGGCCGCCGCCGGGGCGAGCGCTAGGGTGACCGCGGTGCCGGATTCATCGGGGCCGGCACCGGCTCCGGAGCCCGCATCGGCCTCGTCCGTCGGCGCGGGCGGGGCGGCGGGTGCTGTCGTCGGGGCAGCGCTGCGGATGTTGTCGACGGCGAAGGACCGCTCCCCGCCGGAGGTGTGGCAGTAGGCGTCCATGTACCACTGCCCGGTGAGCCGCAGGGAGCGCGGGGTGACGGTGCGAGCGGTGAGCTCGTCGCGGGAGGGCACGTAGTAGCGGATGTCCAGGCCGGTGCCGGCGGCCGCGGCGCCGCGGATCTCCGCGGCGAGCTCCCGGTCGAGCTCGGGGACGCCCACGTCGATGCTCGGCCGCTCGTCCTGGAGTCCGGCGGCGGTGCGGATCTTGTCCCGGGTGGAGGCGATCGCGGCCTGGCGGTCCGGATCGAGCGAGGCGAGGTAGTCGAGGGCGACGAGGAGGCTCGTCGACTCATCGCGGGTGAGACGCACGGGCACGGACACCTCGTCGGCGTTGCCGAGGTGGATGCGGCCGTCCTCCCAGCTCGCCTCGATGAGGTCGTCGGGCATGCGGCCGGGCCGGCCGGTGACGAAGAGGAGCTCGAGGTCGTCGACGAGCTCGGCGACGGTGACGCCGAACACCGCGGCGGTCCGGTGAAGATCCGCGCCGGGGTTCTCGATAAGGTAGGGCACGAGCCCGAGCAGGCGGGCGAGGCGCGTCGAGGCGGTCGTCGTCATGCGCGCTCCTCCGTGTCGGGTGCCTCGGTCTCCACGGGTGTGCTCGGTGCCACGGGGGCGTCCTGTGCGGCGGTCAGGGCCGCCAGCGTGGTCCCGCGCATCCGCTCCAGGGCGTCGGCGAGGTCGGCGGGCGAGTCGACCTCGACGGCCCGCCCGAAGCCCACCAGCGTCGCGGCGAGCTCCTCCGGATCGTCGTAGCCGAGTGCGAGGAGGTCCCAGCCGGCATCGTCGGTGCCGGCGGGCGTGCCGGCGCGGCGCAGCGGGTCGCCGCTGCCGGGTCGCAGCCGCAGGTGCGCGGTCGTGCTCGCTCCGGAGGCGTGGACCGGCCGGAACCAGTCGCCGGGCCGGAAGTCCTCCGGCACCGTGTAGTCCCCGTCCTTCCGGCCGTGCACTCGGGAGAGGGTGCCGGAGATGCGGGAGAGCCGGAAGGTCCGGATCTCCTCCTTGTCGAGGTCGCGGCCGAGCAGGTAGACGCGGTCGCCGCGGGTGAGCAGCGCATAGGGCTCGAGCCGCCGCTCCCCGGCGACGCCGCCGGGCTTGCGGTAGGAGAAGCGCACGGCGCGCCGGGCGTTCACCGCGGACAGCGCCGCGGCGAAGGTCTCGGTGCCGAACCGCATCCGGGCAGGCAGCGGGTCCGTGCTCTCGGCGAGGTCGATGCCGAGACCCCGGAGCTTGTGGAGCGCCCGCCCGCTCGCCTCGCCGAGCGCCGAGTCCTGCCAGAAGCGGCTCGCGACGGAGAGCACCGCGGCTTCCTGCGGGGTGAGGTCGATCTCGGGCAGCTCGTAGTCGTCGGAGGTGATCCGGTAACCGTAGCCGTTGCGTCCGGTGAACTCGTCGTCCCAGGTCGCGGTGCTGATCTCGATCCCGAGGTCGCGGAGCAGGCGCTTGTCACGGGAGAAGGCGCGGTCGAAGGCGGCGTCGCTGAGGCCGGCGTACTCGTCCATGCACGCCTTGAGGGAATCGCGGTCGATCCACCCGGAGGCGGCGCGCAGCGCGATGAGCAGGTTGAGGATCCGCTCGGTCTGCTCGCGCACGCGGCTGTCGGCATCGTTCACGCCCACCACGCTACAGGCACGCACCGGGTACGGTGGGCATATGATCCACTGGCGTCGTGCGCATGTCGTGTCCGTGAGCAGCGATCGGCCCGGGGTGAGGGAGGTCCGCGCGGCCCTCACCGAACCCCTCCCGGGCGCTGACGGCAGCCCGGGGGCAACCGGTGCCGGAGAGGTCCACGCAGTGGCCTACACCGGGCTCGTCGGCACCCCGGAGCCCGGCGACACCGTGATCCTCAACGTCTCCGCCCTCGCCCGCGGGCTCGGTACCGGCGGATTCGCGCTCGTCGTCGCCCTGCCCGAGGCGCTCCCCGCGGACCCGCCTCCGGCTCCGGGGCACCTCGTCAAGGACCGCTACTCCCCCACCCAGACGATGGTGCTCGGGGTCGACGACCAGGAGTCCGAGCACCATGCGACGCTCGCCCGGGCGACGGGCATCGACGGGATGCCGGTGCTCGTCGCCGACCTCCACTCGGCGCTGCCCGCGATCCTCGCCGGGATCCGGGCGGAGGACCCGGAGCTGCGGGTCGCCTATGCGATGACCGACGGGGCGGCGCTCCCGCTGCCGTTCTCCCAGGCGGTCGCAGGGCTGCAGGAGGCCGGCTGGCTCGCCGACACGCTGAGCGTCGGCCAGGCGTGGGGCGGGGACCACGAGGCCGTCACCGTCCACTCCGCCCTGCTCGCGGCCCGCCACGTCGCCGGCGCGGACATCACGATCGTCAGCCAGGGCCCGGGCAACCTCGGGACCGGGACCCCGTTCGGGTTCTCCGGCATGGTCGTCGGCGACCACCTCGACGCCGCCGCGCTGCTCGGCGGGCTGCCCGTGGCGGTGGCCCGGATGTCGAACGCCGATGCCCGCGGGCGCCATTTCGGGATCTCCCATCACACGCTCACCGCAGTCGGCCGGGGCGCTCGACCGGGCTGCACGGTGCCGCTGCCCGGCCTCGCCACCCTGCCGGACTCCGTGGCGGCCGCGTGCGACCCCGACCCGCGGATCGTCGCCGAGGCGCTCGCCTCCCAGCGCGCCGAACTCACCGCCCACACGCTCGTCGACGTCGAGCTCGACGGGCTGTTCGAAGCGCTCGAGGGCTCCCCCGTCCGGCTGTCGACGATGGGCCGCGGTCTCACCGCGGATGCCGCCTCGTTCCTCTCCGCCGCGGCCGCCGGGCGCTGGGCGGCCCGCGCGCTCGCCGGATGACAGCGGCGCCGTCGCCTGCCCGGAGGGGGCGGACGACGGCGCCGTGCGCGGTCTCGGCTCAGTGCCGCTGCGAGCGCGGTGTCAGCGCACGTTCTCGAGGTCGCACACGAAGATCAGGCTCTCCCCGGGGGCGATGACGCCGCCGGCGCCGTGGTCGCCGTAGGCGAGGTGCGGCGGGATCCGCAGGGTGCGTCGACCGCCGACCTTCATCCCCTGCACGCCCTGGTCCCAGCCGGCGATGACCATGCCGACGCCGAGCCGGAACTCGAGCGGGGCGCCGCGGTTGTACGAGGAGTCGAACTCCTCACCGGTCGAGTGGGCGACGCCGACGTAGTGGACGGCGACGGTGTCGCCGGCCTTCGCCTCGGCACCGGTGCCGATCTCGTCGTCGACGATCTCGAGCTCGGTGGGCGGCTGGTCGCCGGGGAAATCGATCTCGGGCTTGCTCTTGGCCATGTCTGCTGTCCTTCCGGGACGGGAGATGGTGGATGGGTGCGGCGGCTGCCGGTCAGCCGACGGCCGACAGGATGTCGATGACGAACACGAGGGTGGCGTCGCCGGGGATGGACGGCGGGGAGCCCTGCGCCCCGTAGCCCTTCTCCGGCGGGATCACGACGAGGATCTGGGAACCGACCTTCTGCCCGATGAGCGCCTCGTTCCAGCCGTCGATGACGGGGGCCGCGCCCACGCCTTCGACGGCGAAGGGCTCGCCGCGGTCCCAGCTCGAGTCGAAGGTCTGCGAGGCGTCGTCCCACAGCCAGCCGGAGTAGTGGACGCTCACGGTCTGGCCCTCGGAGACCTCCGCGCCCTCCCCCAGGATCGTCGGCTCGACGACGAGCTCGGCTGGGGCGTCGCCCTCGGGCTGGGTGATGCTCGGGACGCCGGCGTCGTCGGTGGACACCTCGGGCAGGCCCTCGGCGGGCTCCTGCGGCTCACCGGAGGCGCGTTCGAGCGGTTCCGGGATCTCCTCGGCGCTCACCAGGTCGACGACGTAGATCAGGGTCTCGGCAGGCTGCCCGGACTGCGGGCTGCCGTTGAGGCTCAGCAGCACGCGGGAGCCGACCGGCACGTCGACGAGCGCGTCGAACAGCGCCTGGTTGATCTGCGCGGTGTCCATCGGGAAGCCCGACGGCGATTCGGCCTGATAGCTCGACTCGATGACCTCACCGCTCGTCCCGGACACCATCGTCATGTTCGCCGTGACCTGCTGTCCCTCGGCGACCGGTTCGCCGTCGCCCTCGGAGAGCACGGTGTGCGCGGACTCCTCGATGACGAGCGGGGTTTCGAAGGACACCGTCGGCTCGGCGTCGGGCTCGCCCTCGACGGTGACGCCGTCGAGCGAGGTGGTCTTGGCCTCGGCGGTGGAGACCGCCTGGGTCTCGCCGGCCGGATCCGATCCCGAGTCGCCGCAGCCGGCGAGGGCCAGCACGGCGATGCTCAGGGCACTGATGAGAGTGGTGCGCACGAAGGCGTCCTTTCCACGAGGGGCGGGGCAGGGCGAAGAGCCCCCACGATCCTAGCGGCTCACACTGAGTGCGCGCCCGGAGCCTCCCCCAGCCCCGCGATGAGCGCGTCGGCGGAGTCGTTCGACGCCGCGAACGGGTCCTTGAGGACGACGGCGCGCTGGAGCTGGTCGTTGAGCCGCAGATGCACCCAGTCGACGGTGAAGTCGCGGCGGGCCGCGTGCGCCGCGCGCACGAACCGGCCGCGGATCGCCGCGCGCGTCGTGGCCGGCGGGGCGTCGACGGCGGCGCGCACCGTGTCCTCGGGGACCACACGGGCGGCGAGCCCCGCGGCCTCGAGGCGGGCGAGCATGCCGGACCCCGGGGTGAGGTCGTGGAAGGCGAAGTCGAGGCGCGCGATCCGCGGGTCGGCGAGCCCGGCCTCCGAGCGCTGCAGGTAGCGCTGCACGAGGCCGCACTTGATGACCCAGTCGATCTCCGTGTCGACGCCGGTGAAGTCCCCGCTCTCCACGGCGGCGAGGATCCGCGTCCACAGGTCGATGACCCGCGCGGCGGACGCGTCGGAGCCGAGGCTGTGGTCGCCGGCGGCCACGAGCGCGCGGGCCCGCTCGAGGTAGATCGAGAGCAGCTCGAGCACGGTGAGGCGCTCCCCCGACACGAGCTCGAGGACGTGTCGGCCGGTGAGGTCGCGGGCGACGTGCCGGATGTCGCGGATCGGGTTGCGGAGGCTGAGGTCGCGGATCGGGGCGCCGGACTCGATGAGGTCGAGGACGAGCGCGGCGGAGCCGACCTTGAGCTCCGTCGTCGTCTGCGTCATCGAGGAGTCGCCGACGATGACGTGGAGACGGCGGTACTTCTCCGCGTCGGCATGGGGCTCGTCGCGGGCGTTGATGATCGGCCGGGAGCGGGTGGTGGCCGAGGACACGCCCTCCCACATGACGTCGGAGCGGGCCGACAGCCCGTAGACGAGGTCCCTGCCCGGATCGGTGGGAGCGGTGTGCGGGCTGTGCGGGGCGGCGCGGTTGGAGTCGGCTGGCCGGAGGTCGGTGGCGACCGCACGCGGGATCACCGCCCCGGCGCCGACCATGAGCTGCCGGGTGACGAGGAAGGGCAGGAGCACCGAGGTGAGGTGGGTGAAGTCCATCGAGCGGCGCACGAGGAGGTTCTCGTGGCTGCCGTAGGAGTTCCCTGCGGAGTCGGTGTTGTTCTTCACCAGGTGGGCGGTGCCGTCCACCCCGTCGGCGGCCATCGCGGCCTGGGCGCGGGCGAGGAGATCGACCATGATCGCGTCCCCGGCGGCGTCCTGCGCGAGGAGATCGGGCAGCACGTCGCACTCGGCGGTCGCGTACTCCGGGTGGGAGCCGACGTCGAGGTAGAGGCGGGCGCCGTTGGGGAGGAACACATTGGAGGACCGGCCCCACTCGACGACCGGTCGGAACAGGTAGCGGGCGATCTCCTCGGGCCCGAGGCGCCTCCCCTCGCCCTGGGTGAACGCGATGCCGTACTCGGTCTCGAGGCCGAAGATCCGCTTCACTGTGCGTCCTCCGCCGGTGGCTGCGTGCTCCCCGGCTGCGCGTCGGTGCCCGGCTGCGCGTCGGTGCCCGCGGCGAGGGCGAGCAGCTCGGCCATCGCGGTGTCGTCGAGGCGGCGGAAGGTGCGGTGGCTGCCGGTCGTCCGGTCGAGGACGGCGGCCTCGATGCTCGTGACGGGGATCGGCGCCCCGTCGGCGGGCGACAGGGCGCGCACGCCGAGCGCGAACACCGCGGGCAGCGGCCGGTCGGCGGTGTGGACGCCGGAGAGCTGGGTGGAGATCGCGTCGGCCTGGCCTCCGATCGCCACGTGCTCGTTCTCGTCGGCCACGGAGCCGTCGTAGGACAGCCGGTAGAGGCGGTCCCCGGCGGCGGTGACGCCGAGCTCGGCGACGACGATCTCGACCTCGAAGGGCTTCGACTCGGTGGTGAAGACGCCGGCGAGGGTCTGCGCGTAGGCGTTGGTGAGGCCGCGCGCGGTGACATCGGCCCGGTCGTAGGAATAGCCGCGGAGGTCGGCGTAGCGCACCCCGGCCTGCCGCAGGGTCTCGAACTCGTTGTACTTGCCGACGGCCGCGAAGCCGATCCGATCGTAGATCTCGGCGATCTTGTGGAGCGTCGAGGACGGGTTCTCGGCGATGAGGACGATGCCCTCGTCGTAACGGAGCACGACGACCGAGCGGCCGCGCGCGATCCCCTTCCGGGCGAATTCCGCCCGGTCCTTCATCAGCTGCTCGGGTGAGACGTAGAACGGCTGGCTCATGCGCGCTCTCCTTCCGCGCGGGTGGCCACCACGGCGGTGGCGATGTCGAGGACCTCCGACTGCGGCACCTGCCGGGTGCCCGCGGCGTCGACGAGGTGGACGACGGGGGCGACCTGGCGCATGAAGTCCGGTCCCCCGGTGGCGGAGTCGTCGTCGGCGGCGTCGATGAGCGCCTCGACGGCGACCCGGATCGCCGCCGGCGAGTCGAGATCGGGGCTCCACAGCTTCTTCAGCGCCCCCCGGGCGAACCCGGAGCCGGATCCGATCGAGTGGAAGTTGACCTCTTCGTACTTCCCGCCGGTGACGTCGAAGCTGAAGATCCGCCCGTGGTCGGCGCCGGGCTCCACGCCGGCGAACAGCGGCACCACCGCGAGGCCCTGCATCGCGAGGCCGAGGTTGGCGCGCAGCATCGAGGCGAGCCGGTTGGCCTTGCCGACGAGCGAGAGCGGGGTGCCCTCGATCTTCTCGTAGTGCTCGAGCTCGAGCTGGAACAGTCGGATGAGCTCGAGGGCGAGCCCGGCGGTGCCGGCGATGCCGATGACGGAGGTCGAATCCGCGGCGTGGACCTTCTCGATGGTGTGGCTGGCGATGACGTTGCCGATCGTCGCGCGCCGGTCGCCGGCCATGAGCACCCCGGTGGCGGTCTTGAACGACACGATCGTCGTGCCCTCGGGCACCTGCGGGGCGGGGAGCTGCGCACCGCTCTCGCCGAACGGCAGCACCTCGGGGGCGGTCGCCCGGGCGAAGGCGATGAACGAGTTGGTCGTCGAGCTCAGGTAGGCGGGGTCGAAGCCGGGAGTCACTGGCCGCCCTTCTGGACGAAGTTGCGGACGAACTCCTCGGCGTTCGACTCCAGCACGCTGTCGATGTCGTCGAGGATCGAGTCGACCGCCTCGGTATTCACCTGGGTCTGCGCCTGCGCGGCGACGGGTGCGTCGACCGGCTCGACGTCGTCCTTGCGGGTGGTGCGGATCTGCTCCTGGCCGCTGCTCATCTCATACCTCGCTGCTGTCTCGGTGGGCTGTTCCCCCGAGTCTAGTGACTCCGAGGGCGGCGAGCAGCGCCGCCGGCGACTCCGCCTCCTCGATCGCGGCCCCGACGAGCGCGCGCGTGCCCTTGAGCGGGTAGCGCAGCGGCAGGCGGACGAGCGCCTCGCCGCCGGTCGACAGGATGAGCGAGTCCCAGCTCGCGGACACGAGCTCGGCGGTGAAGCGTGCCACCACGCGGCCGCGGAGCCAGGCGCGGGTGTCCTCCGGCGGCGTGTCGACCGCGGCGGCGACCTCCTCGGCGGTGGTGAGGCGGGTGATCCGGCCGGCCGATTCGAGCCGGTGGAACAGGCCCTTCGACGGCCGGACGTCGTGGTACTGGACGTCGATGAGGGCGAGCTTCGGGTGGTCCCAGGGCAGGTTCTCCCGCGTCCGGTACTGCTCGAGCATCGCGAGCTTCGCGACCCAGTCGATGCTGTCGGAGAGTTCGAAGGGGTCGCGGGCGAGCGCGTCGAGGAACCGCTCCCACTCCGCGAGGACCTCGGCGGTGTCCGGATCCGGGTCCGGCCCGGCGGCGGTCCGCGCGGCATCGAGGTAGATCCGCTGGATCTCGAGCGCGGTGAGGGCTGAGCCGTCGGCCAGGGGCAGGCGGGTGGACAGGGTGAGGTCGTGGGACACCGTCCACAGCGAGTCGAGCGGGTCGGCGAGCTCGAGGTGCGGCACCGCGCCGGACTCGATGAGGCCGAGGACGAGCGAGGTGGTCCCGAAGCGCACGAGGGTCGCGGGCTCCGCGAGGGTGGCGTCGCCGAGGATGACGTGGAGGCGCCGGTAGAGGGTGGGGTCGGCATGGGGCTCGTCGCGGGTGTTGATGATGGGGCGGCGCAGCGTGGTCTCGAGTCCGACCTCGGCCTCGAAGAAGTCCGCCCGGGAGGAGATCTGGTAGCCGGGCGTGTCGCCGTGCACGCCGATCCCCACGCGGCCCGCGCCGCAGAGGATCTGGCGGGTGACGAAGAACGGGGTGATGCCGGTGACGATGTCGTCGAAGGGCACGGCGCGATCGACGAGGTAGTTCTCGTGGGCGCCGTAGGAGGAGCCCTTGGAGTCGGTGTTGTTCTTGTAGAGGTTGACCGGCTCGGGCCCGGCGGCCAGCGATTCGACGGCCGCGAGCGCGACGAGGTCCCCGGCGCGGTCCCAGCGCACGACGTCGCGCGGTGTCAGGGTCTCCGGGGAGGAGTACTCCGGGTGGGCGTGGTCGACGTAGAGGCGCGCCCCGTTGGGGAGGACGACATTGGCGAGGTACTGCGCCTCGGGCTCGGCCTGCGGCAGGTGGGTGAGCTGCGAGGAGTGGGCGTCGGCGACGTTCATGAGGAAGCCGCGGGCATCGGCGAGCGGCGATTCGGTCTCGAAGTCCCAGAAGCTCTGGCTCGACTTGAGCCCGCGCGGTCCCGCGTAGGCGTCGACGACGCGCGCGGAGTCCCGCATCGGGTTGGCGTGCGGGTTGCCGGGCTGGGAGATCCCGAACTCGGTCTCCGCCCCCATGATCCTCTCGACCCTGAGCATGTCGTCCTCTCCCCTCCTCGGATCCGGCGTGCGGGTGCGGCCGGTGCCTGTCCGCTCCCCACTCTAGGACGTGCGCGCACCCCCGCGCCCATTACACTGCTCGTGTGGCCGCGAAGAAGAAATCACACCTGCTCATCGCCCTCGTCGTCGACCTCGTGCTCGTGGTGCTGTTCACCATCGTCGGCTACTACACGCACGCGCAGAACCTCGACGTCGACGGGATCATCGGCACCGCCTGGCCGTTCGTGCTCGGGCTGCTCGCCGCCTGGCTGCTCAACGCCGTGTGGGCGGCGCCGCTGGCGCCGCTGCGCACCGGGGTGGGCGTGTGGGCGACGACGGTGCTCCTCGGACTCGTCGTGCGCGCGCTCACCGGTGAGGGCACGGCCGGGCCGTTCGTCGTCGTCGCCGCCTCGCTCAATCTCGTCACGCTCGTCGGCTGGCGGCTCATCGCCACCGCCGTCGCCGGACGCTCCGGGCGCTGAGGCCCGGGCTCCGGACGCGGAGGCCCGGCCTCACACGAGGCCGGAGTCGCCCTCGACGGTGACGACGTCCCCGCCGCCGGGCGGCGTCGTGCCCAGCGGCGCACCGGAGACCTCGTGCTGGACCATCCGCAGGTGGGTGATGCGCTCACCCTTCTTCCCGCTGATCCGCGCCCACTCGTCCGGGTTCGTCGTGTTCGGCAGGTCCTCGTGCTCGGAGAACTCCTCGCCGATCGCACGCTCGAAGTGCTCCCAGGTCAGGCCGCGCTCCCCGTCGGCGAGCAGGGACTTGATCGCATGCTTCTTGGCGCGGTCGACGACGTTGGAGATCATCGCCCCGGAGGCGAAGTCCGCGAAGTGGAGCAGCTCCTTCTGGCCCGTCGCGTAGGTGACCTCGACGAAGGCGTTGCGCGCGGTGCGGGCGTACATCCGCTCGACGCACGCGGTGATGAGCTGCTCGACCGCCTGGGCGCGCGAACCCCCGGCGGACTCGAGGACGCTGGCGTGGAGCGGCAGATCGGCGGTGAGGTACTTCGAGAAGATGTCGGCGGCGGCCTGCTCGTCGGGCCGCTCGATCCGGATCTTGACGTCGAGCCGGCCGGGCCGCAGGATCGCCGGATCGATGAGGTCCTCACGGTTCGAGGCACCGATGACGATGACGTTGTCGAGCCGCTCGACGCCGTCGATCTCGCTCAGCAGCTGGGGCACGATCGTCGTCTCCACGTCGGAGGACTTGCCGGTGCCGCGGGTGCGGAACAGCGACTCCATCTCGTCGAAGAACACGACGACGGGCGAACCGGCGGTCGCCTTCTCCCGGGCGCGGGAGAAGATCAGGCGGAGCTGGCGCTCGGTCTCGCCGACGTACTTGTCGAGCAGCTCCGGGCCCTTGATGTTGAGGAAGTAGGACCGGGTCCCCTCCCCCGCGCGGCGCTGGGCCAGCGAGTTCGCCACAGCCTTCGCGATGAGCGTCTTGCCGCAGCCGGGCGGGCCGTAGAGGAGGATGCCCTTGGGCGGCTTGAGCCCGTGCTCGGTGTAGAGGTCGGGGTGTTCGAAGGGCAGTTCGACGGCGTCCTGGATCATGTCGATCTGGTCCTCGAGGCCGCCGATGTCGTTGTAGGAGATGTCCGGCACGGTCTCGAGCAGGAGCGACGCCACCTCGGGCTTCTCGACCTTCTCGAGTGCGAAGTGGGTGCGGGTGTCGACGAGCACCGCGTCGCCCGGGCGCACGCCCTCGGAGTGCAGCGGTCCGGACAGGCGGTGGATCTGCTCCTCGTCGCCCGGCGCCCCGATGAGGATCCGTCCGTCGGGCAGCACCTCGCGCACCGGCACGACGGTGCCGGCGTCGGCGAAGCCCACCGCTTCGAGGGCGACGAGGCCCTCGGACAGCCGGACGTCGGCGCCGGGGACGAGGGTGGAGACGTCGAGGTCGGGGGTGATCGCGACGCGCATCCGACGGCCGGAGACGAGCACGTCGAGCGCGCGGGTGTCCGCGGGGCCGTCGACGACGGCGAGCACCGTGCCGAAGGAGTTCGGCGGCTCGGACAGGCGCTCGGCCTCGGTGCGGATCCGCACGAGCTCCTCCCGCGCCGTCTTGAGGGTGCGGGACAGGGCGTCGTTGCGCTTCGAGGCGTTGAACAGCTGCTGGCGCAGCTGGGCGGCGTCCTTGCGCACCGCGCTGAGCTCGGCGGTCCGGTGGTCCTCCGTCATGTGTCCTCCTCCGGTGTGCGGTCGATGCTGGGGGTGCCGGCGCCCGGGGCGGCCCCGGGTGGCCGGGTGCGCTCGGCGATGCGGCTGCGGGAGCCGGCCTCGCGCATGACGCGGCGCAGCTTCTTGCCGGTCGCCTCGCGGGTGCCGATCGCCTGGGCGGTGATCTCGCCGTCCTCCCAGGCCGCCCGGTCCTCCGCGCTCGGCTCGCTGCCCTGCGGGCGACGGCGGCGCTCGAGCGGACTCGTGCCGGCGGACAGGCGGCGGGCGAACAGGAGGAAACCGGTGTGGGCGATCATCCGGTGCTCGGGGCGCACCGCGAGGCCCTCGAGGTGCCAGTCGCGGAGCATCGATTCCATCGCGCGGGGCTCGGTCCAGTCCCCGGACTCGCGGAGCGCCTCCGCGGTGCGGGAGAGCTGCGGGACGGTGGCGACGTAGCAGGCGAGCACGCCCCCGGGGGCCAGCGCGGCGGTGACCGCGGGCAGGCACTCCCAGGGGGCGAGCATGTCGAGGACGACGCGGTCGACGGTGCCGGGTGCGAACTGCGCGGGCAGCTCCTCGGCGAGGTCGCCGATGGTGAGCCGCCACGCGGGGTGCGGGCCGTCGTAGAAGTCCTCGATGTTGCCCGCGGCGATCTGCGCGAACTCCTCACGGCGCTCGAAGGAGTGGACGCGCCCGGCGTCCCCGACGGCGCGCAGGAGGGAGAGGGTGAGAGCGCCGGAGCCGACCCCGGCCTCGACGACGGTGGCCCCGGGGAAGACGTCGCCGAGGGTGACGATGAGGGCGGCGTCCTTGGGATAGACGACGGCGGCACCGCGCGGCATCGACATCACGAAGTCCTCGAGCAGCGGGCGGAGCACCTGGTAGGGCACGCCGCCGGTGGTGTGGACGATCGTGCCCTCGGCGCCGCCGATGAGCTCGTCGTGGTCGATGGAGCCCTTGTGGGTGTGGAACTGCCGACCCGGCTCGAGCGCGATCGTGTGCAGGCGGCCCTTGGGGTCGGTGAGCTGCACCTTGTCGCCGATGCGCAGCGGGCCGCGGCGGGCGGCCGCGCCGGTCGACGCGGGGTCGGTGCGGACGGGGCCGCTGGGGTCATCGGTGGAAGTCATCGGCTCCACTCTAGTCGTCCGCCCGGCACGGGCGCGCGGGCGGGTCGAGGACCGGACACCCCGGCGGATCAGTCCGCGAGGAGCTCGTCGAAGAACTCCTGGAGATCGATCACCCCGGTGAGCGTGCTGCCGTCCATGACGAGGCAGAACTCGGCTTTGGGCCGGTGGGTGAGCGATTCGAGGAGGTGGGGCGCGGTGATGTCGCGGGGCACCCCGATCCACGCGCCGAAGGGCCTCACGAAGTCCCTGACCTGGGCGGGCGGACCGGGCGCGGCGATGACCTGCGAGGCCGCGTGCCGATCGAGCAGACCGAACGGCAGCCCGGTCTCGTCGAGGACCACGATGAGCGGGACCGGGCGCGCGGCACCGGGTCCCGAACCGGTGAGGGCACGGTCGGCGAAGGCCAGCGTCTGCTCGACGTCGGCGTCCCCGGTCGCCGCGATCGCCGGCTGGATCACACGGGAGAGGTCGTAGGTCTCCATCCGCCGGGCGCGCTTGGCGTGGGTGGCGGCGTCCCCGGCGGAGACCCAGAGCATGATCGCGATCGCACTCATCCACAGCACGGTGACGAGGTCGGGGCGGCGCCCGGCGAGCAGCGGGGTGAGCAGCGACCAGGCGACGAAAGCCACGGCGATGAGGCGGCCGACCCAGCTCGCGACGATGGTGCCGCGGTACTGGCTGCGGGTGGCGCGCCAGAGGAGCGCCTGGAGCGCCCAGCCGCCGTCGAGCGGGATGCCGGGCAGCAGGTTGATGACGCCGAGGGCGAGGTTGGCGAAGGTCAGCGCCATGAGGAGCAGCCAGGGCACCGACCAGACCTCGGTGAACTGCACCGCTCCCCAGCCGATCCCGGCGAGCACGAGGTTGACCACGGGGCCGACGATGGAGATGACGAAGCTCGTCGTCGCCGCGCGGACGGAGTCCTCCTCGATCCGCGGCTCGAAGCGGGTGAAGCCGCCCCACACGTTGAGCTCGATCGCCGCGACCCGCTGCCCGGATGCGCGACCGGCCACCGCGTGGGCGAGCTCGTGGAGGAACACCGAGCCGAACAGGAGCACGGCGTAGGCGAAGGCGACCAGCCACGTGCCCCAGCCGAGGTCGGGGCGGACGGAGGCGAGCCACGGCCGGAACAGCACGGTGATGACGACGGCGGCGAGGAACCACGACCAGGCGAGCAGCACCGGTGCGCCGAGGACGCGCCCGAGGTGCAGGCCGCGCGACGCTCCGGGCGCGCGACGCGCTGAGGTGGTGTCCGACATGGGGTCCATCCTAACGGGCGTGAGGCCGGTGCCGGGTGCCGTGTCCGCACCCCTCGGTAGAGTGCAGGCATGGTCGAACTCGCAACACTCTCCCCGTCCCGGGCGAACGATTTCGTGCAGTGCCCCCTCAAGTTCCGGTTCCGCACCGTCGACCGGCTGCCGGAGCCGCCTTCGCCGGCCGCGTTCAAGGGCACCCTCGTCCACGCGGTCCTCGAGCAGCTCTTCGATGCACCGGCCGCCGAGCGCACGCTCGACACCGCGGCCGGTCTGCTGCCCGGCCGGTACGCCACGCTCGCGGCGAAGGACCCGGAGGTCGCCGCGATGTACCCGGACGAGCAGGCCGTCGACGTCCTGTTCCGGGAGAGCACCGAGCTGCTGCGGGCGTACTTCGGGCTCGAACTGCCCGACCGGCTCGAACCGGCGGAGCGAGAGCGGTTCGTCTCCGTCACCCTCGACAGCGGACTCGTGCTGCGCGGCTTCATCGACCGGGTCGACGTCGCCCCGGGCGGGCAGGTGCGGCTCGTCGACTACAAGACCGGCAAGCAGCCCAAGCCGCAGTACGGGCGCGAGGCGGAGTTCCAGATGCGCTTCTACGCGCTCCTGCGGCATCGCATGGACGGGGTCCTCGTCCACACCCTGCAGCTCATGTACCTCGGCAGCCGCTCGATCAAGAGCTTCCATCCGACGCTCGCCGACGTCGAGCGCACCGAGGCGGAGGTGCTCGGCATCTGGGACGACATCACCGCCAGCGCCCGCTCGGGCCGGTGGCGGGCACGGAAGTCGCCGCTGTGCGGGTGGTGCCACTTCAAGCCGCTGTGCCCGGCCTGGGGCAACACCCCGCCGGAGCCCCCGCCGATCACCGCCATCGCAGGGACGGACCTGCTGAGCTGATCCGGGTCGCGGGGGCTCAGATGCGCCCGGAGCGCATCCTCCCGGCGATCTCCCGCAGCTCGACCGGGCCGATCCCGGAGAGCCCGGGCAGGAGCACCCGTCCCGGGGCCTCCGGGATGGGGACGAGGTGGGGAACGCCGAGCGCGAGCGTGCCGGCGGCCTCGGCGCTCGTCAGCCCGGGGATCGAGTCCTCGAGCGCGACACAGTCCTCCGGAGCCAGGCCGAGCGCCTCGGCGCCGAGCACGTAGGGGGCGGGATCGGGCTTGCCGGCGGGCACCTCGTCGCCGGTGACGAGTGCGCGGAAGCTGCCCGGCGGGCAGGCCGCGACGACGGCCTCGGCGAGCCGCCGGTACGACATCGTGACGAGCGCGCACGGGATGTCGGCGGCATGGAGCGCGTCGAGGAGCTCGCGGGCCCCGGGGCGGAACGGCACGTGCTCGGCCACCTGCTCGATCACCGCGTCGAGGAGGATCTCGACGATCTCCTCCGGCGGCAGCGGCAGGCCGTGGTCGACGAGGATCCGGGCCGAGGTCAGCAGGTCGTTGCCGACCATGAGGAGGCCCTTCTCCTCGTCCCAGGCGAGGCCGTGGGCGTGCATGAGGTCGGTCTCCGCTCGCATCCAGTACGGTTCGGTGTCGACGAGGGTCCCGTCCATGTCCCAGAGGACCGCAGCGAAGGTGTCCATATGCGCACCAGCGTAATCTGGATCCATGAGTTTTCTGCCATCCGGCCCGGGCCGGCTCGTCGTCATCGCCTTCGAGGGCTGGAACGACGCCGGGGAGGCCGCCGTCGACACCGCGCGCCACCTCGTCGCGGTCTGGGGACTCCAGGGGCGCACCCTGTTCTCCGGCGACGACTACTTCGACATGACGTTCATCCGCCCCGTGCTCACCCGCGATGCCGACGGCCCGCACATCGAGTGGCCCGGCTGCACCACCCACACCGGCACGGTGCCGGGCACCGGTCTGGAGATCGAGGTGATCATCGGCACCGAGCCGTCCTATCGCTGGCAGGAGTACACCGGCCGGGTCCGGGAACGGCTGACCGAGGGCGACCGGGTGGTGCTCCTCGGTTCGCTCCTCGCCGACGTCACGCACACGCGGCCGCTGCCGGTGTCGACGACCGCGGAGGATCCCGAGCTGGCCGCCGAGCCGGAGATCGAGCGCAGCGAGTACACCGGGCCCGTCGGGATCCTCGGAGTGCTCGCGACGACGCTCGCGGAAGCGGGCCTGCCGACCGTCTCGCAGTGGGTCGCGGTGCCGGCGTACGCCGCCTCGAGCCCGTCGCCCAAGGCGGTCCTCGCGATGCTCGGCGCGTTCGAGGACCTCACCGGGCTCGTCGTCGACCAGCACGAGCTCGTCGACGAGGCCCGGGCGTGGGAGACCGGCACGGACGCGCTCGTCGACAGCGACGAGGACCTCGCCGAGCACGTCGCCCGGATCGAGGGGATGACGGACGCCACCGAGCTCCCCCAGGCCTCGGGCGAGGCGATCGCGCGGGAGTTCGAGCGCTACCTCGACCGGCGTCGGCGCGAGGACTGAGCAGAACCCGCGCCGGCGGGCCGGGCAGGGCTCAGAGGGCGACGCCGAGCAGGGCGTCGATCGCGTCGCGGATGCGCGCGGTGTCCTCGTCGGCCGGTCCGCTGCCCGCGGCGGCGGCCCAGTCGTCGACGACGGACAGCGCGGCCGGGCAGTCGAGGTCGTCGGTGAGCTCCTGGCGGAGGTTGGCGATGACCTCGGCCGCGGGGATCCCAGAGGCGCGGCCGGCGGCCTCCCGCCATGCCTCGAGGCGACGGGCGGCCCCGGCGAGGTGCGCGTCCTCGTACATCCAATCGCTGCGGTAGTGGTGGGCGAGGAGCACGAGCCGGATCGCCATCGGGTCCACGCCCTCGGCCCGCAGCGCGGACACGAACACGAGGTTGCCCTTCGACTTGCTCATCTTCTCGCCGTCGAGCCCCACCATGCCGGTGTGCATGTACGTGCGCGCGAGCTCCGTGCCGGTGAGCGCCGAGGCGTGGGCGGCACCCATCTCGTGGTGCGGGAAGATCAGGTCGCTGCCGCCGCCCTGCACGCTGAGCGGCAGGCCGGCGTACTCCTCGGCGATGACGGCGCATTCGATGTGCCAGCCGGGTCGACCCGGTCCCAGGTCGCCGCCGTCCCAGCTCGGCTCGCCGTCGCGCCGGGCGCGCCACAGGAGTGCATCGAGCGGATCCTCCTTGCCCGGCGTGTCCGGGTCGCCGCCGCGCTCGGCGAAGAGTTCGAGCATGGTGGGGCGGTCGTAGCCGGAGATCGTGCCGAAGGGCGGCTGGACCGCGGTCGCGACCCGGTAGTAGACGTCGCCGCTGTCGAGCTGGTAGGCCGCCCCGGAGTCGAGCAGCCGCTGCACGGCCGCGACGATCCGGTCGACGGATTCGACGGCTCCGATGTAGGAGTCCGGCGGGATCACCCGCAGCGCCTCCATGTCGGCGAAGTAGAGCTCGGTCTGCTCGCGGGCGAGCTCCTGCCAGTCCACCCCGGTCGCTGTGGCGCGCTCGAGGAGCGGATCGTCGACGTCGGTGGTGTTCTGCACGTAGTTCACGGCGATCCCGGCGTCGCGCCACACTCGCACGAGCACGTCGAAGGCGACGTAGGTCGCGGCGTGTCCGAGGTGCGTCGCATCGTACGGGGTGATCCCGCAGACGTAGAGGCGGGCCTCGGCCTCCTTCCGGGGCGAGGACACGGGGCCGCGGGCCGAGGTGCAGAAGACCACGGGGGCGTCGCCGACGGTGCCGATCTCAGGGATTGCGGGTGCTGACCAGGTTTTCACCACTCAACCATAGACAGCCCGGTCGAGACCGGGCAAAGCCGGGTGCGCGCAGAGCGCCGCGCGGACTCAGAGCGGCGGCCACGGGATCGGGGTGCGGGTGTGCGGCACCCCCGGCATCCGGCCGTGCACGAGCAGGCCCGCGATCCGCTCGAACAGCGCATCGATCTCCGCCGCGGCGATGACCGGGGCGAGAGCGGCGGCGAGCTCGTCCTGCGCTGCGAGCAGGGCGCCGAGCGCATCCCGCTCCCCCGCGGTCAGCGGCTCCTCGGCGAAGCCCCAGAGGATCGTGCGGAGCTTGGGCCGGACGTGGAAGGACAGCCCGTTGTCGATCCCGAACAGCTCCGGCTCCACACCGGGAGCGGGCCGGTAGTGGCCGTGGAGTGCGTGGGAGGCCTTGCGGTCGGCGTTGTTCGTGATGACGTCGAAGAGCGCGAGCCCGCGCAGGGCCGGGGTCAGCCCGTGGGCGACGACGACCTCCTCGTCGCCGGCGGTGACGGCGCGGAGGACCGGGGCCCAGCCGGCGGGCACGGCGTCCGGGGCGAACACCGTGACGAGGTCCTCGGGATCGCCGGCGGACTCGACGTAGGCTTGGAGCGAGCCGGGGCCGGACGGGAGGTCCTCCCGAAGCACGGTCGGCGGGACCTCGACGAACGGGCAGTGCGCGGCGAGGACGGAGCAGGCGACCTCGCGCCCGGCGAGCGAGCCGAGCGGGAAGTCGTGGAGCGGCCGCTCCCCCGCTGTCGGCTTGTACACCGCACGCAGCACCGCGTCGCCGTCCGCGACGGTGACGAGGCGGGTGTCGTTCGAGGCACCGGGGATGCG
Organism: Brevibacterium sp. R8603A2; assembly: GCF_023072605.1. Lineage (NCBI taxonomy): Bacteria > Bacillati > Actinomycetota > Actinomycetes > Micrococcales > Brevibacteriaceae > Brevibacterium > Brevibacterium sp. R8603A2. The sequence goes on from NZ_JALLGN010000004.1 coordinate 70,339, forward strand.
GCCGAGCTGCTCGACCGCGCCGGAGAGCAGGAGGTCGCGCGCCGCCTGCGCCGAGGACATCAGCGAGCGACCCCGTTGGCCCGCGGGCAGATGTGGCCCTCGGGGTCGAGGGGCAGAGAGCAGAAGGGGCAGTCCTGCCGACCGGCGTTGACGACCTGGTCGGCGCGGCGGGAGAACTCGCGGGCGCGGGCCGCGCTGAGCACCACGCGCAGCCGGTCGCGGTCCTCGGACTCGTCGTCGGGATCGGCGCTCGTCCCGGATTCGGCGTCGGTGCGGGTGAACTCGAAGCACTCGACGACCATGTGCTCGGCGACGGTGTCCCAGCCCAGGCTCATCGTGCCGACCCGGAACTCCGATTCGACCGGCACGCTGAGACCGGCGTTGTCGATGAGCTCCTCGCGCGGTGCGAGCGGGATCGACTGGGGATCCGAGGACTTCGAGCGGACGAGGTCGAGGAGTTCGTTCATCCGCTCCCCGAGCATCTCCACCTGCTCCTTCTCGAGCGTCACGGTGGTCACCCGCTGATCGGTCCGGGCCTGGAGGAAGAAGGTCCGCTCGCCGGGCAGCCCGACGGTCCCGACGACGAACCTGTCCGGGGCGGGATGATCGAATACCTGCGCAGCCATGCCCCCAGCCTATGACACGGCCTCCCGCACCGCTTCACATGGGATGACGCCCGGACGGACCGGGACCCGGAAGGGTTACGCCGGTGCGCCGGGTGGGGGTACATTTGGGGCATGAGCCTTGAACCGCACGTGGCACTCGAAGACTTCCTCTCCGCTGTTCGCGAGCACTACGCGGCAGCCGCGCACCGCACCTCCGACACCGACCCGCGGGTGGAGGCGAGCTACATGGCGCTCGCCGACGCGTTCGAGCTCTACGAGGACGCGCTCTACACCGCGTTCGACGAGGTCACCCCGTTCGAGCTCTTCGACGACGTCGAGGACGCCAAGGACGATGACGACGAGGACGACGATCTCGAGGACGATGACGACGACTTCGACGATGACGATGACGACGATGATGACTTCGACGACGAGGACGACGACTCCGCGCGCTGAGCGCACGGCGTCACTCCACGTCGAGCCGCACCGCCGGGCTCAGGGGTCCGAGATCTGATCGAGCGCGTCGCGGATCTCCGGCTCGAGCACGAGCTCGCTGTCGAGGATCTCGCGCAGCTGCGCGACCGAGCGCGGACCGACGAGCGAGCACGCCACCGGCAGCGCCCGGTTCCAGGCGAGCGCCACATCGAGCGGCGACACCCCGAGCCCGGCGGCGGCCTTCGTCACCCCGGCCATGACCTGCTCCGACTCCGCGGTGAGCTTCTCCGTCACCCACTCGCGTCCGGCACCGGCGGCGCGCGAGTCGCGCGGCACCCCGGTGGCGTATCGGCCGGGCAGGATCCCGCGGCCGAGCGCGGAACCGGCGATGACGCCGATCCCCAGGTACTCCGCTGCCGGCAGCACTTCGCTCTCGGCACGGCGGTCGAGGAGCGAGAGCTCGGACAGGGCCGCGACGAGGGGGATCCCGGCGGCGCGCAGCACCGCGAGCTGCCAACCGGTGTGGTGGGCCGCCGCGACGTGGACCACCGCCCCGCTGCGCAGCACGGTGTCGAGCGCCGAGGCGGTCTCCGCGAGCGGCACCTGGGCGTCGAAGCCCTCGAGGACGAGCACATCGAGGCGATCGCGGCCGGTCCGCCGGAGGAGCGATTCGACCTGGGTGAGGATCGTGCGGCGGCCGAGCGACAGGCGCGCGCCGCGGGTGTCGACGTCGACCCCGACACGAGCGATGAGAGCGATCTCGGAGGGAAGACTCAGGCTCCCCACGACCTCGGCGGCCGGGGAGGCGAAGGACGGCAGCTCGAGCACCGTCCCGCCCGCCTCCGCGTAGGCGTCGACGAGCTCCTGGGCGGTCTCCGCGCTCACGCGGTGCCCCCATTCGAAAGTCCCCAGACCGAGCTCGGAGACCTCGAGACCTGACGTTCCCACACGGTTGATGCGCATATTCATTGAGGTTACCCGACCGGAGGACTACCCTGGTCTGGGCCTCCCGTGCAGGTGAGGCCGCCTCGTCGCCCCTCGGGGCGACGTCTCCTGCGAAGAAGGACATTGATGGACTGGTTGATCGCTGCCGTGCTCGGCGTCGTCCAGGGACTCACCGAGTTCCTCCCGATCTCCTCGTCGGCCCACCTGCGGATCGTCGGCGAGTTCCTCCTGCCGGGCGAGGACCCGGGGGCGTTCTTCACCGCGATCGTGCAGATCGGCACCGAGACCGCGGTCCTCGTCTATTTCTGGCGCGACATCGTCGGGATCATCCGCTCCTGGTGCGCCTCGCTCGTCGGACGGCGGGAGAAGGGCGACCCGCAGGCGCGCCTCGGCTGGCTCATCATCCTCGGCTCGATCCCGATCGGGGTGCTCGGCCTCGCGTTCCAGGACGCGATCGACAGCGTGCTGCGCAACCTCTGGATCACCGGCGCGATGCTCATCGTGTTCGGCATCATCCTCGGCATCGCGGACCGGGTCGGTTCCCGCGAGCGCGGCCTGGAGGACATGACCTGGGGGCAGGGCATCGTCTACGGTCTCGCCCAGGCGATGGCGCTCATCCCGGGCGTGTCGCGCTCCGGCGGCACGATCATCGCCGGCCGGCTCATGGGATTCACCCGCGAGTCGGCCGCCCGCTACTCGTTCCTGCTCGCGGTCCCGGCCGTCATGGCCTCGGGGTTCTACGGGCTCGTCAAGAGCCTGGGCGAGCCGATGGTGCTCGGCTGGGGTCCGACGGTCCTCGCGACCGCCGTGTCCTTCGTCGTCGGCTACGTCGTCATCGTCGGGTTCCTCAAGTTCATCCAGACGAAGTCGTTCGCGATCTTCGTCTGGTACCGGGTGGCGCTCGGCCTCCTCGTGTTCGTGCTGCTCGGCACCGGAGTGCTCTCCGCGGTCTGATTCCGGCGGGATCGGCGGTCCGAGCCGGGTGCGCTCAGCGGCCGCCGCCCACGGCTCCCGCCTCACCCGTGCGGCCGGAGGCCGTCACCGACATCGCGGTGACCGTCGGGTGGCCCGTCTCCGGGTACGTCACGACGCTGAGCGAGCCAGGTGCGACGGCGATCCGCTGGAACGCGTCGAGCGGCATGTCGAGCGCGGCGGCGAGCACCGCCTTGATGATGTCGCCGTGCGCCACGACGACGCCCACCGGCACCCGCGTCCCGCCCGCTCCCCCTGCATCCCCCGCTCCGGCGTCGGGCACCTGACGGGCACGGAGGTCGGCGACGAAGGCGTCGACCCCGGTCACGGCGCGGGCGGCGGCATCGCGCAGCGATTCGCCCCCCGGGAACTCCATCGACGACGGCGAGCGCGCGACCCGCTGCCATTCGGGGAGCTCCTTGAGCTCGGCGAGCCGGCGGCCCGACCACGTCCCGTAGTCGACCTCGGCGAACTCGGGCGCCTCGCGCACCCCGGGCGCGGTGATCCCGGTCAGGAGCAGCGCAGCGGTCTCGCGGCAGCGCTGCACCGTGGAGCAGCGCACCTCGGTCACGGCGCGGAAGGGAAAGATCTCCGCGAGGCCGCGGATCTGCTGCTCCCCGGCCGGGGTGAGCGACACGCCGGGCGTGCGGCCGGCGAGGATCCCGGCGGCGTTCGCCGAGCTCTCGCCGTGCCTGACGAGGACGATGTGGACCATGCGCCCAGGCTAGCCCACGGCCCGGTGGTACAGTGACGCTCGATCACCGATCGCCAGGCCCAGCACACTGCTGCATTCACTTCGCGGAGGAACGATGAAGCGCACCCGGACCCCGGTGGAGTACGAGTTCCGCACCATCAGCTTCGCCCGCGACACCACCCGCAGCGAGGCCCGCACCCTGCTCACCGAGGAGGCCGAGTACGGCCGCTGGGAGCTCGCCCGGACCCGGATCGGAATGGGCGGATCCCGCACCGTGTGGCTGCGCCGCCGCATCATCCGCGTGCAGCGCACCGCTTGATCGTGCGGCTCCCCCTCCTCCTCAGCGCCGTCGCGACGACGCTCGCCGGGTTCGGCATGGCCGTGCAGGGCAATGCCAACGCCGCCCTCGCCGGGATCACCGGCAACGGCCTGTTCGCCGCCACGGTGTCTTTCCTCGGCGGCCTGCTCGTCATGCTCGTCGTCGCCCTCGTCTCCCCGCGCACCCGTCGCGGGCTGGCCCTCGTCGTGCGGCTTCTGCGCTCCCGGGAGGTCCCGTGGTGGATGACGCTCGGCGGCCTCGGCGGCGCCGCCGTCGTCATCGCGCAGTCGATCACGGTGCCGCTGTTCGGCGTCGCGGTGTTCACCATGGCGTTCGTCTCCGGTCAGCTCGCCGGCGCGCTCGTCGTCGACAACACCTCCCTGCCCCCGGGCGGACGGAAGTCCCTCAGCCTCCAGCGGGTGCTCGGCGTGGCGGTGGTGCTCGTCGGGGTCGTCGTGTCCTCGAGCGGCGTGCTCGAGCACGGCATCAGCTGGTGGGCCCCGTTCCTGCCGTTCCTCGCCGGGTCGATGACCGCCTTCCAGCAGGCGGCCAACGGTCGGATCAAGCTGCGTTCGGCCTCGGCCGCGACCGCGACGTTCTTCAACTTCCTCGGCGGGTCGATCTTCCTCGTCGCCGTGGCGCTCTGCCTGCTCGCCGCCGGCGTCCGCTTCACCGGCCTGCCGGACCTGCCCGGTGAGTGGTGGACGCTCATGGGCGGCGTCATCGGAGTGGCCTTCATCGGGATCACGACGGTCTCCGTCGAGCACCTCGGGGTCCTTTTGCTCAGCCTGACCTCGCTGTTCGGCAGCCTCGTGGGCTCGCTCGTCATCGACCTGCTGTTCCCTGCCGCCGCGACCCCGGTGACGTGGACGATCTACCTCGCGATGGCGATCGTGCTCGCCGGAGTGCTCATCGCCTCGCTCCCCCGGCGCCGGCGCACCTGAGGTCCACGCCGCTCAGGCCTCGAGGAGGAAGCGGTGGAGCACCCGGGTGCCGAAGGTCAGCGCGGAGACCGGCACGCGCTCGTCGACACCGTGGAACATCGCCGGGAAGTCGAGGTCCCCGGTGAGGCGCAGCGGCGCGAATCCGTAGCCGTGGATCCCGAGCGCGGCCAGCGACTTGTTGTCGGTGCCGCCGGACAGCGTGTACGGCAGCACCCGCGCCCCGGGGTCCTCGGCGAGCAGGGAGGTCGTCATCGTGTCGACGAGCCGCCCGGAGAACGGCGCCTCGAGGGCGGGCGCCTCGATCTCGGTGAGCACCTCGACGTCGCTGCCCGCGAGCTCGCGGACCGTGCGCATGAGGGCGTCGTGGTCACCGGGCAGGGTGCGGCAGTCGATGAGCGCCTCGGCCGTCGAGGGGATGACGTTGTGCTTGTAGCCGGCGGACAGCAGGCTCGGGTTCGAGGTGTTGCGCAGGGTGGCGCCGACGAACTTCGCGACCGACCCGAGTTCGGCGAGCAGCTCCGGGTAGGTTTCCGCGCCGAAGGGCACACCGGTGATGTCGGACACGCCGCGCAGCAGGTCCTCGGTGGCCTGCGGGAGCTGTTCGGGCCAGGCGTGCGCACCGATCCGGGCGACCGCGGCGGCGAGCTTGGTCACCGGGTTGTCCTCGTTGATCTGCGAGCCGTGGCCGGCCGTGCCGCGGGCGACGAGCTTGAGCCAGGCGATCCCCTTCTCCGCGGTCTGCACGAGGTACACCCGCTGACCGCGCAGGTCGACGGAGTAGCCGCCGACCTCGGACACGGCCTCGGTCGCGTCGGTGAACAGGTGCGGGTGGTTCTCGACCATCCAGCGTGCGCCGTAGGTGCCGCCGGCCTCCTCGTCGGCGAAGAACGCGATGATGAGGTCGCGGCGGGGGCGCAGGCCGGTGCGCAGGTAGTTCCGCACGACGGCGATGATCATCGCGTCCATGTCCTTCATGTCGACCGCGCCGCGGCCCCAGATCAGACCGTCGCGCTCTTCGGCGGAGAACGGGTCGACGGCCCACTCCGCGGCGTCGGCCGGCACGACGTCGGTGTGGCCGTGGACGACGAGGGCCGGGAGGCCGGGATCGCTGCCGGGGATGCGCGCGACGAGGCTCGCCCGGCCCGGTGAGGACTCGAAGATCTCCGCGTCGAGGCCCACCTCCGCGAACCACTCGGCGATCCGCTCCGCGGCGGGGCGCTCCGGTCGGGCGGTGTTCCCGCCCCAGTTCTGGGTGTCGAAGCGGATGAGCTCGCGGCAGATGCCGACCACCTCGGACTCCGCACTCGGGATCTGCGCGCCGGTGTCCTGCTGCGCGGTGGACTGCGGGGAGCTGGGGTCGGGGGTCTGAGACGTCATCGGGGTCCTCGGTCGGTCGTCGGCGTGGTGCGGGCGGGCGGTGTCGGCCGGGTTCTCGGCCGTGGTGTCAGCCGTAGAGGCGGACGGCGATGTGCGGGGTGTCGAATCCCTCGACGGCGGTGGCGCGCTCGATCTGGGCGCGCGCCTGCTCCTCGACGGGGGCGTCGGAGAGCGCCTGCAGGTAGCGCTCGTGGGCCATGAGCGAGGTGACGGCCGCATCGACGTGGCCGTCGACGTCGACGACGTGGGTGGGCTCGCCGGCGAACTCGAGGATGTACTTCACACCCTGGTAGCGCTCGCCGGGGACGATCCACTCGTTCCCGGCGTCGGACACCGCGTCGAGCGCTGCGAGTCCGACGTGCCGGTGGTCGGCGGAGTTCGGGTGCCGGCCCCCGAAGGCCTCGTGGAAGTTGAGCACCATGACGACCTCGGGGCGGAACCGACGGATCTCCTCGGCGATCGCGGTCCGCAGCTCACGGGTGTACATGATCGAGCCGTCGGGCTCGTCGAGGAACACGAGGTGCTCGACTCCGATCGCGGCGCAGGCGGCGCGCTGCTCGGCCTCCCGGATCCGCGCGGAATCCGCGGGCGGGAGCCCGGCGATGCCGGCCTCGCCGCGGCTCGCGAGCACGTAGCCCACACGCTTCCCCTCGGCGAGCCAGCGCGCGACGGCTGCCGCCGAGCCGTACTCGGGGTCGTCCGGGTGGGCCATGACGAGGAGGACGGAGTCGAAGTCCTCCGGCAGGGTGTCGAGCATGGGTGTCCTTTCGGATCGGGGTCAGCGGATGCGGTCGTCGCGGAGCCGGTCGCGGGCGTCGAAGTACGTGCGCGCGCCGAGGACGAGGGCGAGGAACACCGTCGTGCCGACGGCTCCCACGATACCGAGGAGGATCGCGATCTGATAGCCGATCGCGGTCATCGGGTCGACCCCGGCGAGGATCTGGCCGGTCATCATGCCGGGCAGGAACACGATCCCGGTGCCGAGCATGCTGTTGATCGTCGGCATGAGCGCGCTCTCGAAGGCGGAGCGGACGAGCGGAGCGATGGCGGCACGCGGCGCGGCGCCGAGGCCGAGCGCGTCCTCGATCGCGTCGCGGTTCTCGCGCATCCCGTCGACGAGCGCCTTGAGGCCCAGGGTGATGCCGGTCATCGAGTTCCCGATGAGCATCCCGGCGATCGGGATGACGTAGCGCGGCTCGTACCAGGGGCCGAGCCCGACGACGACGAACAGGAACCAGGCGACCGCGCCGGTGGTCCCGGCCGTCGAGGCGAGGACGACGACGCGGCGCAGCGCGCGCGATAGCCGGCCGCGGAACTTCCCGAGGATGGTGGCGACGGCGAACACCTGCATGAGCGCGAAGATCAGCCCGGTGAGCCACCAGCTGGGGTGGGCGAACACCCAGCCGAGCACGAGTCCGACGAGGACGAGCTGCACGGTCATCCGCAGGCACGCCCACAGCATCTCCCCGCGCCGGCCCACCCGGGTCGCCACCATGAGCAGGAGCACGACGAGCACCATGACGAAGGCGAGGCCGACCTGCGGCCAGCCGAGCACGACGAGGCCGCCGCTCATCGCGCCGCCTGCCGCGCGGTGCCCCCGGAGACGACGACCCGGTGCTCGGCGCAGGCGTCGACGAGCGCGCTGCTGTGGGTGACGAATACGATGTCGGTGCCGCCCGCGGCGAGCAGCCGCACCAGGGTCCCCATGACGCGCAGCGCGGTGTCCTCGTCGAGCGCGGAGGTCGGCTCGTCGAGGAGCACGGTGTCGGGCGTGAGGAGCAGCAGCCGGGCGAGGGCGAGGCGCTGGCGCTCGCCGCCGGAGAGCACCCCGGCATCGGCGTCGAGGTCCTGTGTCAGGCCGAGGGCGGCGAGCGCCTCGGCGGCGGCGTCCGGTGCGGGATCGGGACGCTCCTGCAGCCGATGGGCGCGGGCGAGGTTGTCGAGCACGGTGCCCGGCACGACGACCGGCGATTGGGAGAGCATCGGGACCCGCCGGCGCAGCTCGATCGCGGGGATCTCCCGGATGTCGGTGCCGCGGTGGCGGATCGTGCCGGATTCCGGCTCGCGCAGGTCGTCGAGGAGCCTCAGGAGCGTCGACTTGCCCGCGCCGGAGGGTCCGGTCACCGCGGTGACCCCGGTCTCGATGCGCAGCGCGGGGATGTCGAGGACGCCGCGGAAGCGCACCTGTTCGAGCTCGAAGACCGGCATGCGGTCAGTCTACGGACCGCGCGGGACCGGGGTGCCTGCGACCTCGGCGCCGGTGCAGGGGCTAGGGTGATCGGAGGATGCGGACATGCTCCGCACCCGCACACCCACGATCCCGCACCACTACGCAACCGGAACACGAACGAGGAGAACCGAGTGAAGACCATCGTCTTCGGCGGGGACGGCTTCTGCGGCTGGCCCACGGCACTGCACCTGTCGGCTCGCGGCCACGAGGTCGTCATCGTCGACAACCTGTCCCGGCGGGCCATCGACGCCGAGCTCGGGGCGGAGTCGCTCACCCCGATCAGCTCGATCGAGGAGCGGATCGCCGCGTGGCACGAGGTCAGCGGGAGGACCATCGAGTTCGTCGACCTCGATCTCGCGCAGGACCCCGAGGGCCTGCTCGCGCTCATCGCGCGCACCGCGCCGGATTCGATGGTCCACTTCGCCGAGCAGCGTGCCGCGCCGTATTCGATGAAGTCGGCCGGCCACAAGCGCTACACCGTGGACAACAACGTCAATGCCACCCACAATCTGCTCGCCGCGGTCGTCGAGTCCGGCCTCGACGTCCACCTCGTGCACCTCGGCACGATGGGCGTCTACGGGTACGGCACCGCGGGGATGAAGATCCCGGAGGGCTATCTCGACGTCCAGGTCACCGCGACGGAGGACGCCGAGGGCAACCCGGTCGACCCGTACCCCATCGACCAGCAGATCCTCTACCCGACGAACCCGGGCTCGATCTACCACATGACGAAGGTGCTCGACCAGCACCTCTTCGCCTTCTACGCGAAGAACGACCGGCTGCGCATCACCGACCTGCACCAGGGCATCATCTGGGGCACGAACACCGCGGAGACCAAGCAGGACGAGCGCCTCGTCAACCGCTTCGACTACGACGGCGACTACGGCACCGTGCTCAACCGCTTCCTCATGCAGGCGGCCGTCGGCTACCCGCTCACCGTCCACGGCACCGGCGGCCAGACGCGCGCCTTCATCCACATCCAGGACATGGTGCGCTGCGTGGAGATCGCGCTCGCCAACCCGCCGGAGGCCGGCGACCGGGTGAAGATCTTCAACCAGATGACCGAGACCCACCGGGTGCGCGACCTCGCGGCCCTCATCTGCGAGATCACCGGGGCCACGATGGAGCTCGTGCCGAACCCGCGGCAGGAGTCGCCGGAGAACGAGCTCCACGTCGTCAACGCCACCTTCCTCGACCTCGGCCTGCAGCCGACGACCCTGTCCGAGGGTCTGCTCCTCGAGGTCGAGGAGACGGCGAAGCGCTACCGGGAACGGGCGGACCTGTCGCGGATCCCGGCCCGCTCCCTGTGGAACCGGACCACCCACGAGGGCGTCCCGCCCTCGCTCGCCGGGACCGAGGCGGGGGCCGCCGGTCCCGCCGCCGTGCCGACCGCCGCCGGGCGCTGAGACCCCGGTGCGGATCGCGCTCTTCACCGAGGTCTTCCTCCCCAAGATCGACGGTGTGGTCACCCGTCTCATGGGCACCCTCGACCATCTCGCCGAGCTCGGGCACGAGGTCGTCGTGTTCGCTCCCGGGAACCCGCCGGCCCGCTATGCCGGGTTCCGGGTGGTCCCGGTGGCATCCGTCGCCTTCAAGCCGTGGTACCCGGAGCTCCGGGTCGGTCTGCCGACGGCGAGCATCGCCCGCACCATGGAGCGGTTCCATCCGCACGTCGTCCACGCGGTGAATCCGGTGTGGCTCGCCGCCTACGGCACGATGTCCTCGAAGCGCCGCGACCTGCCGATGCTCGCGTCGTTCCACACCGACGTGCCGGAGTACACCCAGCGCCTCGGGCTCGAGTGGATCACCGACACGACGACGCGGTGGATCCGCTGGATCCACAACCTCGCCGAGGTCAACCTCTGCACCTCCCAGCAGATGGTCGAACAGGCCGGGGCGGCGGGCATCCGCAACATCGACCTGTGGCCGCGGGCCGTGGACACCATCGGCTACACGCCGGCCAATGCCTCACCCGACATGCGTGCGCGGCTCACCGACGGACATCCCGAGGACCGGCTCCTCATCTACGTCGGGCGGCTGTCGAAGGAGAAGGACCTCGGGGTGCTGCGCGCGGTCATGGCCCGGCTCCCGGAGGACACGCGGCTTGCCCTCGTCGGCTCGGGCCCGCACGCAGCGGAGCTCCAGCGCGAGTTCGCCGGCACGCGAACGGTGTTCACCGGCTACATGAGCGGCAAGGAGCTCGCCGCGGCGTACGCCTCGGCCGACGTCTTCGTGTTCCCGTCGACGACGGAGACGCTCGGACTCGTGGCACTCGAGTCGCTCGCCTCCGGGGTGCCGGTCGTCGGGGCGCGCGCCGGCGGCATCCCCTTCGCCGTGCAGGACGGCGTCGACGGGCTGCTGTTCGAGCCGAACGATGCCCCGGACATGGCCCGGCAGATCTCGCGCCTGCTCGAGGACGAGGAGCTGCGCGAGCGCCTCGGCGCGCAGGGCCGGGCGAGCACCGAGCAGTACAGCTGGCGGGCGGCGACGGAGCGACTGGTCGAGTTCTACGAGCTCGCGATCGATCGCCACTGGACGAACCACGTGGAGCCCGCGTGGCGGATCAAGCTCCTCGGCCGCCCGATGCCCCGCGCCCGCTGAGTCGGACGCTCACCGAGCCCGGTTCTCCTCAGGCCGGCGCTCCTCAGGCAGGATCGACGGCGTCCCGCGCCGCCTGCCAGCCGCCGAAGTGCGCACGCAGGCCGGCGCCCGACGGCCGCGGGGCGCCCGTGGTGCTCTCCGCGCGCGCCCAGTCCTGATACGCGACGAAGCTCGTCGGGGTGCCCGCGCGCTCGGCGGCGGTGAGGAAGTCGCGCACCGCGGCCCGGTAGTCCTCCTCGGAGTACCGGGAGGCGCCGCGGGCGCGGCCGCGGCCGGACACCGGGAGGCCCACCGCCCGGAGAGCGGAGTTCCAGTACCCCTCCCCCAGCGTCCGGCGCACGGTCTGGCTCGTCGGGGGCCAGATCCGGTGACCGGGCAGGCCGGCGGAGTGCTCACCGGCGATCACGGTCTGCCGCGTCCGGTCGTACGCCTCGGCGGAGAACTCCGCGGCGGTCCCGGCGGCGAGCACCCGCAGGGCTGCCCGGATGCCGGCGCGGCAGCGGGCGATGCGGGACGCCGAGGCGCCCTGCTCGCTGAGGATCGCCGCGGCGGCCTCGCCGAGGTCGGAGTCCTCCTCGGGCTCGGACGACCCGGGCACCGCGGCGGTGGCGAGGCCGTGCGCCTCGGCATAGAGCCACAGCATCCCGGCCCGCAGGGCTGCGGCGGAGTAGCGCTCCCGGTCCGGTGCGGCGCGGTTATCTGATGTCAACGGCCCTGGTCCCCTTCGCAGACGGCGGTGTCATGACGGATCGAGCCTATCGTCTCAGGCGCGCACGGCGATCCACAGCAGCCAGCCGCCGCCGGCGAGGCATGCGACGATCGGCAGCAGCGGGGTGATCGGCCACCGGCGCGGCGCGCGCGAGGCCAGCCGGCGCTGGATCCGGGCCATGCGCTGCGGAGCGGTGCGCGCGAGCACGGACGGCAGCCACGCAGGTGTGGAGATGACTGCGATGACGAACAGCAGGACGGGAGCCTTCCACCACACCCCGAAGGGCGCTCCGCCGATGTCCTGGGTGACGGCGATGTAGAGGGGCAGCGAGGTGTAGTTCGTCGCCATCGTCGCCGCTCCCCACACGAGGGTGCCCCGGGAGCGGGCGCTGCCGACGGCCTCGACGGCCTCGGTCGCCGGCGACTTCGCCGCGGTGGACCCGGTGCGCTCCGCGCGACGGCGGCCCCCGGTGGAGGCCCAGTAGCGCTTGACGAGGACGGACCCGTAGACGAGCAGGGCGACGCCGACGAGGCCCTGGAACACACCGGAGAGGACCTCGCGCTCGATGACGGCGGTGAGGCTCGCGCCGAGGATGCCGGCGCTGACGATCCCGATCGCCAGGAGCACGGCGGCGTTGCCGAGCACATAGCGGGAGGCGGCACGCCGGTCCATCGTCGTGACGATGGTCGTCGCGTTGATGAACACGACGGGGCTCACCGCGGCGGGCAGGGTGAGCGGTCCGATCTCGAGGAGCAGGGAGAGCAGCGCACGGGTGGTCTCCTCCATGCGTCCGCCCCCTTCCGGTATCCCGATTGTAGGGCCGGAGCCGAACGGGGAAAGCAACAGGCCCCGGATCTCTCCGGGGCCTGTGTTCCTGTGCGCGAGGGGGGACTTGAACCCCCACGCCCGATAAGTTGGGCACTAGCACCTCAAGCTAGCGCGTCTACCAATTCCGCCACCCGCGCAGGCAACAGATAGAACTTTACACACACTTTCGGGCGAAGCCAAACCGGAACGGCCGAATGTGTTGCATGTCATATCGGCCGTTCCGGTCGGGCACCCGCGGGAGGCCCCTGCAGTGCCTCAGCGCAGGGGTGCGACCGCTGCGAGCAGGTGCGGCTTGCCGGACTTCGGGTTCCACACCGCATAGTCCACACTGCCGTCGGCCTCCCGCCGGGTGACCCGGAAGGCCGCCCGAGCGGGCAGCACGATCGGCTTCGCGAACTCGAACTCCCAGCGGAAGGCATCGAGCCGGACGTCGGCGGCGGCGAAGCCGCGGGCAGCGGTGTACATCCCGTGCGCGATCGAGCGCGGGAACCCGAACGCCTTGGCCGCCAGCGGGTTCATGTGGATCGGGTTGTAGTCCCCGGACACCCGGGCGTACTGCGGCCCGATCGCCGGTGCGAGCCGCCACTCGGCGGTCGGCACGGGAGCGGCGAAGTCCTTCCGCTCCCGCTCGGCGGCCGGTGCGGCACCGGGCAGGGCGGCACCCTTCGCCAGGCACACCCAGGTCTCGTCGAACACCGGCTCGCCGGCGACGGATCCACGCACGCGGAAGCCGATCTCGGTGCCGCGGGCATGGGCCCGCGGCTCCTCGACGCCGACGGTCAGGGTGAGCTCCGCCCCCACCTCCACCGGGCGGAGCTGCGTGTACGCGGTGCGGATGTGCACCATGCCCATGGCGGGCACGGGGAATCGCGGGTCGGTCATCAGCCGCATGCTCAGCGGGAAGCCGAGGACGTGGAGGTAGGCCGGTGGGACGCGGTTGCCGACCGGCGCGCCGACGACGCGGCTGAACCGGGCGACCTCGGCGGGGTCGATGACCACGGTGCTGCTGAGCTCCCCGCCGGGCACCTGGGCGGAGCGGCGCCGGCCGGGCAGCATGCCCAGCAGCGCCCGCCCGTAGATCGGCAGCATCGAGGACTGCTGCTCACCGGGGTTCTCGTGCGTGTTGCGCTGGGGTTCCCTCATGTCACGCTCCCACCATGTTCTGGCCGCACACGCGGAGCACGCGGCCGTTGATGCCGCCGGCGGCGTCCGAGGCGAGGTACGCGATCGCCTCGGCGACGTCCTGCGGCGTCCCGCCCTGCTGCAGGCTGGAGACGCGGCGTGCGAGCTCGCGGGTGAGGACGGGCATCTTCGCGGTCATCTCGGTCTCGATGAACCCCGGGGCGACGGCGTTGATCGTGCCGCCGAGCGCGGCGAACTCCGCGGCCGCGCCGGCGGCCAAACCGATCACACCGGCCTTCGAGGCGGCGTAGTTCGTCTGCCCCCGGTTGCCGGCGATGCCCGAGGTCGAGGCGAGGGACACGACGTGCGGGTGCTCGCCCCAGGCGCCGAGCTCGGTGAGGCCTGAGTTGATCCGGAGCTGGGATGCGATGTTCACCGCGATCACCGAGTCCCACCGCGCTCCGTCCATGTTCGCCAGCAGCTTGTCGCGGGTGATCCCGGCGTTGTGGACGAGGATGTCGATCGGTCCGCGGACCTGTGCGGCGATCGTCGCCGCGGCGTCCGGCGCGGTGATGTCGAGCTGGAGGGCCACCCCTCCGATCCCGTTCATCGTCCGGGCGAGCGAATCGCCGGCGGCCGGCACGTCCACGCCGATGACGCGGGCGCCGTCACGGGCCAGGGTCCCGGCGATCGAGGCGCCGATCCCCCGCGCCGCCCCGGTGACCACTGCGGTGCGGCCGGCGAGCGGAGCGGCTCCCTCGGCCCCCGAGGTGCGGGTCGCGGCGAACTCCCGCGCGGTCACCGCGGTGCCGCGCGCGGAGTCGACGGTGAGGAACTGGCCGGACACGTAGGCCGACTTCGCGGACAGGAGGAACCACAGGGCCGACACGGCCGAGGGCGCCAGCACGTCGACGCCGTCGAGGACGATCCCGTTCGCCGTCGCCCCGGCGCGCATCTCGTGGGCCAGTGAGCGCGTGATCCCGGTGACGGCATTGCGTGCGGCGTTCGCCGCAGCCGTCGTGCCGGCGGCCTCCTCGGGAGTGAGCCCGGCGGCCTCGGCGATGGTGACGATGCGCCCGCACCGGGCGAGCTGCTTGATGCCGGCGCCGATCGCCAGGGCGGTCGGACCGAGCTCGGACGGGTCGTCGATCCCGGTGAACACCCCGATGATCGCGGAGTACCGCTGACCGGGGGTGGCGGTGCGGACGACCTCGAAGTCGGCGCCGAGGAGGAGCTCGGCGATCGGGTCGGCCGAGGCGGCCGGCCCGACGACGAGGATCGGCTCCGTCAGGTACCCGTGGCGGGGGTCCGCGGGGTCGAAGCGGCGGAGCTCGACCGGTGCCGGCAGGCCGAGGCTCTTGACGATGCCCTTGAGTGGCCCGTTGACGACGGAGATGTAGCGGTCGCTCATGCTCGCGCTCCTTCCACGATCGCGGTGAGGCCCTGGCCGCCGGCGGCGCAGATCGACACGAGGGCGCGGCGCTTCCCGGTCTCCGCGAGGTGCTTCGACACGCTCGCGATGATCCGTCCGCCGGTCGCGGCGAAGGGGTGGCCGGCGGCGAGCGAGGAGCCGAGCGGGTTGAGCCGCTCGCGGTCGATGGGGCCGAGCGCGGCGGGCAGGCCGAGCACGTCCCGGCAGTACTCCTCGCTCTCCCAGGCAGCGAGGTGGCACAGCACGGTGGCGGCGAAGGCCTCGTGGATCTCGAACACGTCGAAGTCGGCGAAGGTCAGGCCGTTGCGGGCGAGCAGGCGCGGGACCGCGTGGGCCGGGGCCATGAGCAGCCCCTCCGAGCCGTCGACGAAGTCCACCGCGGCGGCCTCGGCGTCGACGATGTAGGCCAGCGGCGTCAGCCCCTGCTCGGCCGCCCATTCCTCGCTGCCGAGGAGCACGGTCGAGGCGCCGTCGGTGAGCGGGGTGGAGTTGCCGGCGGTCATCGTCGGCTCGGCCGGCAGGGAATTGCCGAACACCGTCTTCAGACCGGCGAGCTTCTCCACGGTGGAGTCCGGACGCAGGTTCGTGTCGCGGGTGACCCCGAGGAACGGGGTGACGAGGTCGTCGAAGAAGCCGCGGTCCCAGGCGGCGGCGAGCTTGGCGTGGGAGGCGGCGGCGAGCTCGTCCTGGGCCTGCCGGGTGATGCCCCATTCGGCGGTCGAGAGCGCCTGGTGCTCACCCATCGACTTGCCCGTGCGGGCCTCTCCGGTGGTCGGGGCCTGGGGTGCGAGGTCGGCCGGGCGCAGCCGGGAGAGCGTCTTGAGCCGCTGCGGCACGGACTTCGCGCGGGACAGCTCGAGGAGGATGCTGCGGAGCTCCTCGCTCACCACGATCGGGGCGTCGGAGGCGGAGTCGACGCCGCCGGCGATCCCGGAGTCGATCTGGCCGAGCTTGATCTTGCCGGCGATCGACACGACCGCCTCGAGCCCGGTGGCGCAGGCCTGCCCGAGGTCGAACGCAGGGGTCTCGGGGCTCAGCGCGGAGCCGAGCACCGCCTCGCGCGTGAGGTTGATGTCCTTCGAGTGCTTGAGGACCGCGCCGCCGGCGACCTCGCCGAGGCGCTGTCCGGCCAGCCCGTGGCGGGCCACGAGGCCGTCGAGGGCGCTCGTGAGCATGTCCTGGTTCGAGGCGTGCGCGTACTCCTTGTTCGAGCGGGCGAACGGTATGCGGTTGCCGCCGAGCACGGCGGCCTTGCGATGCGTCATGGGTTCCTCCTGGGAACATGGGGACGTTTAACCGTTACCGACAGTACCTGATACTGTCTGACGCATGAAACCCGTCACATCCGACGGTCGCTCCGCCCGCTGGGACGACCACCGCCGACGCCGGCACCGGGAGCTGCTGCGCACGGTCCGGCACGTCGTCGCCGAGCACGGGGCGGACCTCTCGATGGAGCAGATCTCCGCCCGCTCGGGCACGACGAAGACCGTCCTCTATCGCTACTTCGGCGACCGCTCTGGCCTCCAGGCGGCGATGGGCGACTGGGCGATGCACACCATCCGCCGCTCGCTCGCCGCCGCCCACGCCCCCGAAGGCGACTCCCGCGCCGCTCTCGAGGCGATGATCGACGCCTTCACCGCGCTCGCCGCCGGCTCCCCGGAGGTCTACCGCTTCTGCGACTCCGCGGTCTCCGGCGGCGCCCCCGCCCGCGGCTTCCTCACCGACGTCACCGACCTGCTCTGCGTGCGCATGGGGCTGACCCGGGAGGCCGAGGTGCAGTGGGCGGCCGGCGCGCTCGGCTTCGTCCGCTCGTGCACCGAGCAGTGGCTCCTCGACCCGCGCGACCGCCACGATTTCACCACCCGACTCACGACCTGGCTGTGGGATTCCAGCCGCAGCTTCATGGAGGTACACCGATGAACCGCACCAAGACCCCGCTCACCATCGACCCGTCCGTGCTCGGCGACCTGCTCGATGGCCGGTGGGCCTCCGAGCGCCGCCGGGGCCGCGCCCTCGTCGAGCACCCCGACACCGTGCCGCCGATCACCGGCGACCTCGACGAGATGCGGGAGGCGACGCTGCGCGGCGTCCGCGCGCTCGCGGAATCCGGCTCGACCCTGCGCTCCCTGCCCACCGAGCTCGGCGGGGAGAACGACCACGCCGGCTACGTCGCCGCGTTCGAAGAATCGGTGACCGCCTCCCCGAGCCTGCAGATCAAGGCCGGCGTCCAGTACGGGCTGTTCGGCGGTGCGATCCAGCACCTCGGCAACGCCGAGCAGCACGCGCAGTGGCTCCTGCCCGCCCAGCGCGGGGAGCTGCTCGGCTGCTTCGCGATGACCGAGATCGGGCACGGCTCCGACGTCGCCTCGCTCGGCACCACCGCGGTCTACGACCCAGCGGCCGAGGAGTTCGTCATCACCACCCCGTTCCGCGCCGCGACGAAGGAGTACATCGGCAACGCCGCCGCGCACGGCCGGGCCGCCGTCGTGTTCGCCCAGCTCATCACCGCCGGGGTCGACCACGGCGTGCACGCCTTCTTCGTCCCGATCCGGACCGAGGACGGCGAACCCATGCCCGGCGTGTCCATCGAGGACGACGGACGCAAGGGCGGGCTGCTCGGGGTCGACAACGGCCGCCTCGCCTTCGCCGACGTGCGGGTGCCGCGCACCCACCTCCTCGACCGCTACGGCGCCGTCGCCCCCGACGGCACGTACTCCTCCCCCATCGACTCCCCCGGGCGCCGGTTCTTCACCATGCTCGGCACCCTCGTCCAGGGGCGCGTGTCGCTCGACGGAGCAGCGGTCGTGGCCGCGAAGCTCGGTCTCGACATCGCGGTGCGCTACGGCCTCGAGCGCCGGCAGTTCACCGGGGCCGACGACACCGAGGAGGTCGTGCTCATGGACTACCAGCAGCACCAGCGCCGCCTCATGCCGCTGCTCGCGGAGACCTACGCGAACGCGATCGCGCACGAGGTGCTGCTGGCCTCCTTCCAGCGCGTGTTCTCCGGCGAGGACGACTCCGACGAGGCCCGCCAGCTCCTCGAGACCCAGGCGGCCGGCTTCAAGGCGACGTCGACCTGGGACGCCCTCGACATCCTCCAGGAATGCCGCGAGGCGTGCGGCGGGGCGGGATTCATGACGGAGAACCGCCTCACCGGGCTGCGCGCGGACCTCGACGTCTACGTCACCTTCGAGGGCGACAACACCGTCCTCCTCCAGCTCGTCGGCAAGCGGCTGCTCGGCGACTACGCCGCGGAGTTCAAGAACATCGATGTCGGCGGGGTGGCGCGCTTCATCGGCACGCAGGCCGCCGAGCACTCCCTCTACCGCTCGGGGCTCGCGAACGTCGGGCGCACGATCGGCGAGGTGCTCACCCCGGGGCTGACCGAGCGCCGGATCCGCTCGGGCCGGCTCCAAGAGCTGCTCCTGTCCGCTCGCGTCGACACCATGGTCGCCGAGCTCGCGAGCAATCTGCGTCCAGCCTCCAAGCTCCCCAAGGAGGAGGCCGCGGCGCTCCTCAACGAGAACCAGCACGAGCTCATCGAAGCGGCGAAGGCCTATGTCGAGCTCCTCAAGTGGCAGGCGCTCAACACCGCGATGCACACCTTCGACGACGACCCCCGGCGGGCGGACGAGGCCAAGGCGCTCCGCCGCATCCGCGACCTCTACGGGCTCACGCTCATCGAGCGCAGCATCGGCTGGCACATCATGTACGGGCGGCTCTCGATGAACCGCGCCCGGCAGGTGGGCCCGGCGATCAACCGCCTGTGCGCCAAGCTCGCCGGCAACGCCGCGGACCTCGTGGCCGCGTTCGGCTACGGCCCCGAGCACCGGCGCGCGACGATCGCCGAGGGCGTGGAGGCCCGGCGCCAGACCGAGGCGCGCGAGCACTACCGGCGCGCCCGCGCGCAGGCCGACCATCCGGTCGACGAGAAGGTGCTCCACCGGGAGCGGACCCGGAAGGGCTGATCAGTCCTCGAGGAAGCCGCGCACCAATCGACCGACCTTCTGCCCCTCGGTGAGGAAGCCATCGTGACCCGCCCACGATTCGATCGTGTGGTGGGTCACGGTGCCCGGCAGCGCGGCCGCGAGCTCGGCGACCTGCGCCGGCGGGTAGAGCCGGTCGGTGGAGATGCCGATGACCTGGAACTCGCTGCGGGCGCCGGCGAGCGCCTCGGCGAGGTCGGAGTGCCGGCCCCGGCGCACGTCGTGATCCCGCAGGGCCGCCGTGAGGACCCGGTAGGACTCCGCATCGAAGCGGTGGACGAGCTTGCGCGCCTGGTGGTCGAGGTAGCTCTGGATCGAGTAGTACGTGTCCGGCGCCCCGGCCGGGCGCGGGAACTGGTGCGCGTTCGCGAACCGGTGGTTGAGCTCGACGTCGTTGCGGTAGGTCAGGTGGGCGATCTGGCGTGCCAGCCCGAGCCCCGCGGCGGGGAACCGGCCGAGCGCGGCGTAGTCCCCGCCGCAGTAGTCCGGGTCGAGGGCGATCGCCTGGATCTGGGTGTGCGCCCACGCGATCTGGTCGGCGTCGGAGTACGCCGGCGCGGCGAGCACCGTGGCCTTGCGCACACGCTCCGGAGCGAGCAGCGCGAACTCGAGCGCGCGCGCCCCGCCCATCGAACCGCCGATCACCGCGTGCCAGGACTCGATGCCCAGCCGGTCGGTGAGCGCGAGCTCGGCGGTGACGAGGTCCCGGACGGTGAGCGCGGGGAAGCGCGAGCCGTAGGGCAGCCCGTCGGCGTGGATGGTCGTCGGCCCGGTGCTGCCGTTGCACCCGCCGAGCGCGTTCGCGCACACGACGAAGAACTCGTCGGTGTCGATCGGCCGGCCCGGGCCGATCACCTCCTCCCACCAGCCGGGGGCGAACGAGCTCGGGTGCTCGGCCGTCGCAGGCTCGGCGACCCCGGAGGTCACGTGCGCGTCGCCGGTGAGCGCGTGCTCGATGAGGACCGCGTTCGTGCATGCCGCGTTGAGCGTGCCGAAGGTCTCGTAGGCGATGTGCAGCTCCTCGAACACGTACCCGGATTCGAGGACGAGGTCGGTGAATCCGGCGAGTCCCGTGCGTCCGGTGACCGGCATGCGGCTCAGCCGCGCGCGGCGGCGAAGCCCTTCTCGAGGTCGGCGATGATGTCCTCGATCCCCTCGATGCCCACGCTGAGCCGGACGAGACCCGGGCTGACCCCGGCGGCGGCCTGCGCGGCCTCGTCGAGCTGGGAGTGCGTGGTGGAGGCGGGGTGGATGACGAGCGAGCGGACGTCGCCGATGTTCGCGACGTGCGAGTGGAGCTCGAGCGCGTCGACGAAGCGCACCGCGGCGTCGTAGCCGCCTGCGATGTCGAAGGACAGCACCGAGCCGACGCCCTTCGGCAGGTACTTCTGTGCGCGCTCGTACCATGGGCTCGACGGGAGCCCGGCGAACATGACGCGCTCGACCTGAGCGTGGTCCTCCAGCCAGGCGGCGACGCGGTCGGCGTTGGCGACGTGGCGCTCGATGCGCAGGCTCAGGGTCTCGAGGCCCTGAGCGAGGAGGAAGGCGTTGAACGGGGAGAGCGCCGGGCCCAGGTCGCGGAGCAGCTGCACGCGCGCCTTGATCCCGAACGACACGTTCGCACCGAACGGCGAGTCCGGCCCGAGGTCGCGGGCGTAGACGACGCCGTTGTACGAGGCGTCCGGGGTGTTGAAGCCGGGGAAGCGCTCGGGGTCGCGGGAGAAGTCGAAGGTGCCGGCATCGACGATGATGCCGCCCATCGCGGTGCCGTGCCCGCCGAGGTACTTCGTGGCGGAGTGGACGACGATGTCCGCGCCGTGCTCGATCGGGCGCACGAGGTAGGGGGTGGCGAGCGTGTTGTCGACGATGAGGGGCACGCCGGCGGCGTGGGCGACCTCGGCAACGCCGGTGATGTCGAGGACGTCGGAGCGGGGGTTGGAGACGACCTCGCCGAAGAACGCCTTGGTGTTGGGGCGGACCGCGGCCCGCCACCCCTCGAGATCGTCGGGGTCGGCGACGAAGGTCGTCTCGATGCCGAGCTTGCGCAGGGTGACGTCGAGGAGGTTGTAGGTGCCGCCGTAGAGGCTGGGGCTCGCGACGATGTGGTCGCCGGCCCCGGCGACGTTGATGAGCGCGAGGAACTCCGCGGACTGGCCGGAGGCGAGCAGCAGGCCCTGGACACCGCCCTCGAGGTCCGCGATCCGGTCCTCGACCACGGCGACGGTCGGGTTGCCGATCCGGGTGTAGATCGGGCCGAGGTCGGCGAGCGCGAAGCGGTCGGCTGCGGTCTGCGCGGAGTCGAAGACGTAGGACGTGGTCTGGTAGATCGGCAGGGCCCGGGCGCCCGTCGTGGGATCCGGGGTCTGGCCGGCGTGGATCTGCCGGGTCTCGAACGACAGCTCGCTCATGGGTTCCTCCTCATCGAAGTGTGCCTCCCACTCTCGCCCGGGAGCGCGGTCCCGGCGGCACCCGATGTCATCTGGCTGTCATCTTCCGTCACATTGCGTCATGTGCGAGCGGTGGGCAGGTCCGGCGCCGACTCCCGGCGTCGCACTCCGGTGCGCCTCAGCGGAAGTCCCGGGAGCGGGAGGGCAGCTGCACCTCGAGCGGGTGGAGCCGGTGCGCGTAGAGGCTCACCACCTCACCGGCACGCTGCAGCTGCCCGGTCACGACGAGGGTGCTGCGGCTCGTGGAGATCGGGGCGAAGCGCTTCATCAGTCCCGGGGTGCACACGACATTGAGCATCCCGAACTCGTCCTCGATGTTCATGAAGGTGATGCCCGAGGCGGTGGCCGGCCGCTGTCGGTGGGTGACGATCCCGGCCACGGTGATCCGGGAGCCGTCCGCGGTCGCCCGGGCGTCCTCCGTCGAGGCGTACCCGCGGGCGGTGAGGGCGCTGCGCAGCTGGGCGGTCGGGTATCCCTCGACGGTGAGGCCGGTGGCGAACAGCTCGGCGAGCGTGACGTCGAACGCGCTCATGAGTGGCAGGGTGGGGGCGGCGGTGACGGGTGCGGTGCCCGGCAGCACGCCGGGCCCGGCGCCGGCGAGCGAGCCGGCGAGCCACAGCGCCTGGCGCCGGTCGACGCCGAACCCCGTGAAGGCGCCGGCGGAGGCGAGCCCCTCGAGGACCCGCACCTCGACCCCGGTGCGGTGGGCGAGGTCGGCGATCGAGGCGTAGGGCCCGGCCGCCTCGCGCTCGGCGACGATCGTCGCGGCCGCGCCCCCCACCTCGCGCACGGATTCCAGGCCGACCCGGATCGCGAGCCCACCGGTGGAGTCCGGGTCCGGTTCGAGGTCGGCGAGGGCGGCCGAGGCGTTGACGTCGACGGGGCGGATCGTCACCCCGTGGCGGCGGGCGTCGGCGATGAGCGACTGCGGGGAGTAGAAGCCCATCGGCTGGGAGCGCAGGAGGCCGGCGGTGAACGCCGCGTGGTGGTGGCACTTGAACCAGGCGGAGTCGTAGACGAGGTTGGCGAAGCTGATGGCGTGGCTCTCGGGGAAGCCGTAGTTGGCGAAGGCGGCGATCTTGTCGAAGATCGCCTGCGCGATGTCCGGGGCGACCCCGCGGGCGGCGCACCCGGTGTGGAAGCGCTCGGCGAGCTGCTCCATCCGGGCGCGTGAGCGGCGGGAGCCCATCGCGCGGCGGAGCTCGTCGGCGTCGGGGCCGGTGAAGCCGGCGACGTCGATCGCCATCTGCATGAGCTGCTCCTGGAACAGCGGCACCCCGAGGGTCTTGTCGAGTGCGTTCTCGAGCAGCGGGTGGAGGTGCTCGACGGGTTCGAGGCCCTGCCGGCGGCGGATGTAGGGGTGGACGGAGCCGCCCTGGATGGGGCCGGGGCGGATGAGCGCGACCTGCACTGCGAGGTCGTAGAAGGTGCGCGGGCGCAGCCGGGGCAGGGTCGCGAGCTGGGCGCGGGACTCGACCTGGAACACGCCCACCGCGTCCGCGGCGCAGAGCATGTCGTACACGCGCGGGTCCTCCTGCGGGACCACCGCCCGGTCGATGCGCTCGCCGGTGTGCCGAGCCACGAGGTCGACCATCTCGTGGAGCGCGGTGAGCATCCCGAGGCCGAGCAGGTCGAACTTCACGAGGTCCATCGCCGCGCAGTCGTCCTTGTCCCATTGGACGACGGTGCGGTCCTCCATCGTCGCCGGCTCGATCGGCACGACCTCGCCGATCGGCCGGTCGGCGAGGATCATGCCGCCGGAGTGGATGCCGAGGTGGCGCGGAGTGCCGAGGAGTCCGGCGGCGACCTCGAGCACCGGGGCGGGCACCGCGGTGTCCGCCGGATCGGGCAGGGTCGACCAGCGGTTGATGCCGGTGGAGAAGGCGTCCTGCTGGCCGGGGTCGTATCCGAGGGCGGCGGCGGCGTCGCGGACGGCGGACTTCGCGCGGTAGGTGATGACGTTGGCGACCTGGGCGGCGCGGTGGCGGCCGTAGTGCCGGTAGACGTACTGGATCACCTCCTCGCGGCGACCGGACTCGATGTCGATGTCGATGTCCGGGTAGCCGGCGCGATCGGGGGCGAGGAAGCGGTCGAAGAGGAGCCGGAACCGCACGGCGTCGACGGCGGTGATGCCGAGGACGTAGCAGACCGCCGAGTTCGCCGCCGAGCCGCGGCCCTGGCAGAAGATGTCCTGCTCGCGGCAGAACCGGGCGATGTCGTGGACGATGAGGAAGTAGCCGCAGAACCCCATCGTCTCGATCGTCGCGAGCTCCCGGTCGAGCTGCTCCCAGGCGCGCGGGTGTGCGGTGCGGGTGCCGTAGCGCCCGAGCCCGCCGGCCTCGACGAGCCGGCGCAGGTGGGTCGCCTCGTCGGTCCCGGCGGGGATCGGGGCATCGGGCAGCCCGGCGCGCGCCGCGGTGAGCTCGAAGGCGTGGCTCGCCGCGAGCCGGACGGCGGTGTCGAGGGCGGCGGCCGGGAAGCGCTCGCGCATCTCCTCGCCGGTGTGGATGCGCGCCGAGGCGGTGGGCGGCAGCCAGCCGGCGACCGCCTCGAGGGAGCGGCGGGAGCGCACCGCGGCGCGCACCTGGGCGTCGGCGAAGCGGGCCCGGGTCGCGTAGTGGACGGCGTTGGTGGCGACGACCGGCAGCCGCGCCCGGTGGGCGAGCTCGCACAGGTGGGCGATCCGTGCGTCGTCGGTGGGCAGGCCGTGGCGGGTGAGCTCGACGACCACCCGGTCGCGGCCGAACTCCGAGACGAGGCGGCGGAGCGCGCCGAGGCCGCCGTCGGGATCGTCGAGGTGCGGCAGGAGGGGGCCTTTGCGGCAGCCGGTGAGGATCGTCCAGTCGCCCGCCGCGGCGGCGAGGCCGGCGCGGTCGAACACCGGCCGGGTCTTCTCCCCGGCCAGTGCGCCGGCGGTGAGCGCCGCGGACAGGGTGCGGTAGCCGTCGACCCCGTGGGCGAGGACGAGGAGGTGCTCGGCCTGCGGGTCGATCTGGCCGGGGATCTTCGCGGTGAGCCCGAGGGAGAGCTCGGCGCCGAACACCGTGGGGAGGGAGGCCTCGGCGGCGGCCTGGGCGAAGCGGACCGCGCCGTAGAGCCCGTTGTGGTCGGTGAGCGCGATCCCCGTGAGCCCGGCCTGGGCGCCGGTGGCGGCGAGCTCCTCCGGCTCCGAGGCGCCGTCGAGGAAGCTGAAGTCCGAGTGCACGTGGAGCTCCGCCCACGGGGTGCGGGCGGGCAGGAGGGCGGGTGTGCGGGCGGGCAGGAGGGAGTGGTCGGAGCTCCCCTGCTGGTCGGAGCTCCTGTGCTGGTCGTCCTCCGCGTACCGGTCGGGGCGGGAGAAGGCCGGGGCGTCGGAGCCGTCGGCGCCTGCGGGGATGGCACGTCCCGGGGGCGTGCGGGCGCCGGCGCGAGCGGTGGGGGCGCCGGGCTGTCCCGGGCGCGTGCGGGCGCCCCGGCCCGCGTACCGGGCCGGTCCATCCGAGCCGCCGGGCCCCACGGACACGGGACCTGTGGCCCCGGGACCTGTGGACCCGGCATCGGGGTCCGGCTCCCGGCTCTTCCGGTCCGCCCGCGGGTCCGGCCGGTCGGAGAGCCGCCGCTCGAGCTCGGACCACGGGGTGCGCGGGTTGAAGAAGCCGTTCATGCGTATCTCCCGGTGAGGTACCAGCGGCCGCTCTCCTTGCTCAGCAGGTAGGCGGCCCCGTCCTCGGCGACGACCTGGAGGCGCACCCGGTACTGGGCCGTGCTCCGGTCCCACCAGCCGGCCTCCACCGGCCAGGCCGAGGAGTGGTCGACCACGCGCACCGTCCCCGTGCCGGGGATCCGGAGCAGCGTCGGGACGTTGTCGAGTCCGGCGGGGCGGGCGACGATCGTGGCGCCGCGCTCGTCGAGCAGATCCACCGGGGTGTGCTCGACGAGCGTGGGGCGGGGAGCCGGCACCGCGCCCGGCCAGGGGGCCTCGGGGTCGCGCTCGGGCCGGGGGCGCTGCTGCCAGGGTGTCCAGAGGTTCGTCTCCGCCGGATCGCGGCCGCCCTGCAGGCCGGGGACGAGCACGGCGTCGGGGCCGAACAGGCCCTGGAGGCGCTCGAGGGTGTGCGCGATCCGTCCCGGGTGCTGGTCGAACAGGCTCTGCTGCGTGCCCAGGGGGCTGAGGAGCTCCGCGGCGGCGAGCCCGATCGCGCAGATCCCGTCCTCCCCGCTGACGAGTGTCGGGTCGGGGCCGGGGTCCTCCCCGTTCTCGGGAACGGCCCGGGCGGTGCGGTCGGGGCGGGCAGTGCGAGCCCTGCGATCGGGGCGGGCGCCTCGGGTACGGGGTCCGCCCCGGCCGTCGGCACCCGTGCCGGCTCCCCCGGCGGCGAGCCACCCCTCGGCCTGCCAGCGGAGGCGGTCGGCGATCATCGACTCGTCCATGTCCTCGAGGCGCCAGGTGCGCCGGCAGGTCTCCCCCGTCGTCGCGGTGAGCTCGATGTCCACCTGGGTGCACACGAGGCCGGCGGCGCGGACGGTGCCGAGCAGCTCGGCACCGAGGGTGCGGGCGTGGAAGGACAGCACGTCGCTGCGGCCGCTCGGCGGGTCGAGGGGGCTGTGCACCCGGAACTCGCGGGCGCGCACGTGGTCGGCGGGGATCCGGTCGGGCAGACCGCGGGCGAGCCGGTGGGCGCGCCGGCCGAGGGTGCCGAACCGCGCATGGACGTCGGCCTCCGCGAGCTGGGCGAACCGACCGAGCGCGGTGAGCCCGAGCCGGCCGAGCAGTGGGACGAGCTCGGCGTAGGCGTGGGCGTCGACCGCGGTGAGGGAGGAGATGGGGAGCGGGGCGAGGAAGGCGGCGGTCCGGCCCGGCGGCACGCGGGTGGCGGTGCGGGAGGCGAGCAGCGCGGCGAAGGCGGTATCGGCGATGCCGGGGAAGAACTCCCAGCCGGTGGAGTCGGTGAGGCCGGTGAGGAGCTCCTCGACCGCGGACTCCTCGCTCGCGTGGGTGCGGCGCAGGGAGAGGGCCGGGATGCTCACCACGCCCGGGGACAGCAGGGTGAACCGGGCGACGAGGTCCTCGAGCACGCCGATCCCGGCGGCGAACACCCGGTGGTCGACCTCGGGGTCCCAGGGGATGACGGTGAGCTCGGGACAGCGCAGCTGGGCGGCGCGCTTGTTGAGCCCGGTCTCCACGCCCGAGGCGCGCGCGGGCGCATTGCAGGAGATGATGCGCCCGGCCCGGAGCACGGCGGCGGGCGCGGCCGTGCTCAGCCCGTGCGCGATCCCGGCCGCCACCGCCGGCCAGTCCGGCACTGCGAGGACCACCGTGCGATGGACGGACACGCGCTGGGAGGTGGAGGCTGCAGAGGCGGGTGGTTCGGCAGGTGTCGGGGCCTCGGCCGGCGCGGTGGGGAGCTCGGCAGGAGCCGTGGACTCGGCAGACGCTGCTTCAGTCGACACTGTGGATCCTCGGGACAGGGCCGCCGGGGTGCGCGACCCCCACCGCTGGAACGGAGTGTTCGGCCCCCGGCATCGGAGCGGGGTGCTCGGCCCGGCCGGAGGGGGCCGGGAGCAGGAGGGTGTGGGTGCCGGTGCGCGAACCGTGGACGGTGACCGTGCACTGCTCGAGGCGGCCGGCGCCTCGAGCGGTGCCCTCCCAGCGGACGTCGCGGATGCCGAGCCGCTCGCCGGTGCCGGGGAACTCGTCGAGGGTGATGAGGGTCATCCGCCGTTCCCGGACCTTGGCGAGCAGACGCTGCCGGTCTCCCGGGGTCGGGGCGAAACCGGGCCGGACGATGAGGATGTCGAAGGACTCGACGAGGATCGATGTCACCCGCAGCCAGTCCTGGAGCGGGGTGCGGAGGTTGACGAAGTGGGAGAGATCGATGCCGAAGTCCGCGATCCCGGCGACGGCAGGCTCCCCCATGCCCAGGACGGCGCACCACAGCTGCTCCCGCGTAGCGGCGGCGCAGGCGGCCAGCGCGAGGGAGAAGGAGTGCTCGCCGGTGATGGCGAGGATCTCGCCGCGCGGCAGCCCGCCGCGCTGGAAGAGCGGCCGCAGCGCGGCGTCGACCGCGTACGGCGGGTGCCCGGCGAACAGCTCGGAGGCCGTCCGGATCCCCGGCAGGCGCGTGAGCTGTTCGGTGAGGGCACTGATCGCGTGCACGGGGTCGGCGGACATGCATCCAGTATCGAACGTCAGTTCTAATCATTCAAGTGGGATTCGAAGGGCATCCGGTCGCCGTTCGAACATACTCAGCTCTTCGCTCGCACGCGGCCAGGCCACCGTTCGAACGCGGCATGATCGCCGCACGAGCACAGCCCAGCCGCCACGGCACCAGCACACCGGCACCCACGCCCCGGCACCGGACCCCAGCCGGCAGCCGCCCGACCCCGATCCCCGATCCGCAGCCGCTGGGTCAGGCGGCAGCCTCGGCCTCGTCGCGCGGCAGACCGTCATCGTAGAGCCGGGCGGCGTCGAAGATCCAGCGGACGCACTCGTGGAGGTCGAAGCCCTCCCCGCCGCCGAGGGTGCAGATGCGCTCCGGGTGATTGGCGACCCGGTCGAAGTCGTCCCAGGACAGCCAGGCGGTATCGAACACCCCGACGTCATCCGTCTCGCTCCACGTCGGCATGAGCTCGGCGCCCGCGGCAGTGAAGACGAAGCCGACGCCGGGATGCCGATCGGTCCGCGCTGCGCCCCCATGAGCGTCGTCATCATGAGCGTCGTCATCATGAGCACCGCCGTCAGGAACCTCGCCCGCGCGCCGGGCGATGGACACACCGTGCTCATGGATCGCGATGTGGTGCGAGCGGCAGAGCAGGAGCATGTTGTCGAGGTCCGTCGGGCCGCCCTCGGACCACGGCCGGATGTGGTGCGCCTCGAGCAGCCGGGTGCGCGAGCAGCCGGGGAATCGGCAGCCGATGTCGCGCACCGCCAGGGCCCGCCGCTGGCGATGCGAGGCCAGGCGCTTCGTCCGCCCGAGGGCGAGCACGTCGCCGGAAGCATCGATGAGCGCACCCACGAGCGGCGATCCGCAGCTCAGCCGGCCGACGGTGGCGGCGGTCACCGCACCGAACCCCTCGATGCAGGCGACGTCGGCCTCCGGCACTGCGCGCAGCTCACTGCCGTCCACGCCCCCGGTCGGCTCATCGCCCGTGCCGCAGTGCGCTCCGACTGTCGCGCCGATGTTCGCGTCCTCTGCCTCGACCCGCCCCGCAGCGGATTCTGCGGCAGGATCCGCGCCGGCGACGGTCGCGATGGATGCGTGAACGTGCACCTCGGCCCGGCGGGACGACGTCCCGGCCTCCTCGCCGCTCCGCGATCCGATCCGGATGAGGTCGAGGAACCGGTCGACCCGGGAGATCGGCTCCGGCGCGGGTTCCTCCGCGCTCTCGCCGCCACCGGCCTCGCTGCTCATCCCCTCGCCCGCCTCGCCGCCCGCCCCTTCTCCCCGCGCCCGCCGGTGTGCGGTGGTGATCGTCCGGTCGACGGCCGCGTCCACCAGTGCCATGACCTCGGCGGCCTCGGCCTCGGGCAGCTCGATCGTGATCCGTGCGCGCCCGGCAGGGAGCGGCTCGATGCGGAACACGTCACCGGGGAGCTCCTTGACCACCCCGGCCGCGTCCGGCGCGATCCGCCGGAAGGTCGAGATCATCCGGGAGAGCTGCGCCGAGGTCGCGACCCGGCACATCCGCGCCGCCTCCGCCTCATCGATCCGACCCGCCAGCCGGGTGATCTCACGAACCTTCGAATACGACACCCGACCCTCCCCGAAGAGTCGGGTGACCTCAGGGAACTCGCGCAGGCCACGGGCGACCCGGATGTACTCCCGCGCGGTGTGCGGGGTCATCTCGCATGCGAACGCCACCCAGTGCCCGAAGCTCCGGATACCGACCCAGCCCTCCCAGGCGCCGTCCTGATCGATCCGGTCGAGGAGAGCGACGAACTGCGCCTGCGACTGGGTCATCTGCGCCGCGGCACTGCGGATCCGACGGACGAGTTCGGCACGTTCATCCGGGTCGTCGCCGGATTCCCATTCCTCGGGCGCCTCGGACGCAGGCGCCGCTGTCCCGTCCCCCGTCCGCTCCGACATCGGACCGACGGCGCACTCCGCCGTCTCACCTGCAGCTCGATCCGCTGCCTGACTTCGAGCTTGCTCCGCCGTCCGGTCAGCATCGGGCACCTCCCCACCACGTCTCATATCCTCGGCCTCGTCCATCCCGTTCGCATGCGCGCTCAGCCCGTGCCCATGAGGCGCCGGCGTCAGTAATGCGGCATTCCCCGGCACCCCACTGCTCCCCATCGGCCGTGCATCTTCCGCCGTCGGTGCTCTCATCGTGATCTCCTCCTTCGGGTGGGCAACGCAGCCCAGTCTTCTCGAGATGAGAACACGCTATCGGCAGGCACTGACACGGGTTCGATTACGCCGTTCTATTACAGTTCTACTGCTCGATACGGCATCGGTGCCTCGCGGCTCCACCGGGAGGTCATCGAATCAGCGCGCGGTCCTCAATCGTCACGCGCCTCGCCCCGGCGCCCCGGATACCCCGCCGGCCACGCCCAGACGACCGACCCGGTCCCGAAGTGATTGCCCACCTCGTCCTCATCCAGCGGGGCACCCACCCATGAGAGCCGCCGGAGCCCTCGCGTGAGGGCAGCACTTCTCCGGATCCGAAATCACAGCACTGTTCCCGCTGTGACGTCCCCGTCCAACCGGCCGCGTGCATTCCATCGGCGCCCGGCACAGGCCCTCGCCGTCACCCCGCTGTGACGTCCCCACCGTGACGCCCTACGTGCTTTCACGTCCCTGCGGTGACGTCCTCGCCTTCACGTCCCCGCTGTGACGTCGCGAAGCGAGCACCACACTGGAAGCAGCCAGAATCGACCGGGATGCTCAACGGCGGCTCGAACCGGACGCTTCACTCCGAATGGACGTCACAGCGGGGACGTCATAGTGAGTCACCACGACACCCGACCGGCATGACGACCAACCGGCGCGGCACCGAACCGGCATCGCAGAGAACTGATACCGCAGCGGAGGGCACGATATCGAGCTGCACCAGGGAGGGCCGGGATCGCGATGAGTCGACGTCCCAGCAGGGACGCCCGGCCCTGCAGGGACGCCCGGCCCTGCAGGGACGCCCGGCCCTGCAGGGACGCCCGGCCCTGCAGGGACGCCCGGCCCTGCAGGGACGCCTGGCCCTGCAGGGACGCCCCCATCGCCCCATCTGCCCCGCCTGCCGCACCTCGGCACTCGGTGCCACCGCTCCCGCCCCGAACCGGACCCGTCCGGACCGATGCGCACTCCCATCCCGGCTCGCAGCGCCCGCGCGCATACACTGGGCCGGTGATGAATCTCAGCATCGTGTTCTGCACCCCCGAGATCCCGGGCAACACCGGCAACGCGATCCGCCTGGCCGCGGTCACCGGCGCGCACCTGCACCTCGTCGAGCCCCTCGGCTTCGACCTCTCCGACGCCAAGCTGCGCCGCGCCGGACTCGACTACCACGACCTCGCGCACGTCACCGTCCACCCGGACTTCGACGCCCTGTGGGACACGCTCGGGGACCGCCGCGTCATCGCCTTCACCGCCCAGTCCGACACCGCGTTCCACACCGTCGAGTACACGGGCGACGACGTGCTCCTGTTCGGCCGCGAGTCCGTCGGACTCCCCGCCGAGGTGCTCGCCGACAACCATGTCGACCTCACCGTGCGCATCCCGATGCAGCCGTCCCGACGCTCGCTCAACCTCGCGAACTCCGCCTCGATCGCGGTGTACGAGGCGTGGCGCCAGCTCGGCTACCCCGGCGGCACCTGAGCCCGCACACCCCGCCCGGCGAGACCAGTGCGCATCGACGACACGTGCGCTCCACTCGGAACGGTCCGCACCCACTCGGATCACTGCTCACCGCCCACTCGGATCACGGCTCACCGATCACCGTGTGCACTGCGGACTGAGGAGTACAGTGGATCCATCGTGCACCGCGCGCACGGCTCCGCGCCGTCGCACCTCGCACCTCCAGCACCGCACCCCACTGCCCCACCACGGAAGGATCCACCTCATGATCGCTCGTGCCCTCACGGTCGCCGGCTCGGACGTCTCCGGCGGCGCGGGCCTGGCCGCCGACCTCAAGATGTTCGAGGAGTACGGCGTGTTCGGCACCGCCGCCGTGACGTGCATCGTCACCTTCGACCCCGAGGACGGGTTCAACCACGTCATCGAGTTCATCGAGCCCGAGGTCGTCAACCGCCAGCTCGACTCCGCGCTCGCCGTCCACGACTTCGACGTCATCAAGTCCGGCATGCTCGGCTCCGTCGACTCCGCGCTCGTCCTCGCCGAGCGCCTGCGCGACAACCACCTGCCCTACGTGTTCGACCCGGTCCTCGTGTGCAAGGGCGCGGGCACCATGGTCGACCTCAAGGACCTCTTCGTCGAGAACCTCGTCCCGCTCGCCACGGTGATCACCCCGAACCTCGAGGAGGCCGCGACCCTGACCGGCACGGCCGAGCTCACGAGCGTCGAGGACATGGTCGAGGCGGCCCGGGCGATCCACGCGATGGGTGCGAAGAACGTCGTCGTCAAGGGCGGCGCCCGCCTCGCCGGCGAGGATGCGGTCGACGTGCTGTTCGACGGCGAGTCGGTCACGGTGTTCGCCACGAAGAAGGTCAACGACCACCTCGTCAACGGCGCCGGCTGCTCGTTCGCCTCGGCGATCGCCGCGGGGCTGGCCACCGGACTCGCCGTGCCCGAGGCGGTCGCGCGGGCCAAGGAGACCGTCGCCCACGGCATCGCCGCGGCGATCGAGAACGCGACCGGCGTCCGCTCGCTCCTCCACCCCGCCGTCCGCTGCTTCCCGCACGCGGACATCACCGTCACGCGCAGCTGAGCGGCCGCCGCACCCGCTCGGTGCACAGCCGTCGGCGGTGAATAGCGCAGGGCCCCGGGATTCGATCCCGGGGCCCTGCGCTCGTCTCAGGCGTGCGTCACTTGCGCTTGCCGAAGCCCTTGTAGCGGTCCTTGAACTTCTCGACGCGGCCGGCGGAGTCGAGGATGCGCTGCTTGCCGGTGTAGAACGGGTGCGAGGCCGAGGAGATCTCGACGTCGATGAGCGGGTAGGTGTTCCCGTCCTCCCACTCGATGGTCTTGTCGCTCTTCACGGTGGAGCGGGTGAGGAACTTGGTGCCGGAGGAGAGGTCGTTGAACACGACGACGTCGTACTCCGGGTGGATGTCCTTCTTCATGAATGTCCTTCGCGTTGAATTACTGAGAGCTCTGATGCGGATCCTCATCCGCCTGCCAGTGCTCAAATTCGTGTGCTCGGATCCTGCTCGGATCCGGTCCGGTCCCACGGAGGACCGACGATCCACTATACCGGACGCGTCGAACCGGAGCGAACCCGAACACGCCGACCGATCATGACACCGCGCCTGCACCCGCACGCACGTCTGTCCTATCGTGGGGACCATGACCTGGAGCATCCTGCCCGACACCGTGACCGCCGTGCCTGCCAGCGACACCCCCGAGCTCGTCGCCGCCCCCACCGCCGAGGCGCTCGCCGCCCTCCCGGCGGATCTCACCGCCGAGGTGTTCCCCATCGACCCGGAGCTCGCGGACACCGCGGCCCTCACCGAGGCCTACGGCCTGGCCCCGGAGCACTCCGCGAACTGCGTCCTCGTCGCCGGCACCCGCGCCGGGGACGAGCGCATCGCCGCCTGCCTCGTGCTCGCCCACACCCGCGCCGACGTCAACAAGCGGGTCCGCAAGCTCCTCGACGTCCGCAAGGCCTCGTTCCTGCCGATGGACCGGGCGGTCGAGGAATCGGGCATGGAGTATGGGGGCATCGGGCCGATCGGCCTGCCGGAGGGCTACCGGCTGCTCGTCGACTCCCGAGTCATCGCGGCCGACCAGGTGATCATCGGCTCGGGCATCCGGGGCTCGAAGATCATCCTCCCCGGGTCCGAGGTCGCGCGCCTCCCCGGCGCCGAGGTGATCGAGGACCTCGCGCTCGAGGTCTGAGTCCGGAGATTCCGCCCGGACGTACGCCGGAACGGGGACCGGCGCAGGGGACGCCGCGCTCAGCCCGCCTCGACGCCGCGCAGGAGCTGGTCGAGCGCTGCGTGCGCCTGCTCCCGGGCCGTACTCGCGCCGGAGCTGCGCGACACCCAGAGCGCGAGCTCGTTCATCGCCCCGGACAGCCCGGCCGCGATCGCCTCGCGTCGTCCCTCCGGCACCCCGGCCGCAGTGAGCGCATCGGACAGGTGCGCTCCCGCATGCTCGGCATCGAGTCGCCGCCACTCGTCCCAGCCGAGCGCCGCCGGCGCATCGACGAGGAGGATGCGCGCCGCGGAGACCGAGGTGATGGCGTCGAGGAAGGCATGCGAGCCGGCGCTCAGCTGCCGGAACGGGTCGGCCCCGGCCTGCTCGGCCGCTTCCACGACCGCTTCGGCCACCCGCGACTGCAGGTGTGCGGCGACCGCGTGGAACAGCCCTGCCCTGTTCCGGTAGTGGTGGTAGACCGCGCCGCGCGTCACCCCCGCATCACTCGCCACGTCTTCGAGCGCGACCTGCGCGAATCCCTCGCGCGCGAAGAGGGATTCGGCGGAGGCACGGATCTGTTTCGCGGTGCGGAGCGCATCGGTGACAGAGGCACGGGGCATCGACAGTTCCTTTACGTACACGGTGTATGTATGCTGAACACGTTACGTACACAGTGTACGTAACACCGGCGCATCCGTCACCGGATCCTCCGGTCCACCCGACCCCGCATCCCCGCGAGGAGACCCTCATGACCGTCACCGGCTGCTACCCAGTCCTCATGACCCCCGATGTCGCCCGGACGGCAGCCTTCTACCGGGAGGTGCTCGGCTTCACCCCGACGTTCGCCGCGGACTGGTACGTGAGCATGCGGCTCGGCGACCACGAGCTCGCCGTGCTCCGCTTCGACCACCCCACCGTTCCCGAACCCTTCCGGGCGGTCCCGCGCGGCATCATCGTCAACATCGAGGTCGACGACGTCGACGCCGTGCACGAGCGCCTGACACGGGAGCACGGGCTCACCCCGGTCCTCCCACTGCGCGACGAGGACTTCGGTCAGCGGCACTTCATCGTCGCCGGCCCGGACGAGGTGCTCGTCGACATCATCCAGCCCATCGAGCCGAGCCCGGAGTTCGCCGCCGCCTTCGCCTAGAGCACGCCGCCTTCACCTAGAGCGCGATCCCCTCGGCGGGGAGGCCGGCGCGCTGCAGGATGAACTCGATGAGCGGCAGATAGAGCTGCGGCTCGATGTCGTCGTCGAGCGGGACGGCGACCTCGACCTGGCCCTGCGCCTCGGCGACGAACAGGGCCGGATCGTTGCAGTCGGCGAAGCCGATCGCACGCAGGCCCCGCCCGCCGGCGTACCCGGCCCAGCCGTGGTCGGCGACGACGAGGTCCGGCGGTGCCTCGCCGCGGCGGCTGAGCTCGGCCAGCAGATGCGCCACCGGTTCGGGCGAGTGGGTGTGCGGTACGCCGCCGTGCTGGTGCCAGACCCATACCCCGCCGAGGTGCCGGACGTCTCCCCCATCGGTGTCGACGGTGATCGGTCCGGTGGCGCGAACGACCTCGGCCCCGGCGGCCTCCGCGGCCCGGGCGAAGGCCTGGTGGACGGGCACCATGCCGGCCGGGTGTCCGGAGCCGAAGAGGATCCGCCCGCCGCCGCGCGCGACCTCGCCGAGCACCGCCGCGAAGCGCGCGGAGGCCGCGAGGCACAGTGCGGTCGAGATCGTGTCCTGACCGGCGGTGTGCGCCCGATCTGCGGAGATCCCGACCCGGTCGACCATGAGGTCGAAGACCGCGTCGTAGTCCCAGTCGCGGGTGAGCGGCACGCCGAAGTGGAAGTGCGTCTCCTGGTCGAGGAACCGCTGGATGTGGGACAGGTTGCCCTCGCGCGGCGTGCCGACCTCCCCGGTGATCCGAGCGGCCTCGAGGGCGCGGGTGAGCTCCGGCGCGGTCTGCTCAGCCGGATCGGTGCGGTCAGTTCGTCGGTTCTGCATCGTCGTCTCCGGGATTCGCTCGGATGGTCTCGCTCGATCGCTGAGTCTCGCTCTGCGGCGTGTCCACGCTCGGCTGCAGCGCGTAGCAGGCCACAGCCGTCGCGGCGGCGACGTTGAGCGAGTCGACGCCGTGGCCCATGGGGATGAGGACGGTCGAGCGCGCCGCCGCGATCGTCCTGCGCTGCAGTCCGTCGCCCTCGGTGCCCATGATGAGCGCAGTGCGCTCCGGAGCCCGCGCGGCGAACTCCCGCAGCGGCACCGAGTCGTCCTCGAGCGCGAGCGCGGCGGTGTGGAAGCCGAGCTCGTGGAGCCGGTCGATGTCGGCCGGCCAGGAGTCGAGACGCGTCCACGGGACCTGGAACACCGTGCCCATCGACACCCGGATCGCCCGGCGGTAGAGCGGGTCGGCGCTGCGCGGGGTGATGAGCACGGCATCGACGCCCAGGCCCGCTGCGGAGCGGAAGATCGCGCCGAGGTTCGTGTGGTCGACGATGTCCTCGACCACGACGACCCGCCGGGCATCCGCGAGCACCTCGGCGAGCGCGGGGAGCACCGGGCGGTGCACCGCGGCGAGCGCGCCCCGGTGGAGGTGGTAGCCGGTGAGCTGCTCGACGACGGCGTCCTCGCCGATGAACACCGGCGCGTGGGTCCCGGCGATGATCCCGGTGAGCGCGGCGAACCACTTGCGGGTCATGAGGAAGGAGCGCGGCACGTGGCCGGCGGCGATGGCGCGCTCGATGATCTTCGAGCTCTCGGCGATGAAGAGGCCCCGCTCGGGCTCGCGCAGCGTGCGCAGACGCACATCGGTGAGCCGGGTGTAGTCGGCGACGGCCGGGTCGTCGGCGGAGGTGAAGAACCGGATCCGCTCGGGTCCGATGCCCGCGGATTGAGCGAGTGCGAGGATCTGCGCATCGGTGAGCGCCGGCTTGCGCGGGGTGTTCATGCGCCGCTCACATCTGCAGGATGCGCCACAGCGCGACGAGACCGAGTGCGACGATGATCGCACGGAGCAGCACCGGGCTGAACCGGCGTCCGATGCGCGCCCCGAAGTAGCCGCCGATGAGCGAGCCGATGGCGATGAGGAGCACCGCGAGCCAGTTGATCCGATCGAAGCCGACGATGATGTACACCGCGGCGGCCACGGAGTTGACCACGAGGACGAGGACGTTCTTCGCGCCGTTGAGGCGCTGCAGCGGCTCCGGGAGCAGGAGGCCGAGGAGCGCGATGAGGATGATCCCCTGTGCGGCGGCGAAGTAGCCGCCGTAGATCGCGGTGAGGAACACCGCGAGCACGACGGCGAGCATCCGGCCGGTCGACAGCGCCGGCGGGCCGGGCGTCGCACCGGGCACAGCAGCGGCTCCGGCCGGTACCTCGGCGCCTGCGCCTCCGGCGGTCTCCCCCGTCGCCCCGTGGGCGTCCGCCCGCTTCGCCTTGCGCGCCTTGAGGTGCCGCTGGAGCGCCGGCTGCCCGACGACGAGCACGAGCGCGAACACGAGGAGCACCGGGACGATGGTGATGAAGGAGTCTTCGGGCAGGTGGAGCAGCAGGTACGAGCCGAGCAGGGCACCGGCGACGGAGGCGGGCAGGAGCTGGAGCAGGCGCTTCCCCTGTCCGCGGAGCTCCTCGCGGTAGCCGAAGGAGGAGGCGATGTTGCCGGGGATGAGGCCCACGGCGTTGCTCATCGTCGCCGTCACCGGCGGCACGCCGAAGGCGACGAGTGCCGGGAAGGTGATGAGGGTGCCCGAGCCGACGATCGCGTTGATCGTGCCCGCACCGAGTCCGGCGAGCAGCACGAGGGCCGCTTCGAGGACGGTCATGCAGCAGCCATTCAGCCGCGCGCCCGCGCGTGGTAGCGCCCGCCCTCGCGCCCGAGTGTGACCTCGGTGCCGAAGGTGGTGCTGAGGTTCTCCGAGGTCAGCGTCGAGTCGATCTCGCCGGCGGCCACAGCGGCGCCGTCCTTGAGGAGGAGCGCGTGGGTGACGCCGGTGGGGATCTCCTCGACGTGGTGGGTGACCATGACCGTCGTCGGCGCGTACTTCCCGTCGAGGATCTCGCCGAGCGCCTGGAGGAGCTCCTCGCGCCCGCCGAGGTCGAGGCCGGAGGCCGGTTCGTCGAGGAGCAGGAGCTCGGGATCGGTCATGAGGGAGCGGGCGATCTGCACGCGCTTGCGCTCGCCCTCGGACAGGCTGCCGAAGGGCCGGTCGGCGAAGCGTTCGACGGCGAAGGCGGAGAGGAGATCGCGCGCCCGGTCGAGATCGAGCTCGTCGTACTCCTCGCGCCACCGGCCGAGCACGCCGTAGGCGGCGGTGAGGATGATGTCGGTGACCTTCTCCGAGCCGGGGATCCGGGCGGCCAGCGCCGAGGAGGTGTAGCCGATGCGCGGGCGCAGCTCGAACACGTCGACCCGGCCGAGGCGCTCCCCGAGGATGTCGACCCGGCCCGAGGTCGGGTGCATGCGCCCGGCGGCGAGCTCGAGGAAGGTCGTCTTGCCGGCGCCGTTGGGGCCGAGCACCACCCAGTGCTGCCCCTCGGAGACCTCGAGGGACAGTCCGCTGAGCAGGAAGTTCGTCCCCCGCCGGACGTGGACGTCTGCAAATTCCAGCACATCGCTCATAGTGCAGACTCTAGCGCACACGGTGCGCTAGATTGTGGCGGATGGACACCGCACTGGCGACCCTCCTCACCTCGCTCACGGTCGATGCCGCGCTCGCCGGCCGGCTCTCCCCCGATGACTGCGCGCAGGTGCTGCTCGACGCCGGGATGCCGGTTCCGCTCGTACTCGAGGACGCCGTCTACGACTCCGACCCGCCGACCGGCCTGCTGCTCCTCCTCCCGGCCCTGCGCGCCCGCCGGGTCGACCGGCTGCGCCTGGCGCTGCTCCACCCGACCTTCCCGTCCGCGGTGCCGCGGGTGGAGAAGTCCGCGCGCCGCACCCTCGCCCGCGCCACCGCGGTCGCCGTCACCGAATCGTCCGGCGTGTCCGATGCGGTGCTCGTCCTCGACGGGGAGGCCAACCTCCGGGTGCTCGCGTGCGCCCGGGTGCCCTACGCCCCGCTCGACGTCCGCAGCGTGCCCGAGGCGGCCCGCACCCTGCGCGAGACCGTGATGGAGGGTCTCGCCCTCGTCGAGGCGCTCGGCGACGGCGTCCCGGCGGAGATGCGCAACCTCCAGTGGCGGGACTGGCAGGCGGACATGAGCGCGGCCGCCCCGCGCGCCGAGCTCACCGGTCTGCTCACCCGGCCCGAGCAGGCCCCGCTGCTCCACGCCGCTCTCGACATCCATCACGCGATGTCGCCCGTCCTGGCACCTGCGACCGTGGGGCCCGCGGAGTTCGGCGACATGCTCGCCCGCCTCCACCGCGCGGCGGCCGCCGTGGTCACCGCGGTGAGCCGCGACAACGGGATCGGGTGACACGCGACTGCAGGGGAACCGTTCGGCCGGCGACTCCGTAGAATCGCTGTCATGCACAGGATCAGCCTCATCCACCCCGCCGGCGCCGACTGGACCGTGAGCTCGCGCCTCGTCGATGCCGGTGGTCTGGAGACCATCGTCGCCGCCGAGTCCGCCGCCCACCCGGATGCGGACGTGTTCGTCGTGCCCGAGGCGCTGAGTGAGGCCCCGCCGCAGCTCGTCCTCATGGACGTCGACTCGACCTTCCTCAACGAGGAGGTCATCGAGCTCATCGCCGAGCACGCCGGGGTCCGCGAGGAGGTCGCCCGGATCACCGACGAGGCGATGCGCGGGGAGCTCGACTTCGCCGCGAGCCTGCGCGCGCGGGTCGCCGCGCTCGCCGGGCTCCCGGAGTCCGTGCTCGCCGAGGTGCGCGAGCAGGTCACGCTGACCGCGGGCGTGCCGGAGCTCGTTGCCGCGGTGCAGGGTGCCGGCGGGGTGGTCGCGCTCGTGTCCGGTGGGTTCGCCGAAGTCGTCGTGCCGGTCGCCGCGGAGCTCGGGATCGCCGAGGTGCTCGCGAATCGACTCGCGGTGCGCGACGGCCTGCTCAGCGGTGAGGTCGACGGTCCGATCATCGACCGGCGGGCGAAGGCCGACCAGCTGCGCGTGCTGTGCGAGCGGCTCGACATCGATCCGGCGCGCACCGTGGCGATCGGCGACGGGGCGAACGATGCGGAGATGGTCGAGGCCGCCGGCTTCGGGATCGCGTTCTGCGCCAAGCCGGCGCTCGCCGAGGTCGCCGACGCCGCGCTCACCGTGCGGCGGATGGATGCCGTGTGGGCCGCGCTGACCGGGGAGCCGATCGGCTGACGGCCGGGGCCGGTGCGCCGGTCAGTCCTTGAAGTTCCGGATCTCCGGCGGCGGATAGTCGCCGGGGGCCAGCCCCCAGCGCGGGAGGTCGAACACCGCGATCGAGCTCGGGCGGAAGCGCCGCGGCACCCCGAGCGCGGGGCACAGGTGGCCGATGACGGCGCTCACCGTCGGCTCGTGCCCGACGACGTACGCCCCGGTCGCCGATTCCGGGATCGAGTCGATGATCTCGAGCCAGGCGTCGATGTCGGCCTCGTAGAGCGCCCGATCGGTGTGGAGCACCGGTGCGTCCGCGAGGGCGCGGGCGACGGCCTCGCCGGTCTGCACGGTGCGCAGCGCGGCGGAGGCGACGAGGTGCGTGAGCGGGTACCGGGTGAGGTGCTCGCCCGCCGCGGCCGCCTCGGCGGAGCCCGCCTCGGTGAGCGGCCGATCGAAGTCGGCCACCGGGGGGCGCGCGGCGGTGGCGTGGCGGGCGAGCACCAGGTGGGGCACGGGTGTCAGGCCCCGGTGGCGTGGAGTCCGCCGTCGACGTGGACCATCTCGCCCGTCGTCGCCGGGAACCAGTCGGAGAGCAGCGCGACGATCGCCTTGCCGGCCGGCTCGGTGTCGGTCTGCTCCCAGCCGAGCGGGGCGCGGGTGCCCCACACGTCCTCGAACGCGTCGAAGCCGGGGATCGACTTCGCGGCGGTCGTCTTGAGCGGGCCGGCGGAGACGAGGTTGACGCGGATGCCGTCGCCGCCGAGGTACTTCGCGAGGTAGCGCGAGGTCGACTCGAGCGCGGCCTTCGCCACGCCCATCCAGTCGTAGGCCGGCCAGGCG
This sequence comes from Brevibacterium sp. R8603A2, assembly GCF_023072605.1. Lineage (NCBI taxonomy): Bacteria > Bacillati > Actinomycetota > Actinomycetes > Micrococcales > Brevibacteriaceae > Brevibacterium > Brevibacterium sp. R8603A2. The sequence continues at coordinate 111,069 of NZ_JALLGN010000004.1, forward strand.
ACGGTCGCGTCGAAGGTCAGGCCGACGACGCCGGCGCCGCGGTTGAGCACCGGGCGGGCGGCGACGGTGATCGCCTTGAGCGAGTACGCGGAGACGTGGACGGCGTTCGACACCGATTCGAAGGGGGTGTCGAGGAAGACGCCGCCGAGCGCGTCCTTGGGGGCGAAGGCGATCGCGTGGACGATCCCGTCGATGTTCCCGCCGAGCCGCTCGGGCAGCGCGGCGAGGTCGTCCTCGTTCGTCGCGTCGAGCTCGATGACCTGCGCGGGCTGCGGCAGCCGCTCGGCGATGACCGAGGTGATCTTCATCTGCCGGCCGAACGAGGAGAGGATGACCTCAGCCCCCTGCTCCTGGGCCAGGCGGGCGGCCGCGAAGGCGATCGAGGCCTCCGTGAGCACGCCGGTGACGAGGATGCGCTTGCCGTCGAGAATTCCCATGATGTTGTCTTCCTCTCGCGTGGAGTACGCGGTGTGCGTGTGGACTCGGTGTGCGGTGTCAGTGTCCCATGCCCAGGCCGCCGTCGACCGGGATGACGGCGCCGGAGATGTAGGAGGCCTCGTCCGAGGCGATCCAGCGGACCACGGCGGCGACCTCCTCGGCCTCGGCGAAGCGCTTGGCGGGGATCGTCGCGAGGTATTCCTTCTGCTGCTTCTCCGGCAGCTCATCGGTCATCTCGGTGCGGACGAACCCGGGGGCGACGACGTTCGCGGTGATTCCGCGGGCGCCGACCTCGCGGGTGATCGAGCGGGCGAGGCCGACGAGTCCGGCCTTCGAGGACGAGTAGTTCGCCTGGCCGGCGACGCCGTAGAGCCCGGACACCGAGGAGATGAGCACGATGCGGCCCTTCTTCGCCCGGATCATCCCGGTGATCGCGCGCTTGACGGTGCGGAAGGCGCCGCCGAGGTTCGTGTCGATCACGGCGTCGAAGTCCTCGTCGGACATCCGCATGAGGAGGGTGTCGCGGGTGATCCCGGCGTTCGCGACGACGACCTCGACCGGGCCGAGCTCCCCCTCGATCCGCGTGAACGCGGCGTCGAGGGAGTCCGGGTCGGTGACGTCGGCGGACACCGCCAGCGCGCCGTCGGGGGCGTCGCCGTTCCGCGAGGTCACGGCCACCTTCTCACCGGCGGCGAGGAACGCCTCGGCGATCTTCCGCCCGATCCCCCGGTTGCCACCGGTGACGAGTACTACGCGCGAATCCGACACTGTCGCTCTCCTTGTTCGCCGACTGCTGCAGGCCGCCCGAGGGCGGGTCTCCAACCTAACGCACCTGCGCGCTCCATGAGTACGCCGCCGACAATCGGGGAGTATGCTTTTGTAGCCAGGAGCACGCGCGCGCGTGCCTCACCCCCGAGTGCTGGAAGGCCATGGCCCACAGGACGCACGCCCAACGGATCACCGAGGCCGAGGTGTCCCATGAGCAGGACATCCACACGCGGACCGTGCGATACCTCATCTCGATGGGGATCCGCATGCTCTGCTTCCTCCTCGCGGTCCTCACCCCGAGCCCCTGGCGGTGGTTCTTCGCCGCCGGCGCGATCGTGCTGCCGTGGGTCGCGGTGCTCATCGCGAATGCGGCGCGCGCCCGCGGCACCGAATCCGGCGGCGCGGTCATCGACTCCGCTCCGCTCGAGGCGCTGGCACCGGGGCCGGTGGATGGTCCCCGGTCAGGCACCGATGATGCCGGAGCCGGGGCCGAGGCGCCCGCCGCGCCCGCGGCGACCGCCGCGGACGGGGTGTACGACGGGGAGATCATCGATGGCGAGGTCATCGACGGCGACACTGCTCAGTCCGGCGACTCCGACAGCGCCCCTGATGCCGGGGACCCCGACGCCGGGCGATACGGTGGGACGAACGAGGGGAACGGAGGAAGACGGCGATGACGTGCTCGGCGAAGGCGTGCACCCGGACCGCGGAGTTCGCGCTGCTGTGGAACAACCCGCGCATCCACACCCCGGAGCGGCGCAAGGTCTGGCTCGCCTGCCCGGACCACCGCACGCACCTCCACGAGTACCTGCAGATCCGCAGCCTGCTCCGTGACGACGTCCCCGTCGCCGAGATCCCGGAGGGCGCCGGCTGATGGCCGAGCCCACGCCCCAGCCCGTTCCCCCGCCCGCCGAGCGCGGCGGCTACCGCTTCGTCCTCTCCGCACGCTGGCTGCGCTACATCGCGCTCGCGATCGTCGCCGCGGTCGCCTGCGGATTCCTCGCGAACTGGCAGGACCACCGCCGTGCCGCGCGGGATGCGGAGATCGAGCGGATCGAGACGAACTACCACGGCGCGGCCCGGCCGCTTCCGGAGGTCCTCCCCGACCGCACCGCCCCTCTGCCCGTCGACGCCGAGTGGGCGAAGGTCGCCGTCACCGGCAGCTACGACCCCGGGGCGACGGTGCTCGCACGCAACCGGAGCCTGCAGAACCAGGCCGGCTTCTACGTCGTCGTCCCGCTCGTGCTCGACTCCGGGGACACGATCGCCGTGGTCCGCGGCTGGGTGCCGACGACGAGCGAGGGATCCGCCCCCGACCCCACCGCTCTCCCCGCACCGCCGGCCGGCGAGGTCGACGTCGAGATGTGGCTGCGCCCGCGCCAGGACGCGAGCGGCGACTCCAATCCCCCGGGCCTGATCCGCGCGATCGACCCCGATGCCATCCCGGGCATGGATTCCCCCGTGACCGAGGCCTACGGGCAGCTCAGTGCCGAGGACCCGGCCCCCGCCGACGACGGCCTCACTCCCCTGCCACCGCCGAGCACCGATCCCGGCTCCCACCTGTCCTACACGTTCCAGTGGATCGTGTTCGGGATCATGATCCTCGCCGGCGTCGTCTACGCCGCCCGCCGGGAGAAGCGCGCACTCGACGCCGCACGCAGCGAGGAGGCCGCGGACGCCGCACCGACCGAGTACGTCGTCGTCGACAAGGCCGCCCTCACCCGCGGCGGCCGGCGCTCCGCCGGCGCGAGCACGGGAGGCGGGCGCTACGGGGAAGGCAGGACGACGCGGCCCGGCCGGGCGGCTCCCCGGAGCCCGCAGTCGTCCCGGAGCAAGCAGTCGTCCCGGAGCCCGCAGCGGCAGCGGACCGAGGAGGAGCTCGAGGACGCCCTCCTCGACTCCCAGGGCTACTGATTCAGGCGAGGCTGACGAGGTCGAGGTAGGTCTCGCCCCAGAGGTCCTCGTCGCCGTCGGGCAGGAGGAGCACGCGGTCGGGATCGAGCGCGGCGACCGCGCCCTCGTCGTGGGTGACGAGGACGATCGCGCCCTCGTAGCGGCGGATCGCCGACAGGATCTCCTCGCGGCTGGCCGGGTCGAGGTTGTTCGTCGGCTCGTCGAGGAGCAGCACGTTCGCGCTCGACACGACGAGCGTCGCGAGCGCGAGCCGGGTCTTCTCTCCGCCGGACAGCACTCCGGCCGGCTTGTGGACGTCATCGCCGGAGAACAGGAACGAGCCGAGCACGGAGCGCGCGGCGGTGTCGTCGAGGTGCGGCGAGCTGCGCTGCATGTTCTCGAGCACCGTCCGGTCGTGGTCGAGCGTCTCGTGCTCCTGCGCGTAGTAGCCGAGCTTGAGGCCGTGGCCGGGCACGACCTCCCCGGAGTCCGGCGCCTCGAGCCCGGCGAGGATCTTGAGCAGGGTGGTCTTGCCTGCGCCGTTGAACCCGAGCACGACGACCCGGGTGCCCTTGTCGATCGCGAGGTCGACGCCGGTGAACACCTCGGTCGAGCCGTAGGACTTGCTCAGTCCCTCCGCGGTGAGCGGCACGCGGCCGCAGGCGGCAGGGGCCGGGAACCGGAGGTGGGCGACCTTCTCCGCAGCCCGCTCCGCCTCGAGCCCGGAGAGCATCCGCTCGGCCCGCTTCGCCATGTTCTGCGCCGCGACGGTCTTCGTCGCCTTGGCGCGCATCTTGTCCGCCTGCGCGCTCAGCGCGGCGGCCTTCTTCTCGACGTTCGAGCGCTCGCGCCGGCGGCGCCGCTCATCGGCCTCACGCTGTTTGAGGTACTGGCGGTAGTTCATCGCGTAGATGTCGATGCACTGCCGGTTGGCGTCGAGGAAGAACACGCGGTTGACGACCTCGTCGATGAGATCGAGATCGTGGGAGATGATGACGAGCCCGCCGGCGTAGGTCTTGAGGTAGTCGCGCAGCCACAGCACCGACTCCGCGTCGAGGTGGTTCGTCGGCTCGTCGAGGATCATCGTGTCCGGGGCCGCGAACAGGATCCGGGCGAGCTCGACGCGGCGGCGCTGGCCGCCGGACAGCGTCTGCAGCTCTCGGGACAGCAGCTCCTCGTCGAGGCCGAGGTTCGCAGCGATCGCGAAGGCCTCGGACTCGGCCGCGTAGCCGCCGGCGGCGACGAACTCCGATTCGATCCGCGGGTAGCGGTCGATCGCCTTCGACATGACGTCGGGGTCCGGGTCGGACATCTGCTCCTCGGCCCTGCGCAGCCGCCGCACGAGCACGTCGAGCTCCCGGGCGGACAGGATCCGCTCCCGGCCCGAGGCCGTGGGGTCGCCCGAGCGCGGGTCCTGCGGCAGGTAGCCGACCGTTCCGGACCGGGTGACGGTCCCGGCGTTCGGGGCGAACTCGTCCATGAGGACCTTCGTCAGAGTGGTCTTGCCGGCGCCGTTGCGGCCCACGAGGCCCACCCTGTCGCCGGTGTCGACGCGGAAGGAGACATCGGTCATGAGAGTGCGCGAGCCCACGAGGACCTCGAGATCCGAGACGGCGATCATGCGTGCTTCCGTTCCATGCCGTGCTGGTCCTCCATGCCGTACTTCCGTTCCATGCCGAGTGCGATGAGCTCGGCGAGCTCGTCCTGAGGTCTGCGGGCGGCGGCCTGCGCGCGCTCGACGATCCGGTCGGCGAGCTCGGCGTCGAGCCGGCACGACACCGTCACCGGCGCGCGCTCGGGCTCCGGGTCCCGAGCAGGGACCTCCGCGTCACGAGCGGGGGCTCCCGGGCCGCTGAAGCCCGGGCCCGGGTCCACCGGCGTGCCCCGGCGATAGGCCTCCGCGGCCGCCCGGGCGCGGGCGTCGGCGGCGTCGTTGAGGCGGTGGCTGCTGTGGCCCTTGACCCATTCGAGCCGGATGTCGCGGTCGCGCAGCGCGGCGTCGAGCTCCTCCATCTGGTCGCGGTTGAGGACATCGCCGCCGTTGGCCTTCTTCCAGCCCTTGAGCTTCCACACCGGCATCCACTTCGTCACCGAGTTGATGACGTACTTCGAGTCGCAGAGCACGTGGAGCTGCTCGGAGGTGCCGGCGGTGGCGCGGAGCAGCTCGATGAGCGCCTGCAGCTCGCCGCGGTTGTTCGTCGCCTCCGGCCATCCCCCGGACCCCCACCGTTCGTCGTCGATGTACCAGGCCCAGCCGGCCGGTCCGGGGTTCCCCAGCGCCGAGCCGTCGACGGCGGCCGTGATCGTCACAGAGTGTCCTTTCGTGGGATGCGGATGGAATGCACCCGGACCACCCTATGCTATTGCCATGACGTTCAATCCCGGCAGCAGACTCGACACCTCGCAGGTGTCCAAGCGCGGCGGCGGTCGCTCGGGCGGGGGCCTCGGCGGCCCCGGCATCAAGATCGGCGGCGGGCTCGGCGGGCTCGTCATCATGGTGATCATGGCGCTCGTGTTCGGGCCCGAGGTCATCACCGGCGGTCAGGGCTTCACCGACAGCTCACAGGTCGACCGGCAGACCGCCGGGGACGACCTCGCGACGAAGTGCCGCACCGGCGAGGACGCCAACGAAGACGTCGAGTGCCGGGTCGTCGGCACGGTCAACAGCCTCAACCAGTACTGGCAGGAGGGGGTCCACGACCTCGGGGTCGCCTACCGCGCGCCGGGTGCGGTGCTCACCAGCGGCCAGTGGCAGACGGCGTGCGGCACGGGCAGCTCCGCGATGGGCCCGTTCTACTGCCCGGGCGACGAGACCGCGTACTTCGACGTCGCGTTCTTCGCCCAGCTCCGCGACCGGTTCGGCGCCGAGCAGGGGCCGCTGCCGGAAGAGTACGTCGTCGCCCACGAGTGGGGCCACCACATCCAGACACTCACCGGGGACATCCAGCGCACCCGCGACGGGCAGACCGGCCCGCAGTCGAACGCGGTCCGCCTCGAGCTCCAGGCCGACTGCTACGCCGGGGTATGGGCCGCGAACGCCGCAGTGACCCCGGATCCGAGCACGGGCGAGCCCTACCTGCAGCCGCTCACCACGGAGGACATCTCCGCTGCGCTGTCCGCGGCCGAGGCGATCGGCGACGACTCGATCATGGAGACCTCCGGCGGCCGGGTGATCCCGGAGAACTTCACCCACGGCTCCGCCGAGCAGCGGCAGACGTGGTTCCTCCGCGGCTACCGCGACGGCCGGCCGAGCGCCTGCAACACCTTCGCCGTCGACCGGGTGTGAGCCGCCGACAGCGCCGGGAGAGGAGACGATGAGCACCCTGCACACGGATACCCGCCCGATGCGCGTCGTCGTCGCCGGCGGCACCGGGGCGCTCGGCACTGCTCTCACCGGTGCGCTGCAGCGCGCCGGGGCCGAGGCGGTCGTCCTCACCCGGCGCCCCGCCGACTCCCCCGAGCTGCTCCGCCGCACCGGGCCCGGACTGCGGTTCCGGCAGTGGGACGGCCGGAGCGTCGGGGACTGGGCAGAGGAGCTCGCCCGTACCGGGGAGGAGCGCATCGGCGTCGTCAACCTCGCCGGGGCGCTCGTCGACACCCGGCCGACGCCCGCGGGCATCGCGCGCCTCCGCGATTCGCGCGTGCGTGCCACCGAAGCGCTCGTCGCGGCCTCGCAGGAGCAGGCGCCCGTCGAGGCGTGGGTGCAGGGATCGACGACCGCGATCTGGTCCGATGCCGAGGAGGCGCGGCTCGACGAGAGCTCGCCGCTGCCTGCGGGCGCGGCCGCCCTGCCGCAGATGACCGGGGTCGCCCGCCCGTGGGAGGAGGCGGCCGCCGGGGCGCATGCCCGGCGCACCACCGTGCTGCGGACCTCGATCGTCCTCCAGCACGACTCCCCCGCGCTCGATCGGCTGGCGCTGCTCGCCCGGGCGGGGCTCGGCGGGACGGTGGGGCGCGGTGATCAGTGGTTCTCGTGGATCCAGCTCGAGGACTGGTTGCGGATCGTGCTCGCCGCGCTCGGCCTGTGCGGACCGGAGCTGCCCGGCGGCATCCTCGTCGCCGCGGCACCGCACCCGGTCCGCAACGCCGAGCTCATGGCCCGGCTGCGGACGCGGCTCGCCCCACGGCTGCCGCTGCTCGCCCCGCACGGGTTCGGACTGTCGACCCCGGCGCCGGTGCTCCGGGCCGGAGCGGTGCTCCTCGCGACGGATCCCGCGCTCGGGCTCACCGGCCGGCATGCGACCAGCCGGGTGCTCGCCGAGGCGGGATTCCGGTTCGCGCACCCCGAGCTGCCCGGCGCGCTCGCAGCGGTGCTGTGAGCCGTGGTGCTGAGAGCGGTGGTGCTGCTCAGATGTTGAAGCCGAGGGCCCGCATCTGCTCGCGGCCGTCCTCGGTGATCTTCTCCGGGCCCCACGGCGGCATCCACACCCAGTTGAGGCGGTAGGCCGGGACGATCCCCTCGAGGACCTGCGCGACCTGGTCCTCGATGACGTCGGTGAGCGGGCAGGCGGCACTCGTCAGGGTCATCTCGATGACGGCGGTGCCGTCCTCCTCGACGGCGGTGCCGTAGACGAGGCCGAGGTCGACGATGTTGACGCCGAGCTCGGGGTCGACGACGTCCATGAGTGCCTCGAGGACCTCCTCGGGCACGGCGTTGGTGGGCTGGTCGATGACTTCAGGCATGGTCTCCTCCTGCGGCGTGGGCCTGGGCGAGTGCGTCCTTGAGTGCCATCCAGGACAGCAGGGCGCATTTGATTCGGGCGGGGAACTTCGAGACCCCCTGGAAGGCGGCGGCATCGCCGAGGACGTCCTCGTCGGCCTCCCCCTGTCCGCGGGAGTGCATGAGAGTGTGGAAGGCGGCCTCGGCGGCGGCGAACCCCTCCGGTCCGGTGTCCTCGGCGATCTCGGTCAGGACCGAGGCCGAGGCCATCGAGATCGAGCAGCCCTGGCCGTCCCAGCGCACGGTGAGCGCGCCGGTGCCGGGGTCGATCTCCGCCTCCACGGTGATCTCGTCCCCGCACGTCGGGTTGACCTGGTGCGAGGAGCCGAACTGCGGGGAGCGGTCGATCCCGGTCCCGCCGAGCAGCGGCCGGTTGCCGTAGCGCTGCTTGGCGTGGTCGAGGATGACCTGCTGGTAGAGCTGCTGGAGATCGCTCATGACACTCCGAAGAAGGGGCGGACGCCGGCGAGGGCGGTGAGGAACCGCTCGCAGTCCTCGGCCGTGGTGTAGACCGAGGCGCTCGCGCGGGTGGTGGCGGTGAGCCCGTAGCGGCGGTGGAGCGGCTGTGCGCAGTGGTGGCCCACCCGCACCGCGATCCCCGCGTCGTCGAGCACCTGACCGACATCGTGGGCGTGGACGCCCTCGACGTCGAAGGCGACGGAGGCGATCCGCGCCGCCGAGGCGTCCGGGCCGATCCGGCGCACGCCGGGCACCCGGTCGATTCCCTCGACGAGGATCCCGGCGATCTCGGCCTCGTGCGCGGCAACATCGGCCATCCCTGTCTCGGAGAGGTAGCCCACGGCCGCACCGAGCCCGGCGACCTGCGCGACCGGCTGGGTGCCGGCCTCGAAGCGCTGCGGGGCCGGCATGAACTCCGCGGACTCCATGTCGACGGTGGTGATCATCGAGCCGCCGGTGAGGACCGGGGGCAGGGTGTCGAGGAGCTCGGCGCGCCCGTAGAGCACGCCGATCCCGGTAGGTCCGAGCATCTTGTGCCCGGAGAAGGCCGCGAAGTCGACGTCGAGCGCGGCGAGGTCGACGGGCAGGTGGGGCACCGACTGGCAGGCGTCGAGCACGGTGAGCGCCCCGACCTCGCGGGCCCGGGCGACGAGCCGCTCGACGGGGTTGATCGTGCCGAGGACGTTCGAGGCGTGGGTGAAGGCGAGGACCTTCGTCGTGGTGTCGACGATCTCCTCGAGATCCCCCAGCTCGAGGTGCCCGTCGTCGGTGAGCGGCAGGTGGCGCAGGCGCGCACCGGTGAGGCGGGCGAGCTGCTGCCACGGGATGAGGTTCGCGTGGTGCTCCATCTCGGTGACGACGATCGAGTCCCCGGGGCCGATCCGGTACCGCTGCGCCTCCGGACCGCCGAGGTCGGCCGCGGCGTGCGCGAGGCCGAGCGCGACGACGTTGAGCGCCTCGGTGGCGTTCTTCGTCCACACGATCTCGCGGATCCCGGCGCCGACGAAGTCCGCGACCGCCGCGCGCCCGGACTCGAACGCATCGGTGGCCTCCACCGCGAGGCTGTGCGCCCCGCGGTGGACGGCGGAGTTGCGGTGCGCGTAGAAGTCGAGCTCGGCGTCGATGACGCACTGCGGCTTCTGCGCGGTGGCCCCGGAGTCCAGGTACACCAGCGGCGACCCCCCGACCTCGCGGGCGAGGATCGGGAAGTCGTTGCGGATGCGCTGCACCTCGGCGGCCGAGAGCATCAGGCTCCCACGCCAAGGAAGCGGTCGTAGCCCTCGTTCTCGAGGCGCTCGGCGAGCTCGGCGCCGCCCTCCTCGGCGATCCGGCCGTTGACCATGACGTGGACGTAGTCGGGCTGGATGTAGCGCAGGATGCGGGTGTAGTGGGTGATGAGGAGGACGCCGACGTCGGTCTTCTCCTTGACCCGGTTGACCCCCTCGGACACGATCCGCAGCGCGTCGACGTCGAGGCCGGAGTCGGTCTCGTCGAGGATCGCGAAACGCGGCTTGAGGAGCTCCATCTGGAGGATCTCGTGGCGCTTCTTCTCACCGCCGGAGAAGCCCTCGTTGACGTTGCGCGAGGCGAACGCGGGGTCGACGCGGAGGTTCTTCATCGCCTCGGAGAGGTCCTTGGTCCAGGTGCGGAGCTTCGGCGCCTCGCCGTCGATCGCGGTCTTCGCGGTGCGCAGGAAGTTCGTCACGGTGACGCCGGGGACCTCGACGGGGTACTGCATGGCGAGGAACAGGCCGGCCTTGGCGCGCTCGTCGACGCTCATCTCGAGGATGTCCTCGCCGTCGATCGCGGCGGTGCCGGAGGTCACGGTGTAGCCGGGGTGGCCGGCCAGCGCGTAGGCCAGCGTCGACTTCCCGGAGCCGTTCGGGCCCATGATCGCGTGGGTCTCGGTGGAGTTGATGTCGAGGTTGACGCCGCGCAGGATCTCCTTGGCACCGGCGTCGGTCTCGACGCTGACGTGGAGGTCGCGGATGGAGAGAGTGGACATGGGTTTCCTTACTGTTCAGGACTGGTGGGGTCGACGTAGATCATGCCGTCGCGCTCGCTGCACGGGTAGACGGCGACCGGCTCGAAGGCCGGCGGAGTGAGCGGCCTGCCGGTGGTGAGGTCGAAGGCGGAGCCATGGAGCCAGCACTCGATCGAGCAGCCGGACACCTCCCCCTCGGCGAGGGACACCTCGCCGTGGGTGCACAGGTCGTCGATCGCGTGCACGGCGCCGTCGTCGGTCCGGGCGATGCAGATCTCCCGGCCCTCGAGGACGACGCGGATCGCGTCGCCGGGGTCGACGGCGCTCGCGGCGCAGGCGGCGAGCTCGCTCACATCATGCTCCGGGAGAGCTCGTCCTCGATCCTTGCGGACAGGACCTCTTCGATCGCGGGCACGCGGATCTGTCCGATGACCTCGTGGAAGAAGCCGCGGACCACGAGCCGACGGGCCTCGACCTCGTCGATGCCGCGGCTCATGAGGTAGAACAGGTGCTCCTCGTCGAAGCGGCCGGTCGAGGACGCGTGGCCTGCGCCCTCGATGTCGCCGGTCTCGATCTCGAGGTTCGGCACGGAGTCCGCCCGGGCGCCCTCGGTGAGGACGAGGTTGCGGTTGAGCTCGTAGGTGTTGATGCCGATCGCCTCGGGGCGGATCAGCACGTCGCCGATCCACACGCTGCGCGCATCGGTGCCCTGCAGTGCACCCTTGTACATGACGTCGGACACCGCCTGCGGCGTGTTGTGGTCGATGTACGTGCGGTGCTCGAGGTGCTGGCCGGCGTCGGCGAAGTAGAGGCCGAGGAGCTGCGCCTCTCCCCCGGGCCCGTCGTAGCGGACGTTGGAGTTGAGCCGCACGATGTCGCCGCCGAGCGAGATTGCGATGTGCTTGTACTGCGCGTCCTTGCCGACGATCGCGTCGTGCTGGCCGAGGTGGGCCGAGCCGTCCTCCCACAGCTGCAGCGACACGAAGGTCAGCTGCGCGCCGGCCCCGACGACGATCGAGACGAGCTCGGAGTACTGTGCGGCGCCCTCGTGCTCGACGACGATCGTCGCGCGCGCGTTGTCGCCGACGGTGAGGAGGATGTGGCCGTGCACCGGGTCGGTCCCGGCGCCGTCGGCGTGGACGACGACGGCCTCGGGCACCTCGGCGCCGGCCTCGACCGCGTAGTGGCGGATCCCGCCGGAGCGGGCCGCGGCGATCGCGGCCGGGCGGTCCTCGGGCTCCATGATGCCCTGGGCGCGGGCGGTGTCGAGGTCGATGGTCTCCACCGACACACCGGCGGGGAGCTCCTCGGTGAAGCGCAGCTCGGCGCCGGTGCCGGCGTCCTCGAGCAGCGGCGCGAGTCGGCGGACCGGGGTGAACCGCCATTCCTCCTCGCGGCCGGTGACCTGCGGGAAATCGGCGACGTCGAAGCTCCGGGTGCGCTCGCTGCGCGAGGCGACGGGTACCTGGACCTCGGCAGCGCTCTGCACGGTGTCTGTCATGTGTGTTCTGTCTCCTTCGTGGACGGGGTGGGGCCGGGCGCGGACGGCCGGCTCAGCCCACCGCGCCTTCCATCTGCAGTTCGATGAGCCGGTTGAGCTCGAGGGCGTACTCCATCGGGAGCTCGCGGGCGATCGGCTCGATGAAGCCGCGCACGATCATCGCCATCGCCTCGGTCTCCTCGAGGCCGCGGCTCATGAGGTAGAACAGCTGGTCGGCGCTCACCTTCGACACCGTCGCCTCGTGTCCGAGCGATACGTCGTCCTCGCGGATGTCGATGTAGGGGTAGGTGTCGGAGCGGGAGATGTTGTCGACGAGCAGGGCGTCGCACAGCACGGTGTTCGACGCGCCCTTGGCTCCCGGGTGGACGTGGACGAGACCGCGGTAGCCGGCCCGTCCCCCGTTGCGGGCGACCGACTTCGACACGATCGAGGAGTGAGTGTTCGGTGCGGCGTGGACCATCTTGGCCCCGGTGTCCTGGTGCTGGCCGGTCCCGGCGAAGGCCACGGACAGGGTCTCCCCGCGCGCGTGCTCGCCGGTCATCCAGATCGCCGGGTACTTCATGGTGACCTTCGAGCCGATGTTGCCGTCGACCCATTCCATGGTCGCGCCGGACTCCGCGATCGCACGCTTCGTCACGAGGTTGTACACGTTGTTCGACCAGTTCTGGATGGTCGTGTAGCGCACGCGGGCGTCCTTCTTCGCGATGATCTCGACGACCGCCGAGTGGAGCGAGTCGGACTTGTAGATCGGCGCGGTGCAGCCCTCGACGTAGTGCACGTAGGAGCCCTCGTCGGCGATGATGAGCGTGCGCTCGAACTGGCCCATGTTCTCGGTGTTGATGCGGAAGTAGGCCTGGAGCGGGATCTCCACGTGGACGCCCTTGGGGACGTAGATGAAGGAGCCGCCGGACCACACCGCGGTGTTGAGCGCGGAGAACTTGTTGTCGCCCGAGGGGATGACGGTGCCGAAGTACTCCTCGAACAGCTCGGGGTGCTCCTTGAGAGCGGTGTCGGTGTCGAGGAAGATCACGCCCTGGCGCTCGAGCTCCTCGTTGATCTTGTGGTAGACGACCTCGGACTCGTACTGCGCGGCCACGCCGGCGACGAGCCGCTGCTTCTCCGCCTCCGGGATGCCGAGCCGGTCGTAGGTGTTCTTGATGTCCTCGGGGAGGTCCTCCCAGGACTGCGCCTGACCCTCGGTCGAGCGCACGAAGTACTTGATGTCGTCGAAGTCGATCCCGGTGAGGTCGGCGCCCCAGCTGGGCATCGGCTTCTTCTCGAACAGCTTGAGCGCCTTGAGGCGGCGCTGGAGCATCCACTCCGGCTCCTCCTTGAGGGCGGAGATGTTGCGCACCACGTCCTCGCTCAGGCCGCGCTGCGCCGCGGCGCCGGCGTCGTTCGAGTCGTGCCAGCCGTAGGCGTAGTTGCCGATGTCCTTGAGCTCGGGGTTCGCTTCGAGGATCGGATTGGTCTCGGTGGTATCGGTCACCGTGAGCCTCCTTGGTTGCGGTCGGTCTGGTCGATCAACGGGCGGTTGAGGACCGAGGTCGGGATGTGCGTGGTGCAGACGTGGTCGCCGTTGGCCAGGGTGGACAGGCGGCGGACGTCGACGTCGAGGTGCTCGGCGAACAGCTGGAGCTCCGCCTCGCAGAACTCCGGGTACTCCTTCGCGACGTGCTGGATCGGGCAGTGGCCCTGGCACAGCTGGATCGCCTCGAGCGGGGTGCCCACGGCGACCGGCGAGGCCGAGGCCGCGAAGCCCTCCGCGGACAGCGCGGCGGCGAGCTGCCGGGCCCGGCCGACGACGGTCGGCCCGGGGCGCTCGGTGCGCGCCCGCAGGCGCTGCCCGAGCTCCGCGACGTGCTCGGCGGCGAACTCGGCGACCGCCTCGCGGCCGGAGCGCCGCTCGACGAAGCCGAGGACGTCGACGGCGAGGCCGTCGTAGGTGTGGCTGATCAGCTCGTGGCCCTGCGCGGTGACGACGTACTGCCGGGCGGGCCGCCCCCGGCCGGCCCGGGTCCCGGCGAGCCGGCGGACCTCGATGAGGCCGTCGGTCTCGAGGGCGTCGAAGTGGCGGCGGATCGCCGCGGCGGTGAGGTCCATGACCTTCGCCACGCCGGAGGCGCTCACCGGACCGAGATCGAGCACCGCGCCGAGCACCCGCTGGCGGGTGCGGGCGTCCTCGGACCGGGCGATGGCATGCGATGACATGGTTCTCCTTCCGGGTGCCGAGGGTGGTGCTCTGCGTTATACAAGACAATTGTTGCGTAATCTATTCCACTGTAAACGAAGGCGAGCCTAAGCCCCGGTCGCGGACCCGTCGCGGCCCGGGCGCTCCCCGGAGCGGGGCCACGCGTACACTGGTCGACCGTGACGACCGCACCCCTGAGCCTGACCGGGCTCGGCTTCGACTACCGGGCCCGGCCCGCGCTCGAATCGATCTCGCTCACCGCCGACGCCGGGCGCGTCCACGCGGTGCTCGGCCCCAACGGCGCCGGCAAGTCGACGACGATCGCCTGCGCGGTGGGCCTCCTGCGCCCGGCGCGCGGCACGGTCCGGATCTTCGGGGCCGACCCCGTGGCCGAGCACACCCGCACCGCCGGGCTCACCGGGGTCATGCTCCAGGACGGCGGGCTGCCCATGGCCGCGCGGCCGCTCGCGGTCCTCACCCACCTCGCCCGGATGTACGCGGACCCGCTCGATGTCACAGCGCTCGCCGAGCGGCTCGGGATCACCGGCTTCGCCGACCGCACCATCCGCCGGCTGTCCGGCGGGCAGCGCCAGCGGGTCGGGCTCGCCGCCGCGCTCGTCGGCCGTCCGCGCCTCGTGTTCCTCGACGAGCCCACTGCTGGCCTCGACCCGCAGGCGTCCCTCGTCGTGCACGAGGTCATCGGCGAGCTCCGCGCCGACGGCGTGGCCGTCGTCCTCACCACCCACGACATGGCCGATGCGCAGGCGCTCGCCGACACCGTGACGATCATCGACCACGGTCGGGTCATCGCCCAGGGCACACCGGCCGAGCTCACCGCCGCCGCCGACGGCGCGCACAGCCTGCGGATGCGCCTGCCCGGCGACGCCCCGGCCGGGCTCGCCGCCGCGCTCGAGGCGTTCGGCACCGTCACCGTCCACGGCCCCGTGCTCACCGTGTCCGGCGACATCGGCCCGGCCGCGCTCGCCGGCCTCACCGCGGAGCTCGCCGCCCGTGGGGTGCGGGTCGACGACCTCTCCCTGCACGGGCGCACCCTCGGCGACGTGTTCCTCGAGCTCACCGGCAGGAGCCTGCGATGACGGAGCCCGCGACGACACCCTCCTCCCCGGCCTCCCCGGCCTCCCGGCGCATCCTCGCGCAGGCCGGGTTCGAGGCGCGTTCGATCCTCCGCAACGGCGAGCAGCTCCTCCTCTCCCTCGTGCTCCCGATCATCGTGCTCCTCGGGCTGTCCCTCACCGGGATCCTCGACGTGCTCGGCCTCGGCATCGGCGGCCACTCCCCCGTCGCCGTCGCGACCTCCGGGGTGCTCGGCCTCGCGATCGCCTCGACTGCCTTCACCGGGCAGGCGATCTCCACGGGGTTCGACCGCCGCTACGGTGTGCTCCGCCAGCTCGCCACCACCCCGCTCGGCACCACGGGCCTGATCTGGGGCAAGCTGCTCGCCGTGCTCCTCGTCGTCGCCGTCCAGTTCGCGCTGCTCGGCGGCATCGCCCTCGTCCTCGGCATCACCGCCCCGGTCGCCCACCTCGCCGTCGTCGTCGCCGGACTGCTCGGGACGGCGGTCATGCTCACCTGGGGGCTCGTGCTCGCCGGGACCCTGCGCGCAGAGGCGACGCTCGCGCTCGCCAACCTCCTGTGGGTGCTCATGGCCTCGGTCGGCGGGCTCGTCGTCGCTCACGACGGGCTGTGGGGCCGGCTCGTGTCGTGGACGCCCTCGGGGGCGCTCGGCGATGCCATGCGCAGCGCGGTGCTCGACGGCGCGATCGACCTGCGCGCCTGTGCGGTGATGCTCGCCTGGACGCTCCTCGGGCTGCTCGCGGCCCGCCGCTTCTTCGACTTCGACGGACGGTAGAATGGCCCGCATGACGACCCCCGCAGCCCCCGCACCGCCCGCCGGCTCCCGCTGGCAGCCCGCCACCGTCACCCGGCTCGTGAGCGCCGCGGCGTGGACGATGCTGTTCGCCCAGTCGGCGATCATCGTCACCGGTGCGCTCGTGCGGCTCACCGGCTCCGGGCTCGGCTGTCCGACCTGGCCGATGTGCACCGACGAGTCCCTCGTCAACACCCCGGAGATGGGCATCCACGGCTACATCGAGTTCGGCAACCGGCTGCTCGGGGTCGCGCTCGGACTGCTCGGCGTCGCGATCCTCGTCCTCCTGTGGCGCCTCCGCAGGACCCGCCCCGACCTCTTCTGGCTGACGTTCTGGCTCACCGCCGTGGTGCCCTTCCAGGCGCTCCTCGGCGGCCTCACCGTGCGCACCCATCTCAACCCGTGGATCGTCGCCGCCCACTTCATCCCCTCGGCGATCGCCGTCGGCGCGTCGGCCTACCTCGTGCGCCGCACCGCGGACTCCGGCCGGGACCCCCGGCCGCTCGGCACCCCGCTGCTGCGCGGCCTGTGCTGGGCGATCGGCGGACTCATGGTCGTCGTCGTGCTCCTCGGCGTCCTCGTCACCGGGGCCGGCCCGCACGCCGGGGACGTCATCAGTGCACGCAACGGCCTCGACACGGTGATGATCTCCCGCCTCCACGCGATCCCGGTCTGGCTGCTCATCGGCGCGACGGTCCTCGCCCGCATCCTGTCCGCGCGGCAGGGGCTGAGCGAGCTGTCCCGTGCGCTCACCGTGCTCCTCCTCGTCGAGGCGGCGCAGGGCGCGATCGGCTACTTCCAGTACTTCACCGGCCTGCCGATCGCCGCCGTCGCCCTCCACCTCGTGGGCGCCTGCCTCGTCATCGCCGCGACCGTCGCCGTCGTCGACGCCTGCTACCGCCGTGCGCCGCTGCCGGCCACCGCCGTCCCGGACTCCCCGCAGGCGGTCCACCAGACGGTGTGACCGCAGCCGGCCCGCCACCGCCGCTGTGAGCCATCCCATGCCCTACCTGGGTGCCACCGGTGAGCGCACGACGGCGCGGTCTGCTTGAATGTCCGGGTGCCTCTCCTCGCGCTCCTGAACAGATACCTCCTCGACTACCGCGGGCTCCTCCTCGGCGTCGTCGTGTTCCAGGCACTCCAGTCCTTCGGCCTGCTCCTCATCCCCACGCTCAATGCGCGGATGATCGACGAGGGCGTCGCCCGCGGCGACGTGCCGACGGTGTGGGCCTACGGCGGCTGGATGGTCGTCGTCGCCGTCCTCCAGCTCGGGTGCAACGGGATCGCGATCTACTGCGGCGCGAAGTGCGCGATGTCCGCTGCCCGCGACCTCCGCCGCGACGTCTTCCACCACGTCGTCGACATGGGCCACCAGGACGTCTCCCGCTTCTCCGCCGCCGGCCTCATCACCCGCAACACCAATGACATCCGACAGGTCCAGCAGTTCATCGTGCTCAGCGCGACGATGCTCGTCATGGCACCGCTCATGGCGCTCGGCGGGATCGTCATGGCCCTCGCCGAGAGCTTCCGCCTGTCGTGGATCGTCGTCGTCACCGTCGTCGTGCTCGGCGTCGTCATGGCGTTCATCGTCTCCCGCATGGTCCCCTCGTTCGCCGTCATGCAGGAGCGCATCGATGCCCTCAACTCCGTCACCCGCCAGCAGCTCACCGGGATCCGGGTCATCCGCGCCTTCGTCCGCGAGCCGGCCGAGGCGCAGCGCTTCGGGGAGGCCAACCTCGCGGTCACCGATGCCAACCTCCGGGTGGGCCGGCTGTTCGCGCTGATGTTCCCGCTCGTGATGTTCATCATCGGCGCGGCCTCGGCCGCCGTCGTGTGGTTCGGCGCGTTCGAGGTGCAGGGGGGCATGCTCGGGGTCGGCACCCTCATGGCCTTCATCCAGTACCTCCTCATGATCCTCATGGGCGTGATGATCGCCTCGTTCATGGCGATGATGATCCCGCGCGCCGCGGTCTCCGCCGGCCGCATCCTCGACGTCGTCGACTCCCCGGTGACGATCGACTTCTCCGGCACCCGGACCGACACCCCGGCGCCCGGCGAGGTCGAGCTGTCCGGGGTCGAGTACCGCTATCCCGGCGCCGAGGAGACGGTCCTCAGCGGTATCGACGTGCGGGTCCCGGCCGGGTCGACCCTCGCGATCGTCGGGGCCACGGGTTCGGGCAAGACCACCCTCGCCTCCCTCGTCGTGCGCCTCATCGACGCCGACGCCGGCACGGTGCGGATCGGCGGCACGGACATCCGCGCACTCGCTCCCGCTGTGCTCCACGCGCAGACCGGCTTCGTCCCGCAGCAGGCGTACCTGTTCTCCGGCACGATCGCCGACACCCTGCGCTTCGCCGCCCCCGGGGCGAGCGAGGAGGAGATGTGGGCGGCCCTCGACACCGCCCAGGCGGACTTCGTCCGCGAGCTCCCCGAGGGGCTCGACCACGAGCTCACCCAGGGCGGCACCAACCTGTCCGGCGGCCAGCGCCAGCGGATCGCGATCGCCCGCGCGCTCGTCGGGCGACCTCGGATCCTCGTCTTCGACGATTCCTTCTCCGCCCTCGACACCGCGACCGACAAGGCGCTGCGCGCCGCGCTCGCCCGGGACGTCGACGCGACGATGATCATCGTCGCCCAGCGGATCGCGACCGCCCGCGACGCCGACGCCATCCTCGTCCTCGACGAGGGCCGGATCGTCGGCCTCGGCACCCATGATGAGCTCGCGGAGTCGAACCCGGTGTACCGGGAGATCATCGATTCGCAGGCCGCCGCCGCGACCGGAGAGGGGGTCTGAGATGTCGATGGAGGACGCCCCGGGCTCCAAGGCCCGCGCCTTCGGGCCGACGATGAAGCGCCTGCTCGGCCGCTTCCGTCCCTTCACCCTCGCCGTCGTCGGCGCCGTGGTGCTCAACGCCGTGGGCATCGTCTTCACCGTCCTCGGCCCGCTCGTCCTCGGTCAGGCGACGAACCTCGTCTACGAGGGCTGGGTGTCCGGCCGGATGGAGGGCGGTCGGTCCCACGCCGAGGTCGTCGCCGATCTCCGCGCCGCCGGCGACACGACGATGGCCGACATGGTCGCAGCGATGGAGATCGTGCCCGGTGCCGGGATCGACTTCGCCGCGCTCGCCCGGACGCTGCTGCTCACCCTCGCGGTGTACCTGCTCGGATCCCTCGTGATGTTCCTCGCGAGCCGGATCCTCAACTCCGTCGTGCAGCGGGTGATGTACCGGCTGCGCGAGGACGTCGAGTCGAAGATCCACGCGCTCCCCCTGTCGCACTTCGACCGGATGAAGCGCGGCGACGTGCTCTCCCGGCTGACGAACGACCTCGACAACCTCAACCAGGTGCTCAGCGAGTCCCTCGGGCAGATCGTCATGAGCCTGCTCACCGTCGTCGGCGTCCTCGCGATGATGTTCACGCTGTCCTGGCAGCTCACCCTCGTCACCCTCATCACCGTGCCGCTCACCGCGCTCGTCATCGGAATCCTCGGGGTCCGTTCGCAGCGGCAGTTCCAGGCCCAGTGGAAGGCCACCGGCGTGCTCAACACCCGCGTCGAGGAGTCGATCACCGGCCACGACCTCATCACCGTCTACGGCCGTGACCGCGTGACGAAGGAGCTCTTCGACGCGGAGAACGACGACGTCTACCGGGCGTCCTTCTCCGCCCAGATGCTCGCCGGGCTGATGATGCCGGCGATGCAGTTCATCGGGAACCTCGTCTACGTCGGCATCGCGGTCGTCGGCGCCCTCCAGGTCGCCTCCGGGCAGCTCCGGCTCGGCACCGTGCAGGCGTTCATCCAGTACTCCCGCCAGTTCTCGCAGCCGCTCGCGCAGCTCGGCGGGATGGCCGCGCAGCTCCAGTCGGCGGCGGCGTGCGCCGAGCGCGTGTTCGAGCTCCTGTCCTACCCGGAGGAGACCCCGGACACCGGGACCGCGACCCTGCCCGAGCGCCCGCGCGGCGAGATCGCCTTCGAGCACGTCGCCTTCGGCTACTCCCCGGACTCTCCGCTCATCACCGACCTCGGCCTGCGCGCAGCACCCGGCACGACGACGGCGATCGTCGGCCACACCGGTGCCGGGAAAACGACCCTCGTCAACCTCCTCATGCGCTTCTACGAGGTCGATTCCGGCCGGATCACCTTCGACGGCGTCGACATCGCGGAGCTGCGCCGCTCCGAGCTCCGCTCGCACATGGGCATGGTCCTCCAGGACACCTGGCTGTTCGGCGGGACGATCGAGGAGAACATCGCCTACGGCAAGCCCGGGGCCACGCGGGAGGAGGTCGTGGCGGCGGCCGAGGCGTGCTACGTCGACCACGTCGTCCGCACCCTGCCCGACGGCTACGACACCGTCATCGACGACGACGGCGGCAACCTGTCCCAGGGCGAGCGCCAGCTCATCACGATCGCCCGCGCGTTCCTCACCCGGCCCACCGTGCTCATCCTCGACGAGGCGACCTCCTCGGTCGACACCCGCACCGAGCTCCTGCTCCAGCAGGCGATGCAGACCCTGCGCGCAGGGCGGACGAGCTTCGTCATCGCCCACCGGCTCTCCACGATCCGGGACGCGGACACGATCCTCGTCATGGCCCACGGCGACATCGTCGAACAGGGCAGCCATGCGGAGCTGCTCCAGCGCGGCGGCGCCTATGCGGAGCTCCATGCCGCGCAGCTCGCCGCCGGCGGCTCGCTCGACGGGATCGAGGACTGAGCTACTGCTGCTCGATCCTGCGGCAGATCATGAGCTCGGTGCTCGGCCCCTCGCGCCGGGAGGCGAGCAGGCGCATCTCGAGAGGGTAGAGGAGTCGCCCGGCGAGCCCGCCGAGGCCGGCCGCGGTGGCCGTGCGCATGACGAGCGCCCACGCCCGGCGGCGCAGCCAGGGGGCGTCGACCTGGGCGTTCATGAGGACGAACATCGGGGTGTGGCGGATCGGCTCGAGGCCGGCGGCGGCGAGCTCCCGCTCGATCGTGTGCATCGACCGGTTGACCTGACGCGGGCCGCGCTGCTCCGGGCCGAAGAGGAAGTTCTCCGAGAACACGAACAGCCCGCCGGGACGCAGCAGGCGCGCCGCGTTGCGGAGGGCCTGGGCGTGACCGGCGTCGTCGGTGATGTGGAAGAGCATGTCCATCGCGGAAACGATGTCGTAGGCGCCGGCGGGCACCGGGAGCTCGGGGGATGCGGCGTCGAAGGGATGGAAGTCCGAGTCCGGGAAGCGGCCGCGCAGATTGTTCACCGCGGCGGTGGTGATGTCGGAGCCGGTCACCCCTGCGACCCCGAGCTCGCGCCAGAGGTCGACGTAGAAGCCGGTGCCGGAGCCGATGTCGAACACCTCGGCGGTGGGGAGATCGATCGGAGCGGCGGCCATCTCGCGGAGGAACACCGCGCGCCTGACCCGGTACATCCAGGTGTTGAACGCCGCTCCGAGCGCGCGGTAGCCCACGCCCGTCTCCGTCCAGTCCTCGGCGAGGCGGTTCTCCCAGAAGTCCTTCGTCGACGTCTCCATGCCCCGATCCTACGGGTGAACTCAGATGAAGGGGTTGAGGAAGGGGTCGATCGCGATCGCGAGGAAGAGCACCGACAGATAGGTGATCGAGCCGTGGAACACCTTCATCGCGCGCAGCTGGGTGCCCTGGAAGCCCTGCTTCGCACGGCGGGTGAGCCCGTAGCAGAGGTACATGAACCAGGCGCCGGAGAGCAGCGCGGTGGCGATGTAGACCGGGCCCATCGGGGCGACGGGGATGAGGGCGAGGCTCGCGGCGACCATGAGCCAGCCGTAGGCGAGGATCTGCCGGCCGACGGAGGTCGGCGGCACCTTCGAGGGCAGCATCGGCACGCCGGCGGCGTCGTAGTCGGCCTTGTACTTGATGGCGAGCGGCCAGTAGTGCGGGGGCGTCCAGAAGAACACGACGAGGAACAGGATGAGCGGCTCCCACGACAGCGAGCCGGTGACCGCCGACCAGCCGATGAGCACCGGCATGCACCCGGCCGCGCCGCCCCACACGATGTTCTGGGCGGTGTGGCGCTTGAGCATGATCGTGTAGAACACGACGTAGAGGAGGATCGCCGAGGCGGTGAGACCGGCGGCCACCCAGTTGGTGAAACCGCCCATCCAGAAGATCGAGCCGATGCCGAGCGCGAAGGCGAACACGATCGCTTCGCGCAGGGACACCTCGCCGGTGACGAGCGGGCGGTTCTCGGTGCGGCGCATCTTCGCGTCGATGTCGCGGTCGAGGATGCAGTTGAACACCGAGGCCGAGGCGGCCGCGGCTGAGCCGCCGACGAGCGTGGCGAGGACGAGCCAGAGGTTGGGCAGGCCCTGCGCGGCGAGGAACATCACGGGTGCCGTGGTGACGAGGAGGAGCTCGATGACCCGCGGCTTGGTGAGCGCGACGAAGGCCATGAAGCGGGAGCGCCCGCCGGTCCGCGCCTGGAGTCGGGATTCGTCGATCGTCCGCTGGAGCGGACGCTCCACCTGCTCGGCGGCGCTGTGCTGGTCGCTGCTCACGTAACGGGGTTCTCTTCCTCTGGACACCGGATTCGACCATTCTACCCCGCGTAGTCGTCCGCGCCAGTTCCCCGCGCTGTGGTTCCGGCCACCGGTACCGCTGAGCGCGGACCACCCGGTAGAGTCGGAGTCGACGAACCCCGAGCAGAAGGACAGATGCCCTCTCATGAGCCCTGTGACCTGGTCCGCGAAGGACTCCACGGCTGTCGACACCGCACGTCTGCTGGCCGCGGACGCCGTCCAGAAGGCCGGCAACGGTCACCCGGGGACCGCGATGAGCCTCGCGCCCGTCGCCTACTGCCTCTATCAGCACACGATGGTCCACGATCCGGCCGACCCGCAGTGGCTCGGCCGGGACCGCTTCGTCCTGTCGGCCGGCCACTCGAGCCTGACCCAGTACGTCCAGCTCTACCTGTCCGGCTACGGCCTCGAGCTCGATGATCTCAAGGCGCTGCGCCAGTGGGGCTCGCTGACCCCCGGCCACCCCGAGGTCGGCCACACCGCCGGCGTCGAGATCACGACCGGGCCGCTCGGCTCCGGGCTCGCCTCGGCCGTCGGCATGGCGATGGCCGCCCGGCGGGAGCGCGGGCTCTTCGACCCCGACGCCCCGGCCGGCGAATCGGTGTTCGACCACCGCATCTACGTCCTCGCCTCCGACGGCGACCTCCAGGAGGGCGTGTCCTCCGAGGCGTCCTCGCTCGCGGGCACGCAGGAGCTCGGGAACCTCATCGTGATCTGGGACGACAACCGGATCTCCATCGAGGACGACACCTCGATCGCCTTCACCGAGGACACCGCGGCCCGCTACGCCTCCTACGGCTGGCACGTCGAGCACGTCGACTTCACGCAGGGCGGCACCGAGTACCGCGAGGACATCGACGCCCTCGCCGCCGCCCTCGACGCCGCCCAGGCCGATCCCCGCCCCTCGTTCATCCGGCTCTCGACGATCATCGCCTGGCCCGCGCCGACGGCGCAGGGCACCGGCGCCTCGCACGGCGCCGCCCTCGGCGAGGAGGAGATCGCGGCGACGAAGACCCTGCTCGGATTCGACCCGGCCGAGCAGTTCGCCGTCGATCCCGCCGTCCTCGAGCACGCCCGCGCCGTCCGGGAGCGCGGGGCCCGCGCGCACACCGACTGGAACGCCTGCTTCACCGCCTGGCGCGAGGCCCAGCCGGAGCGCGCCGCGCTCCTCGACCGGCTCCTCGCCCGCGAGCTCCCCGCCGGCCTCGACGAGGCGCTGCCGGTGTTCGAGGCCTCGACGAAGGGGATCGCCACCCGCGCCGCGTCCGGTCAGGTGCTCAATGCGATCGCCCCGCTGCTGCCGGAGCTGTGGGGCGGCTCGGCCGACCTCGCCGGCTCGAACAACACGCTCATCAAGGGCGAGGCCTCGTTCCTCCCCACCGAGCGCAGCTCCGACATGTTCGCCGGCGACCCCTACGGCCGCAACCTCCACTTCGGGATCCGCGAGTTCGCCGCGGGCCTCGCGTGCAACGGCATCGCGCTCCACGGGCCCACCCGCCCGTACAACGGCACCTTCCTCGTGTTCAGCGACTACCAGCGCCCGGCGGTGCGGCTCGCCGCCCTGCAGGAGCTCCCGACGGTGTTCGTGTGGACCCACGACTCGATCGGCCTCGGCGAGGACGGCCCCACCCATCAGCCCGTCGAGCACCTGAGCGCGCTCCGCGCGATCCCCGGTCTCGACGTCGTGCGCCCGGCCGACGCGAACGAGACCGCGGTCGCCTGGCGACGGATCCTCGACCGCACCGACGGGCCCACCGGACTGATCCTCACCCGGCAGAACGTCCCGGTCCTCGACCGCGGCGAGTACGCGCCGGCCGCCGGGGCCGCCCGCGGCGGCTATGTGCTCCTCGACTCCCCCGGCACCCCGGAGGTCATCGTCATGGCCTCGGGCTCCGAGGTCGCGATCGCCCTCGAGGCCGCGCAGACGCTGCGCGAGCGCGGCACCGCGGTGCGCGTCGTGTCGATGCCGAGCCACGAGTGGTTCGACGCCCAGCCCGCCGAGTACCGCGAGTCGGTGCTCCCGGCCGCGGTCGCCGCCCGCGTGAGCATCGAGGCCGGCACCGCGCTGAGCTGGCACCGCTACCTCGGCACCCACGGACGCGCGGTGTCGCTCGAGCACTTCGGCGCCTCGGCCGACTACCAGCGGCTCTACACCGAGTTCGGCATCACCGCGGAGGCGGTCGTGACAGCGGCCGACGACGCGCTCGCCGCAGCGAAAGGATGACCATGACCACCCCCCTGGCCGAGCTCTCCCGCGCCGGCGTCTCGATCTGGCTCGATGACCTGTC
The DNA here is from genome assembly GCF_023072605.1 of Brevibacterium sp. R8603A2. Classification (NCBI taxonomy): domain Bacteria; kingdom Bacillati; phylum Actinomycetota; class Actinomycetes; order Micrococcales; family Brevibacteriaceae; genus Brevibacterium; species Brevibacterium sp. R8603A2. The sequence continues at coordinate 135,724 of NZ_JALLGN010000004.1, forward strand.
CCGCTCCCGGATCACCTCCGGCAGCCTCGCCGCGCTCGTCGCCGACAAGCAGGTGGTGGGGGTGACGACGAACCCGACGATCTTCGCCGCCGCGCTCGCTGACAGCGAGGCCTATGCCGCGCAGCTCACGCCCCTCGCCCGGGACGGCGTCGACCTCGAGACCGCGGTGGAGATGCTCACCTGCGACGACGTCGCGAAGGCCGCCGACATCCTCGAGCCGGTGTACCGCGCCTCCGGGGGCGTCGACGGCCGGGTGTCGATCGAGGTGCCGCCGGACGCGGCCCGCGACACCGAGGCGACGATCGCGCACGCCACCCGGCTGTGGGAGGCGATCAACCGCCCCAACGTCATGATCAAGATCCCCGCCACGCTCGAGGGGCTGCCGGCGATCACCGCGGTCGTCGCCCGCGGGATCAGCGTCAACGTCACCCTGATCTTCGCGCTCGACCGCTACCGGAAGGTCGTCGAGGCCTACATCAGCGGCCTCGAGCGGGCGCGCGAGGCGGGGATCGATCTCGCCGGCATCCACTCCGTCGCCTCGATCTTCGTGTCCCGCGTCGACACCGAGGTCGACCGCCGGCTCACCGCGCTCGGCACCGACGAGGCCCTGCGCCTGCGCGGGCAGGCGGGCGTGGCGAACTGCCGGCTCGCCCACCAGATCGCCGGTCAGCTGTTCACGAGCGAGCGCTTCGAGGTGCTCGAGGCCGCCGGCGCGCACCCGCAGCGTCCGCTGTGGGCGTCGACCGGGACGAAGAACCCCGACTATCCCGACACCCTCTACGTCAGCGAGCTCGTGGCGCCCGGCACCGTCAACACCATGCCCGAGGCGACGCTCGAGGCCTTCGCCGACCACGGCGAGGTGCGCGGGGACACGATCGGCTCCGGCTACGGGCAGGCGAACGCGCTGTTCGATCGGCTCGCCGCCCTCGGCATCGACTACGCCGAGGTGATGGAGCAGCTCGAGGCGGAAGGGCTGCAGAAGTTCGACGCGAGCTGGGCCGAGCTGCTCGACACGGTCCGCACCCAGCTGGAAGGAGCCCGCGCATGAGCCCCATCGACTTCGGTTACCCCTCCCCCGCCGAGTTCGACGACGAGGTCCGCGACCTCGTCACCGCCCACGTCGCCTCGCGGATCAGCGTCGGCGACGGCACCCTGTGGGGCGACGCTGCGGCCCCCGAGGCCTCCCGCCGACTCGGCTGGGTCGATCTGCCGACGAGCTCGACCGGTCTGCTCGCGGAGATCGCGGAGCTGCGCGCCGAGCTCCTTGCCGAGGGCGTCGACATCGTCACACTCGCGGGCATGGGCGGCTCCTCGCTCGCCCCCGAGGTCATCTGCGCCACCGCAGGAGTCCCTCTCGAGGTGGTCGACACCACCGATTCCGGCCAGATCGCCGAGGCGATCGGCACCGACCTCTCCCGCACCGTGCTCGTCGTGTCCTCGAAATCGGGCTCGACGGTGGAGACCGATTCGCACCGCCGCGCCTTCTCCTCCGCGTTCGAGGCCGCCGGCATCGACCCGGCCTCCCGGATCGTCGTCGTCACCGACCCCGGCTCACCGCTCCACGAGCTCGCTCTCGAGCTCGGATACCGCCGCGTGTTCCTCGCCGACCCGGAGGTCGGCGGCCGCTACAGCGCGCTCAGCGCCTTCGGACTCGTCCCGTCCGGCCTCGCCGGGGCGGACATCGGCGCGCTGCTCGCCGAGGCCCAGGAGATCGCACCGGCGCTCGCGCTCGACGAGCCGACGAATCCCGCGATCCAGCTCGGCGCCTTTCTCGGCGTCGCCCACGCCCGCGACACGGAGAAGCTCGTCGTCGCCGCCACCTCGAGCCCGATCGTCGGGTTCGGGGCGTGGCTCGAGCAGCTCGTCGCGGAATCGACGGGCAAGGACGGCGAGGGCATCCTGCCCGTCGTCGTCGAGGGGATCGACGCCCCGGGCTTCGTCGACGCGGGGGCGGACGCGATGCTCCTGTTCATCGGCCGCGCCGAGGGCGAGCACCAGCCGATGTCCGGCTTCGCGTGCGCCGTCGACGCGCCGCTCGGTGCCCAGTTCCTCCTGTGGGAGTACGCGACCGCGATCACCGGCTACAGCATCGGGATCAACCCCTTCGACCAGCCCGACGTCGAGGCGGCGAAGGCCGGGGCCCGCGAGATGCTCGACGGGGGCCTCGGCACCGGTGCCGAACGGCCCGCGTTCACGCACGGCGCGGTCGCGGTGTTCGGCCCGCCCGAGCTGCTCGACGGCGCCGACACCCTCGAGGACGCGCTGCGCGCGCTCGCCGACAGCGCCGAGGAGTACGGATACGTCGCGATCCAGGCCTACCTCGACCGGACGAGCGACACCCGCGCCGCACTCATCCGGCAGGCCGCGGCGCTCCGCACGGGCCTGCAGACGACCTTCGGCTTCGGCCCGCGCTACCTCCACTCGACCGGCCAGTACCACAAGGGCGGTCATCCGAACGGGGTCTTCCTCCAGATCACCGCGGACTCGCGAGCCGACCTCCTCATCCCCGGCCGCGACTTCACCTTCGGCCAGCTCCAGGCCGCGCAGGCCGCCGGGGACGCCCGGGTGCTGCGGGAGCGCCGTCGTCCGGTGCTCCGCCTCCACCTCACCGACCGGGCCCAGGGCATCGAGCAGATCCTCGCCGCCTTCGGCTTCGAGGCCTGAGCCCGCCGCAGCAGCGGACGGGACGCGACCAGCGAACGCCCGGAACCCCGGACCGCAGGGTCCGGGGTTCCGTCGTGTACGAGGTGGGGCGTCCTACTCGAAGCGGACGATGAGTCCGAGGAGCACGATCGAGGCCCCCCAGATGATCGCGACGAGCGTGGTGAAGCGGTTGAGGTTGCGCTCGGCGACCCCGGAGGAGCCGAGGTTCGAGCTCATCCCGCCGCCGAACATGTCCGACATGCCGCCGCCCTTGCCCTTGTGGAGCAGGATGAGCAGGATGAGGAAGAGGCTGGTGAGGATGAGGACGCCCGTGAGGGACCAGGTCAGAACAGTCACGACGGCAAGCCTAACAGAGAGCGGATGGGTGTGCGGACAGGGACGCGGGCGCGTCCGGTGGGGCTGCGGCTACCGGGCGGTCGCGGCCCGGCACAGCGCGGCGAAGCCGTCCGGGTCGAGGCTCGCCCCGCCGACGAGCGCGCCGTCGACCTCGGGGTGCTCGGTGATCTCCGCGACGTTGTCGGCCTTGACGCTGCCGCCGTAGAGGAGGCGGACCGACTGCGCGGTGTCCGCGCCGAGCAGCTCGCGCAGCTTCTCCCGCAGCGCGGTGCACATCTCCGCGGCGTCGTCCGCGGTCGCGGTCTTCCCGGTGCCGATCGCCCACACCGGCTCGTAGGCGACGACGAGCCCGGACAGGTCCTCCGGCGGGAGGCCGTCGAGGGCGGCGGCGAGCTGGTCGAGCGTGTGGGCGACGTGCTCGCCGGCCTCGCGGACCTCGAGCGGCTCCCCGACGCAGAGGATCGGGGTGAGCTCGTGGCGCAGCGCGGCCTCGACCTTCGAGCGGATCAGGGCGTCGGTCTCGCCGTGGTGCTCGCGGCGCTCGCTGTGCCCGATGATGACGTAGCTGCAGCCGAGGCGGGACAGGAAGCGGCCGGACACCTCTCCGGTGTAGGCGCCCTCGTCGTGGGCGGAGAGGTCCTGGCCGCCGTAGGCCATGTCGAGCGAGTCGCCCTGGATGAGGGTCTGCACGGAGCGGATGTCGGTGAACGGCGGGAGCACGACGACGTCGACGGCCGTGAGGTCGACCTTCGCGTCGCGCAGCGCCCAGGCGAGCTTCTGCACGGTGGAGATCGCCTCGAGGTGGTCGAGGTTCATCTTCCAGTTGCCGGCGAGCAGCAGGGTGCGGTCGGGGCTCATCTCAGCGCTCCTCGTCGGACAGCACGGACAGGCCGGGCAGCGTCTTGCCCTCGAGGTACTCGAGGCTCGCGCCGCCGCCGGTGGAGATGTGGCCGAACTGCTCGTCGGCGAAGCCGAGGTTGCGGATGGCGGAGGCGGAGTCGCCGCCGCCGACCACGGTGAGGCGGCCGTCGGCCACGCCGCCGTGGGCGTCGGTGAGGGCCTCGGCCACAGCGCGGGTGCCGGCCGCGAAGGCCGGGAACTCGAACACGCCCATCGGGCCGTTCCAGAACACGGTGCGCGCCGCGGCGATCCGCTCCGCGTAGGCGCCGGCGGATTCGGGGCCGATGTCGAGGCCCATCCCCTGCGCTCCGGCCGGGGTGTCCTCGAGGGAGTCGACGGGGCGCACCCAGTGCTCGGCGTCGGCGGCGAAGGACTCCGCCATGACGATGTCGGTGGGGAGCACGATCTCGACGCCGCGCTCGGCGGCGTCGGACAGGTAGGACTTCACGGTGTCGAGCTGGTCCTCCTCGAGGAGGCTCCTGCCCACCGCATGCCCCTGTGCGGCGAGGAAGGTATAGACCATCCCGCCGCCGATGATCAGGGTGTCGGCGCGCTCGAGGAGGTGGGAGATGACGCCGAGCTTGTCGGACACCTTGGAGCCGCCGAGCACGACGACGTAGGGCCGCGCCGGATCGGTGAGGAGGCGGTCGCACACCTCGACCTCGGCGGCGACGAGCCCGCCGGCCGCGGCCGGGAGCAGGGTGGCGATGTCGTAGACGCTCGCCTGCTTCCGGTGGACGACGCCGAAGCCGTCGGACACGTAGGCGTCGGCGAGAGCGGCGAGCTGCTCGGCGAACTCGCGCCGCTCCGCCTCGTCCTTCGAGGTCTCCCCCGGGTTGAACCGGAGGTTCTCGAGGAGGAGGATCTCGCCGTCGGCGAGGGCGGCGGCTTTGGCGCGCGCGTCCTCGCCGACGGTGTCGGACGCGAACTCGACCGCACGGCCGACGGCCTCGGCCAGCACCGGCACGACCGGGGCGAGCGAGTACTTGCCCTCGGGCTTGCCCTTGGGGCGGCCGAGGTGCGCCATGACGATGACCTTCGCACCGGCCTCCGCGAGTGCCTTCAGCGTCGGGGCGGAGGCGACGATGCGACCGGTGTCGGTGATCGTCGTCCCGTCCATCGGGACGTTGAGGTCGCTCCGGACGAGCACGCGCTTCCCGGCGTACTGCGAGGGGGTGTCGAGGGTCTTCATGGCTGCCTTTCGTCGTGCCGCTGCCGGCCGGTGCCGGGTCGGGTCAGAGGGACTTTCCTACGAGCTCGACCATGTCGAGCAGACGCTGCGAGTATCCCCACTCGTTGTCGTACCACGACACAACCTTGACCTGGGAGCCGAGCACCCGGGTGAGGCCGGCGTCGAAGATCGAGGAGTAGTCGCTCATGATGATGTCGGAGGACACGATCGGGTCCTCGGTGTAGTCGAGGATGCCCTCGAGCTCACCGGTGGTCGCGGCCTTGACCGCGGCGTTGACCTCGTCGACCGTGACGCTGCGCGAGGGGGTGAAGGTCAGGTCGACGAGCGAGCCGGTGGGCACGGGGACGCGCACCGCGAAGCCGTCGAGCTTGCCCTTGAGGTTCGGCAGGACCTCCGCGACGGCCTTCGCCGCGCCGGTGGTCGTCGGCACGATGTTGATCGCGGCGGCGCGCGCCCGGCGCAGGTCCTTGTGCGGTCCGTCGACGAGGTTCTGGTCGCCGGTGTAGGCGTGCACCGTGGTCATCAGCCCGGACTCGATCCCGAAGGCCTCGTCGAGGACCTTGGCGAGCGGGGCGAGGCAGTTCGTCGTGCACGAGGCGTTGGAGATGATGTGCTGCGTCTCCGGATCGTACGTGTCGTCGTTGACGCCCATGACGAACGAGCCGTCGATGTCCTTGCCGGGCGCGGACAGGATGACCTTCTTGGCACCGGCGGTGAGGTGCGCGCCGGCGGCCTCCCCGGTCTTGAACTTGCCCGTCGCCTCGACGACGACGTCGACGCCGAGCCCTGCCCAGTCGATGTCCTTCGGGTCCTTGATCGCGGTGGCCCGGATCCGCTCACCCTTGACGGTGAGCGATTCGTCGTCGTGGCTGATCTCCCCGGGGAAGGTCCGCCACACGGAGTCGTACTTGAGCAGGTGTGCGAGGTGCTCGTTGTCGGTGAGGTCGTTGATCGCAACGATCTCGACGTTCGTGCTCTCTGCTTCGTCGACCTGACGGAAGAACGAGCGGCCGATGCGGCCGAATCCGTTGATACCCACGCGAATGGTCATGCCGGTGCCTCCTTGAAGGGGTTCGGGGCGGTTCTGCTTCATCCTAGTCAGACCCGCGGACACAACCCCAGCGGAGCGTCGAATCCGAGTGAAGATCACATGAATCCCGCACCCGCACCGATCTGCGCACGGGGCGGCTCACGAGTCCTCGAGCATCTCCTGGGTCAGGCTCGCCTCGGTGCCGGGGATGCCGAGGTCCTCGGCCTTCTTGTCCGCGGTCGCGAGCAGCCGCCGGATGCGGCCGGCGATCGCGTCCTTGGTCATCGGCGGTTCGGCGAGCTGGCCGAGCTCCTCGAGGGAGGCCTGCTTGTGCTGGAGCCGGAGCATCCCGGCGTAGCGGAGGTGCTCGGGCACGTCGTCGGCGAGGATCTCGAGCGCACGCTCGACACGCGCCCCGGCCGCCACCGCCGCGCGGGCGGAGCGGCGCAGGTTCGCGTCGTCGAAGTTCGCGAGCCGGTTGGCGGTGGCGCGGACCTCGCGGCGCATCCGCCGCTCCTCCCACACCAGCCGAGTGCTCTCCGCACCCATGTTCGTGAGCATGTCGCCGATCGCCTCGCCGTCGCGGATCACCACCCGGTCGACCCCGCGGACCTCACGGGCCTTCGCCCCGATCCCGAGCCGGCGGGCGGCGCCGACGAGCGCCAGCGCGGCCTCCGGCCCCGGGCAGGTGATCTCGAGGGCCGCCGAGCGACCGGGCTCGGTGAGCGAGCCGTGGGCGACGAAGGCGCCGCGCCAGGCGGCGCGGGAGTCGGTGAGCGAGCCGTTGACGATCGCGGAGGGCAGCCCGCGCACGGGCCTCCCCCGGCCGTCGATGAGACCGGTCTGACGGGCGAGCGCCGGACCGTCCTGGCTCACCCGCACGAGGTACCGGTTGCCCTTGCGGATGCCGGAGGCGCCGACGACGACGACCTCGGCGACGTGGCCGAACAGCTCCTTGATCTCGGTGCGCAGGCGCCGGGCGACGGCACCGGTGTCGAGCTCGGCCTCGACGACGATCGAGCCGGCGACGATGTGGAGCGCCCCGGCGAACCGCAGCACGGTCGACACCTCGGCCTTGCGCGCCGAGGTGCGGGTGATCCTGAGGCGAGCGAGCTCGTCCTTGACCTGTGCGGTCAATGCCATGGGTGTTCCTTCCTCACCACTGCTCGTCCACAGTGATTCCGGCGTCGATGAGCAAATCACGGTAGCATGCCGCGAGCTTGAGGCTGTCGTGGGCGCGGGGCCGGCGGGACTCGAGCGGCCGCGACCACAGCCGGGCCCCGAAGCGCCGCTCCGCCGCGCGGGCGAGCGCGGGTTCGTCGGCGGCCGCCGCGCTGTCGACGAGCACGGCGTCGAAGCGCAGCTCCGGGGCGTGCGCGTGGAGCGATTCGAGGTGGTCGACGAGGGTGAGGTCCGCGGTCTCGGCCTGTGCCCCGGGCAGGTTGAGGGTGAGGCACTTGTAGGCCGTCGAGGCGACGATCGCCTCGGCGAGCTCGGGCACGAGCAGGTGCGGCATGACGGAGGTGTACCAGGACCCGGGTCCGAGGTTGAGCACCTGCGCGGCGCGCACGGCCTCGATCGTCTCCCGGCGGGCGGGCGGCGCCTGCGGGTCGAGGCGCACGTGGTCGACCCGGCCCGGGGTCGCGGCGAGCTGCGACTGCCCGCGGATCACGCTCGTCGGCCCACCGGGGCGGAGCGCGACGTCGGCCTCGATGACGAGCGGGACGGAGGACATCGGCAGCACCCGTCCGTGGGTGCGCAGCAGCCGCGCCATCCAGTCGAGTCCCTCGACGTGGTCCCCGAGGAGCTGCCACAGCGCGGAGATGAGGAGGTTGCCCACGGAGTGCTCGTCGAGCGGACCGCGGGACTGGAAGCGGTGCTGGATGACGTCGCGCCAGGTGCGGCCCCACTCGCCGTCGTCGCAGAGCGCGGCGAGCGCCATCCGCAGGTCGCCCGGGGGCAGCCCGCCGAGCTCCTTGCGGAGCCGGCCCGAGGAGCCGCCGTCGTCGGCCACGGTGACGACCGCGGTGAGGTTCTCGGTGAGCAGCCGGAAGGCCCGCAGCGCGGCGTAGAGCCCATGGCCGCCGCCGAAGGACACGATCATGGGCCCGCCGGAGGGCTGCTTGGCGGGTCGGCTGAGGTAGAGGGGCAGCTCCTCGGTGCGGATCAGCCCGGGATGCGGGTCCATGCTCATTCCCGCCCGAGGTCGCGGTGCCGGACGCTCACCGAGGCCTCGGTGCGGTCGGCGAGGCGCCGGGCGAGCTGCTCGCCGATCGCCACCGAGCGGTGCTTGCCGCCGGTGCAGCCGATCGCGATGGTGGCGAAGGAGCGATTCTCGCTGAGATACCCCTCGACGATGATGTCGAGGAGCGCGAGATAGCGGTCGACGAAGCTCAGCGCGCCCGGCTGGGACAGCACATAGTCCGACACCGGGGCATCCTGGCCGTTGAGTCCGCGCAGATGCGGGATCCAGTAGGGGTTGGGGAGGAAGCGGACGTCGACGACATGGTCGGCGTCCTTCGGGATGCCGTACTTGAATCCGAAGCTCATCACCGTGAGCTTGAGCGCAGCGGCGCCGTCCTGGCCGAAGGCGGCGCGCACCTCGGCGCGGAGCTGGTGGACGTTGAGGTCCGAGGTGTCGATGGTGATGTCGGCGCGGTTGCGCAGCGGGGCGAGCTCGCGGCGCTCGGCCTCGATCCCGTCGATGAGCGTGCCGTCCCCCTGGAGGGGGTGGGGCCGTCGGACCGATTCGAAGCGGCGCACGAGCACCTCGTCGCTCGCGTCGAGGAACAGGACGCGGATCCCGATCCCCTGGTCCACGTAGTCGACGAGCACCTGCTCGAGCTCGGAGAACATCGAGCGGGCACGGACGTCGGCGACGACGGCGACCTTGGGCAGCGCGCCGTCGGCCCGGGCGACGAGCTCGACGAGCGGGGCGATCATCTGCGGCGGGAGGTTGTCGACGACGTACCAGTCCATGTCCTCGAGCGCGTTCGCCGCCGTCGAGCGCCCGGCCCCGGACATCCCGGTGAGCACGAGCACCTCGAGCGCGGTCGCGGGCGAGGTGGTCTCGACGATCTCCGGCGGCTCAGTCATCCGGGCTTCCTTCCGCTGCGGTGGCTTCCGCTCCTACGGTATCCGATCCCGGGTCCTCCCCGGTCTCCCCGCCTGCGGCCTCCGACGGGCCGAGGGCGGCGTGGATGCGCTCGGCGAGCGCCGGACCGATGCCGGGCGCTCCGGCGAGCTCCTCGGGGCTCGCGGCGCGGACCTGACGGACCGACCCGAAGCGCGCGAGCAGCGCCTTGCGCTTGGCCGGACCGAGCCCGGGGATGCCGTCGAGGGCGGATGCCCGCATGCTCCTCCCCCGGCGCTTGCGGTGGTAGGAGATCGCGAAGCGGTGGGCCTCGTCGCGGATCCGCTGGAGCATGAACAGGCCCTCGGAGTTGCGGGGCAGCACGACGGGGAACTCGTCGCCGGGCACCCACACCTCCTCGAGCCGCTTCGCCAGGCCGATGACGGCGATGTCGGTGATGCCGAGGTCCTCGAGCGCGGCGACCGCGGCGTGCACCTGGGGCAGCGCGCCGTCGACGACGAGCAGCGAGGGGCGGTAGCCGAAGCGCTCGTCGGGCTCGGTGGACACGAGGCTCTCGAGGTAGCGGGAGAAGCGGCGGGACACGACGTCGTACATCGCGGCGGTGTCGTCGCGGGCGGCGTCCCCGGTGACGGCGAAGTGACGGTAGTCGCGCTTCTTCGGCAGCCCGTCCTCGAATACGACGAGCGAGCCGACGACGTCCTGGCCGCCGGTGTGGGAGTTGTCGATGCATTCGATGCGCAGCGGCGGCTCCGCGAGGTCGAGCGCCTGCTGGATCTCGGTGAGCGAAGCGCTGCGGGTGGTGAGGTCGGAGGCGCGGCGGGTCTTGTGGAGCTGGAGAGCCTGCTCGGCGTTCTTCGCCACGGTCTCCATCACGGCGCGCTTCTCGCCGCGCTGCGGCACCCGGATGCTCACCTGCGACCCCCGCATCTCCGTCAGCCACGCGGTGACGGTGTCGAGATCGGCGGGCAGGGTGTCGACGACGATCTCGCGCGGGATCGCCTCGGGCTCGACATCGGTGTACGCCTGCCGGAGGGAGTCGGCGATGAGCTCGGCGGGGCCGAGCTCCTGGAGGCGCTCGATGATCCAGCCGCGCTGCCCGCGGATCCGGCCGCCGCGCACGTGGAACACCTGCACGGAGGCCTCGAGCTCCTCGGCGACGAGGGCGAAGACGTCGACGTCGGCGTTCATCGACAGCACCACGGCGCTCTTGTCGAGGACCTTCTCGAGCGCGGCGATCTCGTCGCGCAGGCGGGCGGCGCGCTCGTAGTCGAGCTCGGAGGCGGCGGCGGCCATCTCCTCCTTGCGCGCGGAGATGAAGCGGCCGGTGTTCCCGCCCATGAAATCCGCGATGCTCCGGGCGAGGCCGCGGTGCTCCTCCGGCGTCACCCGGCCCACGCAGGGGGCCGAACACTTGTCGATGTAGCCGAGCAGGCAGGGCCGCCCGGTGCGCTGGGCGCGCCGGAACACCCCGGGCGTGCACGTGCGCACGGGGAAGGCCCGGAGGAGCAGGTCGAGGGTCTCGCGGATCGCCCACACCTGCGCGAAGGGCCCGAAGTACTTGACGCCGGGCTTGCGCTTCCCGCGGGTGATGAAGGCGCGCGGGAACTCGTCGCGCAGGGTGAGCGCGAGGTACGGGTAGGACTTGTCGTCGCGGAACATGACGTTGAACCGCGGTTCGAACTCGTTGATCCACGTCCATTCGAGCTGGAGCGCCTCGACCTCGGTGTCGACGACGGTCCAGTCGACGGAGGCCGCGGTGTGGACCATCGCGAAGGTCCGCGGGTGGAGCCCGGAGGGATTGGCGAAGTACGAGTTCAGGCGGGCACGGAGGTTCTTCGCCTTCCCGACGTAGACGACCCGGCGGTCCGGGTCGCGGAACCGGTAGACGCCCGGCGAGGTCGGGATCTCGCCGGGCCGCGGCCGGTACTCAGTCGGATCCACTGCCGCCCGCCCGTCGACCGAGGAGCCCGGCCAGGTACTCCCCGGTGTAGGAGCCGGCGATCTGCGCGACCTCCTCCGGGGTGCCCTCGGCGATCACCGTGCCGCCGCCGCGCCCGCCCTCGGGCCCCATGTCGATGACGTGGTCGGCCGAGGCGATGACGTCGAGGTTGTGCTCGATGACGATGACGCTGTTGCCCTTGTCGACGAGCCCCTGGAGCACCCCGAGGAGCTTGCGGATGTCCTCGAAGTGGAGACCGGTGGTCGGCTCGTCGAGGACGTAGACCGTGCGCCCCCGGGTGCGCTTCTGGAGCTCCGCGGCGAGCTTGACGCGCTGCGCCTCGCCGCCGGACAGCGTGGTCGCCGGCTGGCCGAGCCGCACGTAGCCGAGCCCGACCTCGACGAGGGTGGTGAGGTGCCGGGCGATCGCGGGCACCGCGGCGAAGAACTCCGCGGCCTCCTCGATCGGCATGTCGAGCACCTCGGCGATGTTCTTCCCCTTGAACCGGGCCTCGAGGGTCTCCCGGTTGTACCGCGCGCCCTCGCACACCTCGCAGGGGACGTAGACGTCGGGGAGGAAGTTCATCTCGATCTTGATCGTGCCGTCGCCGTGGCAGGCCTCGCAGCGCCCGCCCTTGACGTTGAAGGAGAACCGGCCCGGCTGGTAGCCGCGGACCTTCGCGACCTCGGTCTCCGAGAACAGGCGGCGGACGTGGTCGAACACGCCGGTGTAGGTGGCCGGGTTCGAGCGCGGGGTGCGCCCGATCGGCCCCTGGTCGACGTGGATGACCTTGTCGAGGTGCTCGAGCCCGCGCACCCGCTTGTGGCGCCCGGGCACCCGCTTGGCGTTGTTGAGCTTGTTCGCCAGCTCGGTGTAGAGGATGTCGTTGACGAGGGTCGACTTGCCGGAGCCGGAGACCCCGGTGACGGCGGTGAGGACCCCGAGCGGGAAGCTCACGGTGACGTCGCGGAGGTTGTTCTCCCGGGCGCGTTCGACGGTGACGACGCGCTTCGCGTCGACCGGGCGGCGGCTGCCGGGCAGCTCGATGCGGCGGCGCCCGGCGAGGTAGTCGCCCGTGATCGAGCGGGCGGCGTCGGTGAGCCCGGCGACCGGCCCGGAATACACGACCTCGCCGCCGTGCTCGCCGGCACCGGGGCCGATGTCGACGATCCAGTCGGAGGACTCGATGGTCTCCTCGTCGTGCTCGACGACGATGAGCGTGTTGCCGAGATCGCGGAGCTTGACGAGGGTCTCGATGAGGCGGCGGTTGTCGCGCTGATGGAGGCCGATCGACGGCTCGTCGAGGACGTAGAGGACGCCGACGAGCCCGGAGCCGATCTGGGTGGCGAGCCGGATCCGCTGCGCCTCGCCGCCGGACAGGGTGCCGGCGGTGCGGTCGAGGCTGAGGTACTCGAGCCCGACGTCGAGGAGGAATCCGATGCGGGCCCGGATCTCCTTCATCACCTGTGCGGCGACCGCCGCGTCGCGGCCGCTGAGCTCGAGCCCGCCGAGGAACTCCCCGGCCTGGTCGAGCGCCATCGCGGAGACCTCGGCGATCGAGCGGCCGGCGACGCGCACGCTCAGCGCCTCCGGCTTGAGCCGGGTGCCCTGGCAGGCGGAGCACGGGACCTCGCGCATGTAGGACTCGTAGCGGTCCCGCGCGTGGTCCGATTCGGTCTCCCCGTGCTTGCGGAGGATGTACTGGTAGACGCCCTCGAAGCCGGTCGAGTACGTGCGCTCGCGACCGAACCGGTTGCGGTACTTGACGTGGACCTTGTGGTCCTTGCCCTCGAGGATCGCGGTGCGCTGCTTCTTCGTCAGCTCCGCCCACGGGGTGTCCATGTCGAAGCCGAGGTCCGCCCCGAGCCCGGCGAGGAGCCGGTTGAAGTACTTCGCGGTGCTCTTGCCCACCGACCAGGGCGCGATCGCGCCCTCGGCGAGGCTGAGGTCCTCGTCGGGGACGACGAGCACCTCGTCGACCTGGAGCTTGACCCCGATCCCGTCGCAGGTGGGGCATGCGCCGAACGGCGAGTTGAAGGAGAAGGTCCGCGGTTCGATCTCGTCGATCGTCAGCGGGTGCTCGTTCGGGCAGGACATGTGCTCGGAATAGGTGCGCACGGTGCCGTCGTCGACGAGCTCGATGTCGATCCGGCCGTCGGCGAGCGCGAGCGCGGTCTCAACGGAGTCGGTGAGCCGCTGGCGCATCCCCTCCTTGATGACGAGGCGGTCGACGACGGCGGCGATGTGGTGCTTGACCTGCTTGGCGAGCACCGGCGGCTCGCTGAGCTGGACCTGCTCGCCGTCGACGACGGCGCGCGCGAAGCCCTTCGCCTGGAGCTCGGCGAACAGGTCGACGAACTCCCCCTTGCGGCCGCGGACCAGCGGGGCGCGGACGATGAATCGGGTGCGCTCGGGCAGCTCGAGGAGCTGGTCGACGATCTGCTGCGGGGTCTGGCGGGTGATCCGCTCCCCGCAGGTCGGGCAGTGGGGGACGCCGATCCGGGCCCACAGGAGGCGGAGGAAGTCGTAGACCTCGGTGATCGTGCCGACGGTCGAGCGCGGGTTGCGCGAGGTCGACTTCTGATCGATCGACACCGCCGGGGACAGGCCCTCGATGAGGTCGACGTCGGGCTTGTCCATCTGCCCGAGGAACATCCGGGCGTAGGAGGACAGGGACTCGACGTAGCGGCGCTGGCCCTCGGCGAAGATCGTGTCGAAGGCGAGCGAGGACTTGCCCGAGCCGGACAACCCGGTGAAGACGACGAGCGAGTCCCGCGGGATCGCGATGTCGACGTTCTTGAGGTTGTGGGCGCGCGCGCCCTCGACCCGGAGCGTGTCGAGGTGCGACACGCCTCGAGCGCTCCGGGCGCGCCCACTGGTCTGCTCTGCCATCACATCGGTCACTCTATTCCCCTCCTCGGACACGGGTCCTGCGCCGCCCGCGTCCCCCTCGTCATCGTGTGTACCGTCGTCATGCCGGTCGCGACCGCTCAGGTGCCGGCCGGGGCCATCGGCCCCACGTCGAGCACCTCGACGACGACCTCGTCCGCCTCGTCGCTCGCCGCGACGTCGACGCGGGCGGTGATCGCCCAGTCCCTGTCCCCGCGGGGATCGGCGAACACCTGTCGCACCTCCCAGTGGTCCGGACCCGGGGTGATGTCGACGAGCGCGGCGCTGCGGGCGTCGCCGTCGATGCCGAGTTCGCCGTACTCGGCGTAGTAGTCCTCGATCGCGTCCTCCCAGGCCTGCTGGTTCCAGCCGCTCGCGCCGTCGAGCTCGCCGAGCCGGGCGTAGTCGGCCCGCTCGGCGAGCAGCACGCGGTGGAACATCGTGTTGCGGATGAGCCGGGTGAAGCGGTGGGCGTCGGCCGACAGCCGGGTGTCGAGCGGCGGCAGCAGGCTCTCCTGGCCCGGGTCCTCCGGGTTCCGCAGGGCCTCCCACTCCTCGAGCAGGCTCGAGTCGACGCGTCCGATGAGGTCCCCGAGCCACGCCGTGATCTGCTCGAGCTCCGGCGTCTGCGCCTCGGTCGGGACGTTCTGCACGAGCGCCCGGAAGACGTCCGTGAGGTAGCGCAGCAGGCCGCCCTCGACGCGGGCGAGCCCGTAGTAGGCGACGAACTGGCTGAAGTTCATCGCCTGCGTGAGCATGTCGCCGACGACCGACTTCGGCTCGATCCCGATCTCCCGGACCCACGGCGCGGTCTCGGCGTAGGCGTCGAAGGCCGCGGTGAGCACCTCGGCGTTCGGCTGCGGGTAGGTGAGCTCGTCGAGGACGGCCATCCGCTCCTCGTACTCGACGCCCTCGGCCTTGAGGGCACCGAGCTCGTCGCGCTTGATCCGGTCGAGCTGGCCGCGCAGGATCGCGTACTGGATCGACGTCGTCGCCTCGATGATGCTCAGCACGTCCATCGCGTAGTCCGGGGACTCGCGGTCGAAGAGGTCGAGCGCGGCGTGGGCGAAGGGCGAGAGCGGCTGGTTGAGCGCGAAGTGCGGCCCGAGGTCGGTCTGCGGCCGAAAGCTCACGTGCCCGGCCTCGTCGACGGTGCGGGTGATGACGCCGGCGGTGAGGAGCGCGCGCCCGATGTGGAGGGCGCGCAGTCGCATGTCGAGCTGCACCTCCGGGGTGTCATGGGTCGAGGCGATGAAATCGGCGATCGTGCGCACGCCCGCACCCGGCCGGGACAGCAGGTTGATGATCGTCGCATGCGTGATCCGCATCCGCGAGGTGAGCTCCTCCGGCCGGCCGGTCGTCAGGTGCTCGAAGGTCTTCTCCGACCACGACACGAAGCCCGCCGGGGGCTGCTTCTTCGTCACCTTCCGGCGCTTCTTCGGGTCGTCCCCGGCCTTCGCGAGGGCCTTCGTGTTCTCGATGACGTGCTCGGGGGCCTGCACGACGACGTAGCCCACGGTGTCGTACCCGGCGCGGCCGGCGCGCCCGGCGATCTGCTGGAACTCGCGGACGTGGAGGCGGCGCATGCGCCGCCCGTCGAACTTCGTCAGACCGGTGAAGAGCACGGTCCGGATCGGCACGTTGATGCCGACCCCGAGCGTGTCGGTGCCGGAGATCACCGTGAGCAGGCCGGCGGAGGCGAGCTGCTCGACGAGCCGCCGGTACTTCGGGAGCATGCCGGCGTGGTGCACGCCGATGCCGTGCGTCAGCAGGCGCTTGAGGACGGTGCCGAAACCGGCGCCGAACCGGAAGCCGCTGATCTCGGCGGTGATCGCCGCCCGCTCCTCCCGCGTGGTGAGGTTCGCGCTGACGATCGAGCCGGCGAGCTCGACGGCCTGCGCCTGCGCGAAGGACACGACGTAGACGGGGGCGCGACCGCGCCGCACGAGGGCGTGGAGCGCCTCGTGGAGGGGTTCGACGGAGTACTCGAACTCGAGCGGAACGGGGCGATCGACCGAGGTCACGAGGGTGGTGGGCCGGCCGGTGCGCTCCTCGAGGTCGCCGGCGATCCGGGACACGTCGCCGAGGGTGGCGGACATGAGGACGAACTGGGCCTGCGGCATGAGGAGCAGCGGGACCTGCCAGGCCCAGCCGCGCTGCGGGTCGGCGAAGTAGTGGAACTCGTCCATGACGACCATCCCGACGTCGAGCAGCGCACCCTCGCGCAGCGCCTGGTTCGCGAGGATCTCCGCGGTCGCGCAGATGATCGGCGCATCGGGGTTGACGGCGGAGTCGCCGGTCACCATGCCGACGTTCTCCGGTCCGAGCGCCTCGGTCAGGGCGAAGAACTTCTCGCTCACCAGCGCCTTGATGGGGGCGGTGTAGTAGCTCCGCCGCCCGGTGCTCAGCCCGGAGAACAGCGCGGCGAGCGCAACCATGCTCTTGCCGGAGCCCGTCGGGGTGGCGACGATCGTGTTGTCGCCGGTGACCGCGGCGAGCACCGCCTCCTCCTGAGCCGGGTAGAGGGTGATGCCGAGCGCGCTGCAGTGGTCGAGGAAGGCTTCCTGGACGGTGTCCGGGTCCGCGAACTCCGCGGGGATCTCCGGCAGGCGTGGCACGTGGGTTCCTTCCGTGGGCGGCGTCTAGACTGGCGGTGCGGGCACCGGGTGGTACAACCGGCGCCCACCTGCCGATTATTCCCCACTCCCGGACTGGAGAAGCACATGGCGATCTTCGCTGTCACCTACGAGTACGGCCCCGACACCGAGCGCCGGATGGCGGCCCGACCGGCGCACCGCGCCTGGCAGGCAAACCTGCTCGAATCGGGGGTGCTGCTCGCCTCCGGTCCGCTCGAGGACGACGACACCCCGGGAGGGCTGCTCATCCTGTCCGCCGACGAGCGGGCGAACATCGTCGACATCCTCACGCAGGACCCGTACGCGGCCGAGGACGTCATCGCGGCGACGACCATCCGCACCTGGAACCCCGTGTTCGGGCCCTTCGCCCCGCAGGACTGATCAGACCGTCGGGCCGTCCTGCTCGACGATCCGGCGGGACACCTCGGCGTCGGCGCCGCGGCTCTCGGCGGCGGCCAGCCGGGTCTCGTGCGCGGTGCGGATGATGCGCGAGTACTTGTCCTTGTGGTCGAGGAGCCTGTCCCGCCACTTCTGGTCGAGCCCCTCGGCCTCCTGCGTCCAGCGGTCCATGAGCCGCACCGCCTGCGTGCGCTCCTCGGGGCTCGCGTCCTCGGGCAGCACGGTGTAGCGGTGCGAGTAGCGCTCGGCGTTCTGAAGGGCGCGCAGAGCGCGGCCCTTGGGGCTCCACAGCGAGGCGACGACGGTGATCCCGAGGAGCGCGACGATGACGAGGAGCGAGGTCGTCGTGGGGACCTCCGCGACCGGCACGTTCTCGCCGCCGTTGATGAACGGCAGGTTGTTCTCGTGGAGCGCGTGGAGGATGAGCTTGATGCCGATGAAGCCGAGCACCGCGGCGAGGCCGTAGGCGAGATAGACGAGGCGGTCGAGCAGGCCGTCGATGAGGAAGTAGAGCTGGCGCAGGCCCATGAGCGAGAACGCGGTCGCGGTGAACACGATGTACGGCTCCTGGGTGAGGCCGTAGATCGCGGGGATCGAGTCGAAGGCGAAGAGGATGTCGGTGGCGCCGATCGCCACCATGACGAGGAGCATCGGGGTGAGCACCTTCTTGCCGTTCTCCATGGTGAAGAGCTTGTCGCCGTCGTAGGTGTCGGAGGCGGGGAGGAACTTCTTCGCCATCCGGACCATGAAGTTGTCGGCCTCGTCCTCCTCCTTGTCGCCGGTGAGCTCGCCCTTGAGCTGCTGGCCGGCGATGAGGATGAGGAAGAGTCCGAAGAGGTAGAACACGTCGGACCACATCTCGATCGCGACGGCGCCGATGAGGATGAACACGGTGCGCGAGATCAGCGCGAAGGTGATGCCGAAGAGGAGCACCTTCTGCTGGTAGTCGCGCGGCACCTGGAAGCTCGCCATGATGACGAGGAACACGAAGAGGTTGTCGACGCTCAGCGCCTTCTCGGTGAGGTAGCCGGCGTAGTACTCGACCGCGTGCGTGGTGTCGCCGAAGGCGAAGAACACGAGTCCGAAGACGAGCGCGAGGCCGACGTAGATCGCCGACCACACCGCGGCCTCGCGGATCGTCGGGGTGTGCGCCTTGCGCACGTGGAAGAAGTAGTCGAATGCGAGGAGCGCGACGATGACGATGATCGTCACCGTCCAGGTCAACCAGGTGATCTCCATGCCGGAGCCGTGCCTTTCCGTAGCGGGGAGGCGTCCGGCGCGCGGCCGCGGGGAGGGGCTGCGGTGCGCAGGACGCCATGAGGTCGGCCGCCACGAGTCTCTCCGCCTGCGGTGCGTGCGCACCCGCCAGGCCTCTGCGTCCGGCCCCCGTGCGGACGGGGGCGTGCTGACGAACGCAGCGTTGAGGATACTCCCTCATCAACAGCAGGAGTCAGTGTAGCGCAGTCGGCCGGGCCCGGCGCCCAGCCGGCGGCGGGCCGGGGCTCAGCCGTGGCCCTCCCGCTGCATCTGGCGCAGCTCCTTCTTGAGGTCGGCGAGCTCGTCGCGGAGCCGCGCGGCGAGCTCGAACTGGAGCTCCGCGGCCGCGGTGTGCATCTGGTCGGTGAGCCCGGCGATGAGCTCGGCGAGGTCCGCTGAGGGCGGGCGCAGCGAGCCCCCGTCGGCCGCGCGGCCGCGCTGCTCGTCGCTCAGGGTCGCTGTGTAGCCGCGCCGGCCCTTGCCGTAGTCGAACTCGGTGAGGAGCTCGCGGGTGTCCTCGTCCTCGCGCTGGAGCCGCTCGGTGATGTCCGCGATCTTCTTGAGCAGCGGCTTCGGGTCGATCCCGTGCTCGGTGTTGTAGGCGATCTGGATCTCGCGCCGGCGGTCGGTCTCGTCGATCGCGAACCGCATCGACGGGGTGATCGTGTCGGCGTACATGTGGACCTCGCCGCGCACGTTGCGCGCCGCGCGGCCGATCGTCTGGATGAGGGACTTGCCCGAGCGGAGGAAGCCCTCCTTGTCCGCGTCGAGGATCGCGACGAGCGACACCTCGGGCAGGTCGAGGCCCTCGCGCAGCAGGTTGATGCCGACGAGCACGTCGAACTCGCCGGCGCGGAGCTCGGTGAGGAGCTCGACGCGGCGCAGCGTGTCGACGTCGGAGTGGAGGTACTGGACCTTGACCTCGTGCTCGAGGAGGTAGTCGGTGAGGTCCTCGGCCATCTTCTTCGTCAGGGTGGTGACGAGCACCCGCTCGTCGCGCTCGACCCGGTCGCGGATCTCCGCCAGCAGGTCGTCGATCTGCCCGCGCGTGGGCTTGACGACGACCTTCGGGTCGACGAGCCCGGTGGGCCGGATGATCTGCTCGACCACTCCGTCGCCGCGCTCGAGCTCGAAGTCCCCCGGCGTCGCGGAGAGGTACACCGCCTGCCCCACCCGGTCGAGGAACTCGTCGAACTTCAGCGGCCGGTTGTCGAGCGCGCTCGGCAGCCGGAAGCCGTGCTCGACGAGGGTGCGCTTGCGGGACATGTCGCCCTCGTACATGCCGCCGATCTGCGGCACGGTGACGTGGCTCTCGTCGATGACGAGGAGGAAGTCCTCCGGGAAGTAGTCGAGCAGGCAGTTGGGGGCGGTGCCCGGGGCGCGCCCGTCGATGTGGCGGGAGTAGTTCTCGATCCCCGAGGTGAAGCCCATCGACTGCATCATCTCGAGGTCGTAGGAGGTGCGCATCTTGAGGCGCTGCGCCTCGAGGAGCTTGTTCTGCCCCTCGAGCTCGGCGAGCCGCTCCTGGAGCTCGTGCTCGATGTCGGAGATCGCCCGGCCCATCCGGTTCTCCCCCGCGACGTAGTGGCTGGCGGGGAAGATGTGGACGATCTCCTCCTCGCGCACGATCTCCCCGGTGAGCGGGTGGAGGGTGTAGAGCGCCTCGATCTCGTCGCCGAAGAACTCGATCCGCAGCGCGAGCTCCTCGTACTGCGGGATGATCTCCACCGTGTCCCCGCGCACCCGGAAGGTGCCGCGGGTGAAGGCGAGGTCGTTGCGCGCGTACTGCATCGACACGAAGCGCTTGAGGAGCGCGTCGCGGTCCCACTCCTGGCCCACCCGCAGCGACACCATCCGGTCGACGTACTCCTCCGGGGTGCCGAGGCCGTAGATGCACGACACCGTGGACACCACGACGACGTCCCGCCGGGTGAGCAGCGAGTTCGTCGCGGAGTGGCGGAGCCGCTCGACCTCGTCGTTGACCGAGGAGTCCTTCTCGATGAAGGTGTCCGTCTGCGGGACGTAGGCCTCCGGCTGGTAGTAGTCGTAGTACGACACGAAGTACTCGACGGCGTTGTGGGGCAGAAGCTGCCGGAACTCGTTGGCGAGCTGCGCGGCGAGCGTCTTGTTCGGCGCCATGATCAGCGTGGGCCGCTGCACCTGCTCGATGAGCCACGCGGTGGTCGCCGACTTGCCGGTGCCGGTGGCGCCGAGGAGCACGACGTCCTTCTCGCCGGCGTCGAGGCGGCGGGCGATCTCCGCGATCGCGGCGGGCTGGTCGCCGGCCGGCGAGTACTCGCTGACGACCTCGAAGGGCGCCACCGAGCGCTCGACCTCGGGCCGGTGGCCGATCCGCGGGACCGGACGCTCGGGCGCGGTCCGCGGGCGGGTGTCGGGGGGCGTGGGGGCGTCGGCGGAGCTCATAGGAGCACCCTACCGCCGGGCTCGGACACTCCCCCGGCACAGCCCTTGGCACGACGCTCTGCACGACGCTCCGCACGAGGCTCCCCACCGGTCGCGCGCACCCCGGCCGCACCTGCCGCGGGGCCGATGCCAAGTCGTGATCCGCCGGAAAACGGCGCGAAACGTTCCGTGTGCCATAATCCAGTTCAGCACCTGTCCTGTGACTCACATCACACCGAAGTGAGCCGGGGCGCGTGGACCAGGAAGGCACATACCGTGACACACGATCTCGTGCGTCGGCCCAGGTGGAAGCGGACGGCACTCGTCGCGCTCGCCCTCGGGCTGCTGGCGATCCTCGGCGGGTTCCTCGCCGGCCCCGCGGCGGCATCCGCCGTCGCCGCCACCGACACCCTCGCCGGCGGCACCGCCCCGGTGATCTCCGGCTCGCTGCGGACCGAGGGCGAACCCCTCGCCGGCGTCCGGATCACCGCGACCGGCGACGCCGGCACCGTCGAGACCACCTCCGAGGACGACGGCCGCTGGCAGATCGAGGTGCCCGCCAAGGGCACGTACTCCGTCGAGCTCGACGAGTCGACGCTCCCCGACGGGGTGAGCCTCGCCGACGGCCAGGAGAACCCGCGGGAGGTGTCCTTCGGCAACACAACGCGCGCCGGGGTGATCTTCCAGTTCGGCGCCGGCGGCGGTGCCGCGGCGGCCCCGGCCCCCTCGGGCGCCGACGACACCACCGCGGTGCCCTCCTCCCCGCCGACCGCCGGGGAGACCGCGGCGCCGGGCACCACCACGGACACCGGCACCGGCGGCCGCGCCTTCGGCGTCGTGCTCGGCGAGCGCGCGCTCGCGGGCCTGACCTTCGGCCTCATCCTCGCGCTGTGCTCGGTGGGCCTCAACCTCATCCTCGGCACCACCGGGCTCAACAACTTCTCCCACGGCGAGACGGTCACCCTCGGCGCGGTGCTCGCCTTCGCGTTCGCCGCGCTCGGCCTGCCGATGTGGCTGGCGATCATCGCCGCGGTCGCCGGCGGCGGCCTCTACGGCTACCTCAACGACACGCTCCTGTGGCGGCCGCTGCGCCGCCGGCGCGCCGGACTCGTGCCGATGATGATCGTGTCGATCGGCTTCGCGCTGACGGTGCGCTACATCCTCCAGTTCTTCTTCGGCGGCTCGACCCGCCAGCTCCCGTACGCGCAGGGCCCGGTGTTCGACCTCGGCCCGTTCTCGATCACGCGGAACAACCTCGTGTCGATGCTCGTCGCGCTCGCCGTCGTCATCATCGTCTCCCTGCTCCTCATGAAGTCGAAGATCGGCAAGGCGACCCGCGCGGTGGCCGACAACCCGGCGCTCGCCTCGGCCTCGGGCATCGACGTCGACCGGGTGATCCGGATCATCTGGATCACCGGCGCCGCGCTCGCCGCGCTCGGCGGCATCCTCTACGCGTACTACCGGCCCGGCGTCACCTTCAACATGGGCCAGCAGATCCTCCTCATGATGTTCGCCGCGGTCACGCTCGGCGGTCTCGGCACGGTGTTCGGGGCGCTCGTCGGCTCGCTCATCGTGGGGATCTTCGTCGAGATCTCGACGATCTGGCTGTCGGCGGACCTCAAGTACGTGGGCGCGCTGGTCATCATGATCCTCGTCCTGGTGTTCCGACCCCAGGGGATCCTGGGACGAAAGGAGAGGATCGGCTGACGCCGGTCCGAGGTCATCATCATGGATTTCTCCAGCATCCTCACCAACGCCCTGTGGGAGTTCTTCAACCCCATCACCGCCGCCTACGCGCTCGGCGCGCTCGGCCTCGCCGTGCACTTCGGCTACGCGGGCCTGCTCAACTTCGGCCAGGCGGGCTTCATGGCCGTCGGCGCCTACGGCTTCGCGATCGCGGTCCTCACCTTCGGCGCCCCGCTGTGGGCGGCGTTCCTCGTCGCCCTCGTGTGCTCGCTCGCGCTCGCCGCGCTGCTCGGCATCCCGACGCTGCGGCTGCGCGCCGACTACCTCGCGATCGTCACGATCGCGGCGGCGGAGATCATCCGCTACGTCGTGACGACGAACGAGCTCACCGACGTCACCGGCTCCGCCAACGGACTCGCCGCCTTCGAGGGCGGGTTCTACGACCTCAGCCCGATCCCGTCGGGCAGCTACTCGCTCGGCTTCACCGTGATCTCCTCGCGCACGCTGTGGATGCTCATCGTGTCCTGGGCCGCTGTCGCCGTCTGCGCGGTCCTCATCTGGCTCCTCATGCGCTCCCCCTGGGGCCGCGTGCTCAAGGGCATCCGCGAGGACGAGGACGCGGTCCGCTCGCTCGGCAAGAACGTCTTCTCGTACAAGATGCAGGCGCTCATGCTCGGCGGCGTGCTCGGCAGCCTGGCCGGCATGATCTTCGTCCTCAACACCGGGTCGGTGCAGCCGGCGAACTTCGGCACCGAGCTGACGTTCTTCCTCTGGACCTGCCTGCTGCTCGGCGGCATGACGACCGTGCTCGGCCCGATCCTCGGCGCGATGATCTTCTGGGTCGTGCTCTCGCTCACCCAGGGCATCCTCACCGGGCTCGTCGAGTCCGGCACGGTGACGTTCATCA
Organism: Brevibacterium sp. R8603A2; assembly: GCF_023072605.1. Taxonomy (NCBI): domain Bacteria; kingdom Bacillati; phylum Actinomycetota; class Actinomycetes; order Micrococcales; family Brevibacteriaceae; genus Brevibacterium; species Brevibacterium sp. R8603A2. The sequence goes on from NZ_JALLGN010000004.1 coordinate 159,056, forward strand.
CCACCGTGCAGGCCGGTCAGCTCCGCTACATCCTCGTGGGCGTCGCGCTCATGATGCTCATGATCTTCAGGCCGCAGGGCATCCTCGGCAACCGGAAGGAGCTGGTGTTCTCGTGAACGCCCAGACCGACACCCCGCGCCCCGGGCCCGACGCCGGGACCGGAGCGCACCCCGACGAGTACGCGCACTGGACGACGAGCGAGTACATGCTCGACGAGCGCCCGATCGTCGCCGGGGACGCCTCCGGGCCGGGCTGCGCGAAGCGCGACCCGATCATCGTCGGCGACTCGATCACCCGCCAGTTCGGGGCGATCAAGGCCGTCGACGTCGACCACGTGGAGATCCCGCGCCACAAGATCACCGCGCTCATCGGCCCGAACGGCGCCGGCAAGACGACCCTGTTCAACCTCCTCACCGGCTTCGACACCCCGCAGTCCGGCTCGTGGTCGTTCGACGGGCACCAGCTGTCCGGGATGCGCCCGCACCGCGTGGCGCGCCTCGGCATGGTGCGGACCTTCCAGCTCACCAAGGTGCTCGGGAAGCTCTCGGTGATCGAGAACATGCGCCTGGGCGGGTCGCGGCAGCCCGGGGAGCGGATCCACACCGCTCTCCTCCCGTGGCTGTGGCGCAGGCGCGAGGCCGAGATCACCGAGCGGGCCGATGACCTGCTGCGCCGGTTCAAGCTCGACGCGAAGCGCGAGGACTACGCCGCGAGCATGTCCGGCGGCCAGCGCAAGCTCCTCGAGATGGCGCGCGCGCTCATGACCGACCCGGTGCTCGTCATGCTCGACGAGCCGATGGCCGGCGTCAACCCGGCGCTCAAGCAGTCGCTCCTCGACCACATCATCAACCTCAAGGCCGAGGGCATGACCGTCCTCTTCGTCGAGCACGACATGCACATGGTCCGGCACATCGCCGACTGGGTCATCGTCATGGCCGAGGGCCGGATCGTGGCCGAGGGCCCGCCGGACACCGTGATGCAGGACGCGGCCGTCATCGACGCCTACCTCGGCGCCCACCACGACGTCGACCTCGGCGACTCCGCCGGGGTGGCCGCGCTCGAGCACAGCCTCGCACAGGACGAGGACCCCGCCGGCGAGCCGCCCGCCTCCCCCACCGACCCGAAGGACACCCCATGACCGCCGCACCGCACACCGCCCAGACACCGGGCCCGGACACTGCCGGGGAGCCGGTCGTCACCGTCACCGACCTCGTCGCCGGCTACCTGCCCGGGGTCAACATCCTCAACGGGTGCAGCATCGAGGCCCGGCCGGGCGAGCTCATCGGCATCATCGGCCCCAACGGCGCCGGCAAGTCGACGCTGCTCAAGGCGATGTTCGGCCTCGTCAAGGTCCACTCCGGCACCGTGCGGGTGCGCGGGGAGGACCTCACCGGGCTCAAGGCCAACGTCCTCGTCAAGCGCGAGCTCGGCTTCGTCCCGCAGACGGAGAACGTCTTCACCACCCTGACGGTGGAGGAGAACCTGCAGATGGGGATCTATCTGCGCGCGAAGCAGTTCGACGAGCGCTTCGACTACGTCACGACGCTGTTCCCCGAGCTCGGCCGGCGCCGCACCCAGCGGGCCGGCTCGCTGTCCGGCGGCGAGCGGCAGATGGTCGCGATGGCGCGCGCGCTCATGATGGATCCCGCCGTGCTCCTCCTCGACGAGCCCTCGGCGGGCCTGTCCCCGGTCAAGCAGGACGAGGCGTTCCTCCGCGTCCACGAGATCAACCGGGCCGGGGTGTGCGTCATCATGGTCGAGCAGAACGCGCGGCGCTGCCTGCAGATCTGCGACCGCGGCTACGTGCTCGACCAGGGCCGCGATTCGCACACCGGGACCGGCCGGGATCTCCTGGGCGACCCCAAGGTCATCGAGCTCTACCTCGGCGACCTCGCCGAGAAGGTCGACGGGAAGGACCACGGCCCGGACCACGGCACGGCGGCAGGCGCGGCGCCGGGGACGCAGCCCGGTCCGCACTGAGCACACGAGCACTGAGCGCACACGCGCACGGCGCACACGAGAGGGGCGGCCGTCGGATCGACGGCCGCCCCACCCGCTGTGCTCAGATGTGCTCCCGCAGGAGGCGCGGACTCATTCGAGCGAGCCCTGCTCCTCCATGTCCGGCTGCGGGCGGTTCTCGCCGTCGAACTTGTAGATGCCCATCGTCGCCTCGGTGACATCGCCGTTCTCCGACATCGTCACCGGTCCGGAGATGCCGTCGTAGTCGATGTCGGTGCCGGCCTCGATGAGCTCGAGGCACTGCGCGACCTCGGTGCACTTCTCGCCGTCGCGCGACACCGCCTGGAGCTCGTCGCGGATCGCGGCCGGGTCGGTCGACCCCGCCTGCGCCGCGGCGAGCGCGAGGAGCACGGTGGCGTCGTAGGACTCGCCCGCGTAGTTCCACACGGTGAGCGCGTCGTCGACCTCCGCCAGCCGCTCCTTGAAGTCGTCCTGCGCGAACGAGCCGGGCTGCGTGCCGTAGGCGCCCTCGAGGGTGCCGGGATCGAAGTCCGCGCTGTAGTCCGCGATGTTGCCGTCGACGAAGTACAGCTGGTCCGCGCTGATCCCCTTCGAGGTCAGCAGCGGCACGATCGACTTCGCCTGGTCGAAGGTGATCACCGCGATCGCATCCGGGTCCGCCCCGACGACCTCGTCGACCTGCGAGGTGAACTGCGAATCTCCCTCGTTGAACATCGACTCGACGGCGATGGTGCCGCCGGCGGCCTCGACGGTCTCACGGATGTTCGCGGCCAGACCGGTGCCGTAGGCATCGTTGAGGACGATCATCCCGATGTTCGAGGCGCCCTGGGACACCATGAAGTTCCCGAGCACCTGGCCCTGGAGCACGTCCGAGGGCGCGGTCCGCCAGTAGAAGCCGTCGTCGTCCCAGTCGGTGAAGTCCGGCGAGGTGTTCGCCGGGGAGAACTGGATGACACCGGCGCCGGTGATCTGGTTGATCACCGTCTTCGCCACACCGGACGAGGCGGGTCCGACGACCGCCGACACGTCCTGGTTGAGGAGGTCCGTCGTCGACTGCGTCGCGAGGTTCGTCGTCGTGTCGCCGGAGTCGCGGTGGATGATCTCCACGTCCTCGCCGTTGATGCCGCCGGCCTCGTTGATCTCCTTCATCGCGAGGTCGACCCCGGCGATCTCCGGGGGTCCGAGGAACGCGAGCGCACCGGTCTGCGGCAGCAGGGTGCCGATCTTCAGCGCTCCGCCCTCGCCTCCGCCGCCCGATTCGCCGCCGGATCCCTCCGAGCCCCCGCCCGTCGCGCACGCCGTGGCGACGAGAGCGACCACTGCGCCCATCGCCACCGATGCCGAGAGACGCGCTGCACGCCTCGTCCGCTGTGTCACAGCCATGTTCAGCCTCCTTCGATCACGGGCGCCGTGCCCATGTCAGCCCCCGCAGGGGATGTGATGAATATCACCACACATTCGACCCGCGCGGGGCCCGACACGGAGGAAATTTTCACACCCGTTACATCCGGGGCCGCCGGGAGGCCTCCACGAGTCCTGCCCAGTAGACTCCATTCAGGGTCGCCGACCCCGCACATCCCGACTCGAAGGAACGAGGAACCCCATGGCCCCCGCAGCGAACGCGATCGTCTCCAAGGCGCACACCACCTGGCACGGCACCCTGGCAGAGGGCACCGGCACGGTGTCCCTCGACTCCTCGGCCGCGGCCTCGATGACCCTGTCCTGGGCCGGCCGCGCCGAGACCGCGATCAACGGGGTGACGAACCCGGAGGAGCTCATCGGGGCGGCGCACTCCGCCTGCTACTCGATGGCGCTGTCGAACGCGCTCGCACAGAACGGCACCCCGCCGGAGGAGATCACCACCGGGGCCGACGTCTCCTTCTCCCCGGAGAAGGGCATCACCGACATCCACCTCGTCGTCGTCGGCCGGGTGCCGGGGATGTCGGCGGCGGACTTCGACACGATCGCGCAGAAGGCGAAGAAGGACTGCCCGGTGTCGAAGGCCCTCAAGGGCGTCGACATCCACCTCACCGCATCGCTCGGCTGAGCTCCACATCGGCCGGCCGCCCGGGGTCCGCACTGCGATGCAGGCTCCGGGCGGACTGCTGTCCGGGCGTCTCCGCCGCACCCGCCGGGACCGGCGGGAAGCCCGCCGCGCCCAGCGCGGCACCGAAACGCTCCTCCGACTCCCCCGCGCCCGGCACCGCGGTGAGGGCGATCGCGCCGGCGGCCGCGTCGTCGGTGCGCTCCACGGACTCGATCTCCACGCCGGCCTCCGCACACGCGTGACGGATCCGGGCGGTGAGGCGCTCGACCGCCCACGCACGCTCGCGCGGGTCCTCCGGAGCGCCGTTCCTCGCTGCCTGCTCCCGGGGCGCGGGGCGGGCGGCGGCGAGGTTCCGGGAGAAGGGCAGCAGGCGCTCGTCCACGAGGCGCTCGACGGCAGCGGCGGTCGCAGCCTGCTCCCCCGCGTTGTCGATGACGACGTCGCAGGCCCGGTACCGCTGCACATCGCTGGCCTGCGCGGCGATCCGTCGCTCGGCGTCGGCCCGGTCCATCCCGCGGGAGTCGACGAGCCGCTCGAGCCGCACCTCGGCCGGCACGTCGACGAGGAGCGCGAGGTGGTAGCGCGCGGACATCCCGTTCTCGACGAGCAGCGGGACGTCGTGGACGACGAGCTCCCGGTCGGTGTGCGCACGGAAGCGCTCGGCGGTCAGCTCCGCGATCGCCGGATGCATGATCGCGTTGAGACGCTGCGTCGATGCCCGGTCGGCGAAGGCGACGGCCGCGAGCCCCGGGCGGTCGAGAGCGCCCTCGGGAGTGAGGATGTCCGGGCCGAACGCGGTGACGAGCTCCTGCAGCGCCGGTGCGCCGGGGGCGACGACCTCGCGGGCGATCGCGTCGGCGTCGACGATCGCGGCCCCGGCCTGCTCGAGCACACGGGCGACGGTCGATTTGCCGGCGCCGATTCCGCCGGTGAGTCCGATGAGCAGCATGGCCCCAGCGTATCCCGCGTGCAATGGGTCAGCGCAGATCGATGGGTCAGCGCAGATCGATGAGGTAGACGCCGTCGATCTCGAGGTACGGGGCGCCGGCGGCCCGCGAGGTGTGCTGCGCGATCGCGAGGGCCTCGTGCGGCAGGTGGGCGCCGTCGACGGCGATGACGACGAAGTCGACGCCGCGCGCGCGCAGCGCGTCGACGGCCTCCCGACCGCGCGGCCGGGCGCCGTCGGGCAGCGGGGAGCCGCGGTGCTCGTCGAGCACCGCGTCGAGCGGGTCCGCAGGCGCGGAGAAGATGATCGGGCTCTCCGGGGTGGAGCCGATGAAGTAGCCGCCGGTCTCCCGGTAGTGCATCCCGGTCAGCGCCTGCCACACCATCGCCTCGTCGGCGTGCGGGGTCGCCATCGCCACCGGCCGCGGCAGGGTCTTGACGACCGAGCCCGCCGGGATGACCTCGGCGTAGGCGCCGGCGTAGAAGTCCGGGATGATGATCGGCCGTGCGGTCACCGCCCCGGGGGCGACGAGGAGCAGCGACAGCGCCGCGGCGATCGGCCCGAGCCGGCGCAGGGCCGGGCGCGGGCTGCGCAGGCACCGCCACAGGCCGAGCGCGAGGAGCACGGAGAGGGCGAGCGTGGAGTGGACGGCGAGCCGCATCGGCAGCACGTTGCCGAGCACGGGGAGCAGCTCGACGAGACGGAACGGCGTGTGCTCCCACACCGGGCGGCCCCACACGTACCACGGCGCGCCCATGGACAGCAGCCAGACGAGAAGGCCGGCGAGGGCGGTGACGCGCACGAGCGTGCCGTACCGCGTCGAGCGGTGCAGCGCGAGCACCGTGAGGGCAGCGCAGACGAGCCACACGATTCCGGTGTAGCCGCCGATCTCGGATGGGTCGAGGCCGAGCTGCCGCGGGATCGGGGTGGGGCCGCCGCCGAGCAGCGTGTAGGCGCCGGGGACCAGCGGGTCGAGGAGGTCGTTGTTCCACACGCCGTGGGGACGGATCGTCTGCCCGGGCGCCCCGGGCAGGGTGAACATCGCGAGCAGCAGCGGCGTGCCGATGAGCACGGCGATGCCCGCGGCGAGCAGGCCCCCGCCGAGGAGCTGCAGGCCGGCGCGGGCGAGGATGCGCGGCGCGCACACGAGCATGGCGAGCAGCAGGCACACGGCGGCGAGGAAGGTCCCGGCCAGGAGCTCGGTCGAGACGTAGAACTGCCACCCGATCGCGCACCCGAGCCACACGCCGGTGACCACCGGGCGGCGGCGCGGACCGGTGCGCAGGAGCTCGACGATGCCGAGCGCGACGAGCGGCGGCAGGACCGCGAATGCGAGGTTGAGATGGCCCGAGGCCTGCGACACGAGGTAGGTGGAGAAGCCGTAGGCGAACCCGCCGACGAACGCCGGGAGACGCGGCACGAAGCGGTGGACGAGGGCGGCGGCGGCGAGCGCGGAGGCGACCGGCGCGGCGATGATCGCGAGGTTGTAGGCGACGACGGGCCCGGCGAGCCAGGTCACCGGGACGAGCGGCAGGGCGAGCCCGAGGACGGTGGTGTTCCAGCCGCCGTTGACCCCGGCCGGGTGGTGCATCGAGGTCGAGTAGAGGAGGTGCCGCTCCCCCGAGCCCTGGCCGAACCAGCCGGCGACGACGTCGGCGGCGTGGGCGAGCCACCAGATGAACAGCGAGGTGTCGTCGTTGTCCGCGAACACCCGCGTGCCCGGGTGCGCGATGACCTCGCCGAACACGGTGAGCGAGGCGAGGACGAGGACGAGCGCGTAGAGGAGCCACGCGCGCACCGGCCCGCGCGGGAGCCGGGGACGGCCGAAGGGCCCCCGGACGGTCGTCCGGGAGCCCTTCAGGGGTGCTGTGCTGGAGCTCAGTTGCCCGCGAGCTTCTCGCGGAGAGCCGCGAGTGCCTCGTCGCTGGCCAGCGTGCCCTCGTCGGCGCGGTCGTCCGAGCTGTACGAGGAGGAGGCCTGCGAGCCGGACTCGGCGGGAGCCTCGGAGCCGGATTCGGCGTCGGCCGCGATGGCCTTCGCGACCTGCTTCTTGTGCTCCTCCCAGCGGGCCTGGGCGGCGGCGTACTGCTGCTCCCACTCCTCGCGCTGGGTCTCGTAGCCTTCCAACCACTCCTGGGTCTCCGGATCGAAGCCCTCGGGGTACTTGTAGTTCCCGTCCTCGTCGTACTCCTGGGTCATGCCGTAGAGCGCGGGGTCGAGGAACTCCACGGCCTCCGGGTCGACGCCCTCGTTGGCCTGCTTGAGGGACAGCGAGATCCGGCGGCGATCGAGGTCGATGTCGATGACCTTGACGTAGATGGTCTCGTCGACGCTGACGACCTGCTCGGGCAGATCGATGTGGCGCACGGCGAGCTCGGAGATGTGCACGAGGCCCTCGATGCCGTCCTCGACGCGCACGAACGCACCGAACGGGACGAGCTTGGTGACCTTGCCCGGCACGATCTGTCCGATGACGTGGGTGCGGGCGAAGTGCTGCCACGGATCTTCCTGGGTGGCCTTGAGCGACAGGGACACGCGCTCGCGGTCCATGTCGACGTCGAGGACCTCGACGGTGACCTCGTCGCCCACGGTGACGACCTCGCTCGGGTGGTCGATGTGCTTCCACGAGAGCTCGGAGACGTGGACGAGCCCGTCGACGCCGCCGAGGTCGACGAAGGCGCCGAAGTTGACGATCGAGGACACGACGCCGGGCCGGACCTGGCCCTTCTGCAGGGTCTGCAGGAAGTCGTGGCGGACCGCCGACTGGGTCTCCTCGAGCCAGGCGCGGCGGGAGAGGACGACGTTGTTGCGGTTCTTGTCGAGCTCGATGATCTTCGCCTCGACCTGCTGGCCGATGTACGGCGCGAGGTCGCGCACGCGGCGCATCTCGACGAGCGAGGCCGGGAGGAATCCGCGGAGTCCGATGTCGACGATGAGGCCGCCCTTGACGACCTCGATGACGGTGCCGGTGACGACGCCCTCTTCGTCCTTGACCTTCTCGATGTCGCCCCAGGCGCGCTCGTACTGCGCGCGCTTCTTCGACAGCATCAGGCGTCCGTCCTTGTCCTCCTTGGTGAGGACCAGGGCTTCGATGTCGTCTCCGACCTCGACCACCTCGGCGGGATCGACATCATGCTTGATCGACAGCTCGCGCGAAAGGATGACGCCTTCCGTCTTGTAGCCGATGTCGACCAGAACTTCGTCGCGGTCGACCTTGACCACCGTTCCCTCGACGATGTCTCCGTCGTTGAAGTACTTGATGGTCTCGTCGACTGCCGCGAGGAAATCTTCCGCAGATCCGATGTCGTTGACTGCGATCTGCTCGTTCTTCGCCGTGTCCGGCGTGGTGGTGGTCATAAAGGTAGGGACTCCGTAATGGACTGATGCCCGTCGGCCGGGGCCGGCGGTCTCGGTGCGTGTGGATGGACAGGTGCTGCGCCGCGCGATGGTGCTGCGGTGGTGCCGTGATGCACGCGCTCGCCGTCGGCCGGAGCGTGCAACGGGTGGGCGGCCCCGGCGATCGACCTGCCGGTGGACCGAGAGGTGAACCCGAGGCGAACCGGAAGTGACACGGGATGTGACACCATGGGACACGACGACCGCGCGTGCTGAGCACAGCGCATACAGTATCAATCGTAGCACCTGACAGCACCCGCGTGCACCCCGGTGCCCAGTGCCCGCACGGCGCGGGCGAGGAACGGAGAAGCCATGACCGACAGCGAATACTCCCCCGAGATCATCAGCGGGGGGTACCGCGCGATCGACGAGGAGGCCTCGGTCCGGGCCAACCGCACCTACTGGGACGGCTCGGCCGCGGACTATCTCGCCGAGCACGGCAGCTTCCTCGGCGCGAGCGAGTTCGTGTGGTGTCCCGAGGGTGTGCACGAATCCGATGTCGGACTGCTCGGCGACGTCGCCCGCCGGCAGATCCTCGAGGTCGGGTGCGGCGCCGGCCAGTGCTCCCGCTGGCTCGCCGAGCAGGGGGCGCTCGCGACCGGCGTCGACCTCTCCTCCGGGATGCTCGAGCAGGCCTCCCGGCTCCAGCGCGAGCACCCGCTCGATCCGTCCACGGTGCCGCCGACCTTCCTCCAGGCCGATGCCCGCGCCCTGCCGTTCCCCTCCGGCAGCTTCGACATGGCCTTCTCGTCCTACGGCGCGCTGCCGTTCGTCAAGGACGCCGAGGTGGTGCTCTCCGAGGTCGCGCGCGTACTGCGCCCCGGAGGCACCTGGGTGTTCTCCGTCACGCACCCGGTGCGCTGGATGTTCCCCGACGTCCCCGGCGAGGCCGGGCTCACCGTCGAGTACTCGTACTTCGACCGCACGCCCTACGTCGAGCTCGACGGGGACGGGCACCCGGTGTACGCCGAGCACCACCGCACGATGGGCGACTGGATCTCGCTGCTCGTCGACTCCGGGTTCGTCCTCTCCGGGCTCACCGAGCCGGAATGGCCCGAGCACAACCGGACGGCGTGGGGCGGCTGGTCGCCTTTGCGCGGCCAGGTCATGCCCGGCACCGCGATCTTCTCCACCCGCCTGCCGAAGTAGGCGGCCGGCCCCGTTGCGCCCCGTGACGCAGCGGGCGCCCGGCCTCAGTGGGCGGCCTGCTGCCAGGTCGCGCCGCGGCCGATGTTGACCTCGAGCGGCACCTCGAGCTCCGCGGCCGCACCCATCGTCGTCGCGAGCAGCTCGGCCACCGCATCGAACTCGCCGTCGGCGAGCTCGAGCACGATCTCGTCGTGCACCTGGAGGAGCACCCGGCTGGCCAGCCCGGCCTCGGCGAGCGCCGCGTCGACGCGGAGCATCGCGATCTTCATGATGTCGGCCGCAGTGCCCTGGATCGGGGCGTTGAGCGCGGCGCGTTCGGCCATCTCGCGGACCTGGCGGCGGTCGCTGCTCAGCTGCGGGAGGTAGCGGCGACGGCCGTACATCGTCTCGGTGTATCCCACTCGGCGGGCGGACTCGACGGCTCCGGCGAGGTACTCCTGGACGGCGCCGAAGCGCTCGAAGTACTCGTCCATGAGGCCGCGCGCCTCCTCGACGCCGATCCGCAGCTGCTTGGACAGACCGTAGGCGGACAGGCCGTAGACGAGCCCGTAGGACATCGCCTTGACCTTGGAGCGCATCGCCGGGGTGACGGCGTCGGTGCTCACGTCGAACACGCGCGCACCGACGAAGGAGTGGAGGTCCTCGCCGGCCCGGAACGCGTCGATGAGCCCCGCATCGCCCGACAGATGGGCCATGATGCGCATCTCGATCTGCGAGTAGTCGGCGGTGACGAGGTCGGCGAAGCCGTCCCCGGCCGCGGGCACGAACATCTCGCGGATGCGCCGCCCGGCGTCGGTGCGCACGGGGATGTTCTGGAGGTTCGGGTCGATCGAGGACAGGCGGCCGGTCGCCGCGACCGTCTGCAGGTAGGTCGTGTGGATCCGGTCGTCGTCGGCGACCATCCGCTCGAGCCCGACGACGGTCTGCTTGAGCTTCGTCGTGTCGCGGTAGCCGAGCAGGTGCTCGAGGAAGGGGTGCCCGGTCTTGACGAACAGGTCGGTGAGCGCGTCGGCGTCGGTGGTCCACCCGGTCTTCGTGCGCTTGGTGCGCGGCATCTCGAGCTCCTCGAACAGCACCGTCTGGAGCTGCTTGGGCGAGCCGAGGTTGACCTCGTGGCCGATCGCGGCGTAGGCGGCGTCCGCGCTCGCCTGGGCCTGGGCGCCGAACTCGGCCCCGAGCGCGGTGAGCCCGGAGCGGTCGACGGCGATCCCGGTGAGCTCCATCCGCGCGAGGATCGTCACGAGCGGGATCTCGATGTCGGTGAGCACCCCGGTCATCCCGGCGGCCTCGATCCGCTCCCGGAGCACCGCGGCGAGGGGGAGCACTGCCCAGGCGCTCCGGCCGATGCCGGTGAGCGCGCTCGCGGCGTCCGCCGGCCCGAGGTCGAGCGTGCCGGCCTCGGGCTCGTCCTCCGCGACGGCGGGGCTGAACCCGCAGTAGCGGGTGCAGAGATCGGCGAGCTCGTAGGTCCGCTGGTCGGGCACGAGCAGGTACGCGGCGATCTCGGTGTCGAGCGCGAGGTGCGGCAGCGGGTACCCGGCCTGGGCGAGCGCCTTGAGCTGCGGCTTGGCGCTGTGGAGCACGAGTCCGGGATGCGAGCCGAGCAGCTCCGACAGCGCGTCGACGGCCGCAGGGTCGAGTGTCGTGAGGTCGGCGGCGACGGCCGCATCGCCCTGCGCGATCCCGATCGCGTCGACGGTGCCGAGGCCGAGCTCGAAGCGCGCGTCGGTGGCGACCCCGACCGGCGCCTCGGCGTCGAGCCCGGAGACGAACTCGACGAGCCCGGCGGCGTCGACGAGGCGCGGGACGGGGATCTCCGCGTCGGCCGCCGGTGCCGCGGCGGCGCCGAGCAGCGGTTCGAGGCGGCGCCCGAGGACCTGGAACTCGAGCTGGTCGAGCAGCGCCTCGACGGCCTCCCGGTCGGCCTCTCCGCGCACCGCCTCCGCCGCCGAGGTGGCGAGCTCGAGGTCGGTGACGAGCCGATTGAGGCGATGGTTGCGCTCGACCTCGGACAGGTGGGCGCGCAGGTTCTCCCCGGCCTTCCCGCCGATGTCGTCCGCGGCGGCGAGGACCGCGGGGAGGTCGCCGTACTTCGTCAACCACTTCGCCGCGGTCTTGTCGCCGACGCCGGGCACACCGGGCAGATTGTCGGCCTTCTCCCCCACGAGCGCCGCGAGCCCCCGGTAGTTCTCCGGGCTCACGCCGTACTTGTCCTCGATGGCCTCCGGGGTCATCCGGGCGAGCTCGCTCACCCCGCGCTTGGGGTAGAGGATCGTCACGCTCGGCGAGGCCAGCTGGAAGGAGTCCTTGTCCCCGGTGACGATCCCGGTCTCCATCCCCGCGGCGGTGCCCTGCACGGCGAGGGTGGCGAGCACGTCGTCGGCCTCGAAGCCCTCCTTCGTCACCACCGGCACGGCGAGGGCGCGCAGCAGGTCCTGGATGAGCTCGACCTGGCCGTGGAACTCCGGCGGGGTCTTCGCCCGGCCGGCCTTGTACTCCGGGTACTCCTCGAGCCGGAAGGTCTCGCGGCCGAGGTCGAAGGCGACCGCGATGTGGGTGGGCTCCTCGGAGGCGAGTACATTGATGAGCATGGACACGAAGCCGTAGACGGCGTTCGTGGACTGGCCCGTGGTGGTGGAGAAGTTCTCCACCGGCAGGGCGTAGAAGGCGCGGTAGGCCAGGGAGTGGCCGTCGATCAGCAGCAGTCTGCGGGTATCCGTACTCACCCTGCCAGCCTAGCGCCTCGCGTCCCCGCACGCCCCGCACCCACCTCGACGCACCCGTTCGGCTGCCCGGAGCAAGGAGTAGGAATGACCGCACACGATCGACCGCGCATGGAGCCGGGGCTCGCCCCCGAGGACTACCGCCGCCTCATGGAGTACAACGCCGGCCGCACTCCGGGCACGCTCGTCGAGCGGTGCGGCATCGAGTTCCTCGACATGGGCTACGACTGGTTCTCCGCCCGGATGCCGGTGGAGGGCAATCTGCAACCGGCCGGGCTGTTCCACGGCGGGGCGCACGTCGTGCTCGCGGAGACCCTGGGGTCGATGCACTCGTACCTGCTGGCGAACGGGCACGACGTCGTCGGAGTCGATCTCAACGCCACCCATCTGCGGCCCATTCGCGAGGGCTGGGTCTACGGCCGCGCGGAGGTCCTCCACCACGGGCGCACGCTCATCAGCCACGAGGTGAAGATGACGAACGCGGACGGGAAGCTGCTGTCGATCGTGCGGATCACGAACTTCGTCCTCGCGCAGCGCTCGCAGGGCTGAGCCCGCTCGCAGCGCTGAGCCCGGGGCCTGGCCGCTGGAGTTCGGATCAGCCCTTGTTGCCGATCTGGCTGAGGACGGTCTCGGCGACCTCGCGCATCGTCAGACGCCGGTCCATCGACGTCTTCTGGATCCAGCGGAACGCCTCGGGCTCGGTGAGCCCCATGTTCGACATGAGCAGGCTCTTCGCCCGGTCGACGAGCTTGCGGGTCTCGAAGCGGTCGGTGAGGTCGGCGATCTCCGTCTCGAGCGCACCGATCTCGGCGTGCCGCGACAGCGCGATCTCGAGCGCCGGGGCGAGGTCGGCGGCGGTGAAGGGCTTGACGACGTAGGCCATCGCGCCGGCGTCGCGAGCGCGCTCGACGAGCTCCTTCTGCGAGAACGCGGTGAGGAGCACGACCGGGGCGATGCGGGCGCGGGCGATGCGCTCGGCGGCGGAGATGCCGTCGAGGATCGGCATCTTGATGTCCATCACCACGAGGTCGGGGCGGAGCTCCTCGGCGAGGCGGATCGCGGATTCGCCGTCGGCGGCCTCGCCGACGACGTCGTAGCCGATCTCACGGAGCATCTCGACGATGTCGAGGCGGATGACCGCCTCGTCCTCGGCGACGACGATCCGGCGGACCGGACCCTGATCGGGGGCGGGGGCGCTGTCTGAAGTAGGCACGCCCCGATCTTAGACCCCCGGGCGCGGGCTTAGCCACCTGCCCCGGGCCCGGCGAAGCGCGCATGCACGCACGTGCTCTACCATGGACGGGTATGCCGGATTGGCGGAATTGGTAGACGCGGCGCACTCAAAATGCGCTGTCGCAAGACGTGCGGGTTCGAGTCCCGCATCCGGTACTCGAAGCCGCGCGGGCACCCGGGCAGGATCCCGGGGCGCTTCCGCTCCCCCGCTCAGGACTGCGCGGCGTCCTCCCGGATCTCCCCGTACCCCTCGAGCGGGTTCTCCCCGTTGTCCGACTCGTCGCGGTAGGCCGCGGCCAGCCCCTTCGAGGCATCCCCGATCCGGTGCACGCGCAGCGCGTTCGTCGACCCGGCGATCCCCGGCGGGGAGCCGGCGACGATGACGCACAGCTGCCCCTCCTGGGCACGACCGTTGCCGAGCAGCACCGCATCGACCTGGCGCGCCATCTGGTCGGTGTGGCGCACCTCCTTGACGAGGAACACCTGGGCGCCCCAGGTCAGCGCGAGCTGGTGCCGCACGCGCACGTCCGGGGTGAAGGCGAGGATCGGGTGCGGGGCGCGCAGGCGCGACATCCGGCGCACCGAGTCGCCCGACTGGGTGAAGGTGCACAGCAGGTCGATGTCGAGCTGCTGGGCGACCCGCACCGCGGCCGCGGTGATCGCGCCGCCGCGGGTGTGCGGCTCGGTGCCGAGCTCCGCGATCCGCTCGAGCCCGTGCTCCTCCGTCGAGGTGATGATCCGGCTCATCGTGCGCACCGCCTCGAGCCAGTGCGCCCCGACCGAGGTCTCCCCCGAGAGCATGAGGGCGTCCGCGCCGTCGAGCACGGCGTTCGCGCAGTCGGAGGCCTCCGCGCGGGTGGGGCGCGGCTCCTCGATCATCGACTCGAGCATCTGGGTGGCCACGATGACGGGCTTGGCCTGCCGCCGGCACAGCTCGACGGTGCGCTTCTGCACGATCGGCACCTGCTCGAGCGGGAGCTCGACGCCGAGGTCGCCGCGGGCGACCATGATCCCGTCGAAGGCCTGCACGATGTCCGGGAGCACCTCGACGGCCTGCGGCTTCTCGAGCTTCGCGATGACCGGGATGAGGATGTCCTCCTCGCGCATGACATCACGCACGAGCTCGGCGTCCGCGGGAGTGCGGACGAAGGACAGGGCGACCCAGTCGGCACCGAGGTGCAGGCCCCAGCGGAGGTCCTCGATGTCCTTGTCCGACATCGCCGGCACGGACACCGCCACGCCGGGCAGGTTGATGCCCTTGTGGTCGGAGATGCGGCCGCCGACCTCGACCTCGCAGCGGACGTCGGTGTCGGTGACCTCGACGGCGCGCAGCCGGATCCGGCCGTCGTCGACGAGGAGCGGATCGCCGACCTCGACGTCGCCGGGCAGTCCGGCGTAGCTCGTCGACACCTCGCTCGCCGAGCCCGCGACGTCCCGCGTGGTGACCGTGAAGGCATCCCCCTTGGAGAGCTCCGGCTTCGCGCCGTCGGCGAAGGTGCCGACGCGGATCTTCGGACCCTGGAGATCGATGAGGACGCCGACGGTGCGCCCGGTGTCCTGGGCGGCCTGGCGCACCCAGCGGTAGCGCTCCTCGTGCTCGGCACGGGTGCCGTGGCTGAAGTTGAAGCGGGCGACGTCGACGCCCTCCTCGATCAGCGCGCGGATGTCCTCGTAGGTTGCTTGGGCGGGGCCGAGAGTGGCGACGATCTTTGCATGCCTCATGCCGTCCACCCTAGTCATCCGGGGTGCCCCGCGTCGCGTGCGCAACGAGGAATTCGCGCATCCGTCATCATCCTCACACCCGCCGCACGGTGCGCCGGGAGCGGAGGGGTCACACGCTGAGCGCGGCCTCCGTGGGCATGACCGGCTTGGGCAGCAGCGTCGAGCCCATGAGGTAGGCGTCGACCTCCGCGGCCGCCGCACGGCCCTCGGCGATCGCCCACACGATGAGCGACTGGCCGCGGCCGGCGTCGCCGGCGACGTAGACGCCGGGGACATCGGTCGAGTAGTCGCGGGCCCGGGCCAAGCTGCCGCGCTCGACGGCGAGCCCCCAATCGGCGAGCTGCGCGGTCTCCGGGCCGGTGAAGCCCAGCGCGATGAGCACGAGGTCGGCGGGGATCTCCTGCTCGGTGCCCGGCAGCGGGACGCGCCGGCCGTCGACGAACCCGGTCTCCGCCACCGACAGCGCGCGCAGCGCACCGGCGTCGTCGGAGAGGAACTCCACCGTGGAGGCGAGGAAGGTCCGCTCCCCGCCCTCCTCGTGGCTGGTCGAGACCTCGAACACGCGCGGCGTCGTGGGCCAGGGGCCGTCGGCGGGGCGCTCGACGGGCGGGCGCTTGCCGATCGCGAGCGTCGTCACCGAGTTCGCCTGCTGGCGCAGGGCGGTGCCGAGGCAGTCGGAGCCGGTGTCGCCGCCGCCGATGATGATGACGTCCTTGCCGGCGGCGTCGATGATCTCGACCTCGTCCCCGGCCTGCTGCCGGTTGACGGGCACGAGGTAGTCCATCGCGAACTCGACGCCGGGCAGGTCCCGGCCGGGCAGCGGGAGATCGCGCGGGGCGAGCGCACCGGTGCACACGACGATCGCGTCGAAGCGGTCGTGGAGGTCGTCCCAGGAGATGTCGACGCCGATCTCGACCCCGGTGCGGAACCGGGTGCCCTCGGCGCGCATCTGCGCGAGCCGGCGGTCGATGTGGTGCTTCTCGAGCTTGAAATCCGGGATGCCGTAGCGCAGCAGCCCGCCCACCCGGTCGTCGCGCTCGTACACGACGACGGTGTGGCCTGCCCGGGTGAGCTGCTGGGCGGCGGCGAGGCCGGCCGGCCCGGACCCGACGACGGCGACCCGGCGCCCGGAGATCCGCTCCGCGACGAAGGGCGTGATGAGTCCCTCCTCGAACCCGCGGTCGACGATGGTGACCTCGATGTTCTTGATCGTCACCGCCGGCTGGTTGATGCCGAGCACGCAGGCGTTCTCGCACGGTGCGGGGCAGGCGCGGCCGGTGAACTCCGGGAAGTTGTTCGTGCTGTGGAGGAGGCCGACGGCGCGCTCGAGCTCGTCGCGCCACATCGCGTCGTTCCACTCCGGGATGTAGTTCCCCAGCGGGCACCCCTGGTGGCAGAAGGGGATGCCGCAGTCCATGCAGCGTCCGGCCTGCTCGATGAACGCCTGCCGGTCCATCGTCGTGTTGATCTCCCGGTAGTCCATGAGCCGCACCGGGACCGGTCGCTTGGGCGGGAGCTCGCGCTCGGTGACCTTGAGGAATCCGCGCGGATCAGCCATGAGTTGCCTCCAGAATCGTGGTCCAGGCCTCGTCGCCCTCCGGGTCGAGCCCCGACTCGGCGCACTGCGCCTGGATCTCGAGGACCGCCGCGTAGTCGGCGGGGACGATGCGGGTGAAGCGGGCGAGCACGTCCTCGCCGCGGTCGTGGGCGGCGAGCAGCTCGGATGCGAGCGACGAGCCGGTGTGGTGGACGTGCGAGGCGAGGAGCTCGAGGAGCTCGGCGGAGTCCTCGGCCTGCACCCCGTCCAGCCGGAACCGGCCGGCGCGCACGTCCGCCCGATTCATCCGCGCGGCGTCGAAGTCGAGCAGATAGGCGGTGCCGCCGGACATCCCCGCGCCGAAGTTCCGGCCCACCGCGCCGAGGACCACCGCGGTGCCGCCGGTCATGTACTCCAGGCCGTGGTCGCCGATCCCCTCGACGACCGCGCGGGCCCCGGAGTTGCGGACGAGGAACCGCTCGCCGACCTGACCGGAGATGTACATCTCGCCGCTCGTCGCGCCGTAGCCGATGACGTTGCCGGCGATGACGTTGTCCTCCGGCCGGCCGGACACGCCGGGTGCGGTGCGCACTGCGATGCGCCCGCCGGACAGCCCCTTGCCGACGTAGTCGTTCGCGTCGCCGGAGAGGTGGATGCTCAC
Organism: Brevibacterium sp. R8603A2; assembly: GCF_023072605.1. NCBI lineage: Bacteria > Bacillati > Actinomycetota > Actinomycetes > Micrococcales > Brevibacteriaceae > Brevibacterium > Brevibacterium sp. R8603A2. The sequence goes on from NZ_JALLGN010000004.1 coordinate 176,450, forward strand.
CCCGGCGGGCAGGAACGCGCCGAGCGACTGGCCGGCGTTGCCGCTGAGGCGCACGGTGATCGTGTCGTCGGGGAGCTCGTCGGTGCCGAAGGTGCGCGTCACGGTGTGGCCGAGCAGCGTGCCGACGCTGCGGTCGATGTTGCACACCTCGGCGTCGATCTCCACCGCCTCCCGGTTCCGCAGGGCGGGTGCGGCGGCGCTGATGAGGCGCTGGTCGAAGTGCTCCTCGATGCGGTGGTTCTGCACCGTCGTCTGCTTGCGCACCGTCGCCGGCGAGCCGTCGACGAGGGTCGGCACGGTGAGGATCGGCGTGAGGTCGAGCCCCTGCGCCTTCCAGTGCCCGATCGCCTTGCGCATATCGATCCGCTCGACCTGCCCGATCGCCTCGTCGAGACTGCGGAAGCCGAGCTCGGCGAGGAGCTCACGGACCTCCTCGGCGATGAACTCGAAGAAGTTGACGACGAACTCCGGCTTCCCGGTGAACCGGCTGCGCAGCACCGGGTTCTGGGTCGCGACGCCGACGGGGCAGGTGTCCTTGTGGCACACGCGCATCATCACGCAGCCGGACACGACGAGCGGGGCCGTCGCGAAGCCGAACTCCTCGGCGCCGAGCAGCGCGGCGATGACGACGTCGCGGCCGGTCTTGAGCTGGCCGTCGACCTGGACGCTGATTCGCTCGCGGAGATCGTTGAGGAGCAGGGTCTGCTGCGCCTCGGCGAGGCCGAGCTCCCAGGGGGCGCCGGCGTGCTTGAGAGAGTTGAGCGGGCTCGCACCGGTGCCGCCGTCGTGGCCGGACACGAGCACGACGTCCGCGCTCGCCTTCGCCACGCCCGAGGCGACCGTGCCGATGCCCATCCCCGCGACGAGCTTGACGTGGATGCGGGCGGCCGGGTTGGCCCGCTTGAGGTCGTGGATGAGCTGGGCGAGGTCCTCGATCGAGTAGATGTCGTGGTGCGGCGGCGGGGAGATCAGGCCGACGCCCGGGGTCGCGTGGCGGGTGCGCGCCACCCAGGGGTAGACCTTCGACGGCGGGAGCTGCCCGCCCTCGCCGGGCTTCGCGCCCTGCGCCATCTTGATCTGGATGTCCTCGGCGTGGGTGAGGTAGAGGCTGGTGACGCCGAAGCGCCCGCTCGCCACCTGCTTGATCGCCGAGCGCCGCTCCGGGTCGAGGAGCCGGTCGACGTCCTCGCCGCCCTCTCCGGTGTTCGACTTGCCGCCGAGCCGGTTCATCGCGATCGCGAGCGTCTCGTGCGCCTCCTGCGACAGCGAGCCGTAGCTCATCGCCCCGGTCGAGAACCGGCGCACGATCGAGCTCACCGGCTCGACCTCCTCGAGCGGGATCGGGCCCGAGTCGAGCGGCCGCAGGTCGAACAGCCCGCGCAGCGTCATGAGCTCCTCGGCCTGGTCGTCGACGAGGCGGGTGTACTCCCGGAAGATGTCGTAGCGGCGGGTGCGGGTCGAGTGCTGGAGCTTGAACACCGTCTCCGGGTTGAAGAGGTGGGTGGGGCCCTCGCGGCGCCACTGGTACTCCCCGCCGATCTCGAGCCGGCGGTGCGGCAGCGGCGGGTGCTGGGCGGGGTAGGCCATGGTGTGGCGGGCATCGACCTCGGCGGCCACACCCTCGATGCTCAGGCCCTCGAGCCGGGACACCGTGCCGGTGAAGTAGCGGTCGACGAAGGCCTTGGACAGGCCGACGGCCTCGAAGGTCTGGGCGCCCTGGTAGGACTGCACCGTCGAGATGCCCATCTTCGACATGATCTTGAGCAGGCCCTTGTTGAGGGCGGTGAGGAGGTTCGCGACGGCCTGCTCCTCGGTCACCGAGGGGATCCGGCCCTCGCGGACGAGGAGCTCCGCGGTCTCCATCGCGAGGTAGGGGTTGACCGCGGAGGCGCCGTAGGCCATGAGGGTCGCGACGTGGTGGACCTCGCGGACGTCGCCGGCCTCGACGAGGAGCGACACCCGGGTGCGGGAGCGCTCACGGATGAGGTGGTGGTGGATCGCCGAGGTCAGGAGCAGCGAGGGGATCGGGGCGAGCTCGGCGGTGGAGTCGCGGTCGGACACGATGAGGTAGTGGACCCCGCGCGCGATCGCCTCGCTCGCCTCGGTGCACAGCTCCTCGATCCGACGGGCCATGCTCACTCCCCCGCCGGCCGGCGCGTAGAGCCCGCTGAGCACGTGGGACGAGGGCCGCTCCGCGCCGCCGCGGCGGCGCGGCTTGGTGAGGTGGACGAACTTCGCGAGCTCGTCGTTGTCGATCACCGGGTAGGGCAGGAGGACCTGCCGGGCGTGCTCGGGGCCGGCGGCGAGCAGGTTGTGCTCGCGGCCGAGCCCGGTCGCGAGGCTGGTGACGAGCTCCTCGCGGATCGCATCGAGCGGCGGGTTCGTCACCTGCGCGAAGCTCTGCACGAAGTAGTCGAAGAGCATCCGCGGGCGCTGCGCGAACGCGGCGATCGCGGTGTCGGAGCCCATCGCGCCGATCGGCTCCGCCCCGGTCTCCGCCATCGGCCCGATGAGGAACATGAGGTCCTCGTCGTTGTAGCCGAAGGTGCGCTGGCGGCGATCCACGGAGGACTGCGGGTGGACGATGTGCTCCCGGTCGGGCAGGTCGGCGAGCTCGGAGCTCTCCGTCTCGAGCCACTCCGCGTAGGGGTGCGCGGCGGCGAGCTCGTCCTTGATCTCCGCATCCGGCACGATCCGGCCGGCGGCGGTGTCGACGAGGAACATGCGGCCGGGCTTGAGGCGGCCGCGCTTGATGATCCGCTCGTCGGGCAGGTCGATGACGCCGACCTCGCTGGCGAGCACGACGGTGTCGTCGGTGACGACGTAGCGGGCGGGCCGCAGGCCGTTGCGGTCGAGGACGGCGCCGGCCACAGTCCCGTCGGTGAAGGACACGCAGGCGGGTCCGTCCCACGGCTCCATGAGGAGCGAGTGGTACTCGTAGAAGGCCCGACGCGCCGGGTCCATGGAGTCGTCGTTCTGCCACGCCTCGGGGATCATCATCATCACCGCGTGGGGCAGCGAGCGGCCGCCCATGACGAGGAGCTCGAGGACCTCGTCGAACGACGCGGAGTCGGAGGCGCCCTCGGTGACGACGGGGAAGAACCGGCTGAGGTCGCGGGTCGAGCCGTCGGACCACGGCGAGGCGAGGGTCTGGGCCGACATGTCGCTCTCCCGGGCGCGCATCCAGTTGCGGTTGCCGCGCACGGTGTTGATCTCGCCGTTGTGGGCGATCATCCGGAAGGGCTGCGCGAGCGGCCAGGACGGGAAGGTGTTCGTCGAGAACCGGGAGTGGACGAGCGCGATCCGGGACACGAACCGCTCGTCGTGCAGGTCGGGGTAGAACGCCTCGACCTGGGCGGTCGTGAGCATGCCCTTGTAGGTCAGCGTCTTCGAGGACAGCGAGGGGAAGTAGATCCCCTCGTGCTCGCTGCGCTTGCGGGTCGCGAAGCACCGCCGCTCGAGCTCCTCCTGGAGCGGACGGCCGTGGTCGTCGGTGGTCACCGGGATCTTCGGGTCGAGGGCGAGGAACACCTGGCTGAACTGCGGCATGACGGCCCGCGAGGCGCGTCCGACGATATCGGCGACGATGGGCACCTCGCGCCAGCCGAGCACCCGCAGGCCCTCCTCGGCGGCGAAGCCGGCGACGATCGCGCGGCCGCGCTCGGGGTCGGCGGGGTCGAGGAACGCGGTGCCGACGGCGTAGTCGCCGGGCTCCGGCAGGGAGAAGTCGAGGACGTCGCTCAGGAACCGGTGCGGGACCTGGACCGTGATGCCGGCCCCGTCGCCGGTGCCCTCGTCGCCGCCGACGGCGCCGCGGTGCTCCATGTTGCGCAGCGCGGTGAGGGCCTGCTGGACGACGAGGTGGTCGGCGTCCCCGCGGTAGCGGACGATCATCGCCAATCCGCACGAGTCGCGCTCGGCCCCGGGATCGTAGAGTCCCCGTGCGGCCGGGAGGGCGCTGTGGGGCAGGGCGGGCGCGGACATGCGGGATGGGCTCATGGCACCGTCCTTCTCAACTGCTGCGGACATGGTTTCTGCGGACGGCGCTGTCTGCATCGGTCAGCGGGCGGACCCCGAGGACCTGCGAGGGGTGACGCGGGTCACCGATCGCGGGTTTGCAGTGTACACGAACTGTCAGTCGGCGCGCGGCGGGCGTTCGGATCGTGTGCGCGACCCCACCTGCGGGACGATCGAGATCGCCGAGGTCACCGCACCGAAGAAGCCGAAGCTCCGCTTCGACATCGTCGAGCCGCGCGGATCCTCGGGGTCCTCGGGATCACGCGGAGCAGGGCCGGATGCCCTCCCGGGAGCGGCGTTCCCGGGGGCGGTGCCGGCGGCCGTGGGGCCGGCATGGCCGGCCGAGCCATGGTCGTCGTGGTCGCGGCCGTCGGTGTCGTCGTCCGATCCGGGCTGCGCCCGCCGGCCGGTGTAGACCCCGTCCTCGGGTGCCCGGTGGCGGATCCGGGAGAGCACGAACAGCGCCGCGCCGAGGGCGAAGACGAGGATCGACACCCAGACGTTGAGGCGGACGCCGAGGATGAGCTCGGCGGTGTCGATGCGCAGTGCCTCGATCCATACGCGGCCGGCGGTGTAGTAGCAGATGTAGAGGAAGAACACCTGGCCGTGGCCGAGCGCGAACCGGCGCCCGGCCCAGATCAGGAGGACGAACCCGACGAGGTTCCACAGGGACTCGTAGAGGAAGGTCGGGTGGAACAGGGTGTCGGCCGGCAGCGCGGCGTCGGGCCAGTTGGGGTTGGGCGCGCCGTCGATCTCGCGGTCGATCGCCAGCCCCCACGGCAGGGTGGTCGGGGCGCCGAACAGCTCCTGGTTGAACCAGTTGCCCCAGCGGCCGACGGCCTGGGCGAGGATGAGCCCGGGAGCCGCGGCGTCGAGGAACGCGGTGAAGCGGATGCCGTAGTGCCGGCAGACGAAGAAGACGGTGAGGACGCCGAGCGCGACCGCGCCCCAGATGCCGAGCCCGCCGTTCCAGATGTAGAGCGCGGCGACCGGATTCCCGTTCGGCCCGAAGTACGGGTCGGGGGTGGAGAACACGTGGTAGAGCCGGCCGCCGATGATGCCGGCGGGAATCGCCCACATGGCGATGTTCCACAGGTCGTCCTCGGACCCCCCGCGCGCCTGCCAGCGACGGTTCGTCACCCACAGCGCGAGCACGATGCCGAGCAGGATGCACAGCGCGTAGGCGTGGATGGTCAGCGGTCCCAGCGAGAACCCGCTCCACGAGGGCGAGGGGATCGCTGCGAGCACGTCGACGGCCGTTCCGGCGGTGCTCGGCTCAGCCACGGTCGCGCACCCCGGCGGCGAACTCCGCGGCCTGCCGCTCGAGTGCGGCGGTCCCGCCGGAGTCGAGCGCCTTGACGAGCGCGGAGCCGACGATGACCCCGTCGGCGTAGGCCGCGACCTCGGCGGCCTGCTCGCGCGTCGACACGCCGAGTCCCACGCACACGTGCTCGGCGCCGGCCGAGCGGGTGTCGGCGACGAGCTGGGCGGCCGCGGAGCCGACCTCGGCGCGGGTGCCGGTGACGCCCATCGTCGAGGCGGCGTAGACGAAGCCGCGCGAGCTGCCGGCGACGTAGGCGAGCCGCTCGGGGCTCGAGGACGGCGCGACGAGGAAGATCCGATCGAGCCCGTGGGCGTCGGAGGCCGCGATCCACTCCCCCGCCTCGTCCGGGACGAGGTCGGGGGTGACGATGCCGCTGCCGCCGGCCGCGGCGAGGTCGCGGGCGAACGCCTCGACCCCGTAGCGCTCGACGATGTTCCAGTACGTCATCGTCACCGCCGCTGCGCCGGCCTCGCGGACGGCCTCGATCGCGGTGAGGACGTCGCGGGTGCGCACCCCGCCGGCGAGCGCGGTGACGCCCGCGGCCTCGATGACCGGGCCGTCCATCCCGGGGTCGCTGTAGGGCATGCCGACCTCGACGATGTCGACGCCGCCGGCGACGAGGGCGCGCATCGCGTCGAGCGAGCCGGGCACGTCGGGATAGCCGACCGGCAGGTAGCCGATGAAGGCGGCGCGGTTCTCCGCCGCGCAGGCGCGGAGCACGGGTGCGGTGCTCATCAGTCCTCCTCGTTGTTCGCGTCGAAGTAGCCGAAGTACTTCCCCGCCGTGTCGACGTCCTTGTCGCCGCGGCCGGACAGGCACACGGCGATGACGGCATCGGGCCCGAGCTCGCGGCCGAGCTGGAGCGCCCCGGCCAGAGCATGGGCGCTCTCGATCGCGGGGATGATGCCCTCGGTGCGGGCGAGCAGCCGGAAGGCCTCCATCGCCTCGGCGTCGGTGATCGCCCGGTACTCGCCCCGGCCGGAGTCGTGGAGCCAAGCGTGCTCGGGACCGACCCCGGGGTAGTCGAGGCCGGCGGAGATCGAATGGCTCTCGATCGTCTGTCCGTCGTCGTCCTGGAGCATCATCGAGCGGGCGCCGTGGAGCACGCCCTCGGTGCCCCGGGTGAGGGACGCGGCGTGGAGCTCTCCCCCGTCGCCGCCGGGCTCGCACCCGACGAGCCGGACCCCGGAGTCGGGGATGAAGGCGTGGAACATGCCCATCGCGTTGGACCCGCCGCCCACACAGGCGGTGACGGCGTCGGGCAGGCGGCCGACGAGCTCCTCGATCTGGGCGCGCGCCTCGAGCCCGATGATCCGCTGGAACTCGCGCACGAGCATGGGGAAGGGGTGCGGGCCGGCGACGGTGCCGAACACGTAGTGGGTGGTGTCGACGCTCGCGACCCAGTCGCGGAAGGTCGCGTTGATCGCGTCCTTGAGGGTGCGGGATCCGGCCTCGACGGCGATGACCTCGGCACCGAGGAGCCGCATCCGGGCGACGTTGAGGGCCTGCCGCTCGGTGTCCTGGGCGCCCATGTAGATCCGGCACTCGAGTCCCATGAGGGCGGCAGCGGTGGCGGTCGCGACGCCGTGCTGGCCGGCCCCGGTCTCCGCGATGAGACGGGTCTTGCCCATCCGCTGTGCGAGCAGCGCCTGCCCGAGGACGTTGTTGATCTTGTGGCTGCCGGTGTGGTTGAGGTCCTCGCGCTTGAGGAGGATCCGGGCACCACCGGCGTGCTCGGCGAAGCGCGGGGCCTCGGTGAGCAGGCTCGGGCGGCCGGTGTAGACGCGGTGGAGGCGGTGGAGCTCGGCGACGAACCCGGGGTCGACGGTCGCCTTGGCGAAGGCGTCGGTGATCTCGTCGAGGGCGCTGATGAGCGCTTCCGGGATGAAGCGGCCGCCGAACGTCCCGAAGTACGGGCCCTGGGGCAGTTCGGAGGCCGGTGATGAGAACAGCTCGTGGTCCATGAGGTCCTTCGGGATCGGATGCGGCGAGTGGAGCGGCGCGCGGGCGTGCCGGAGGCGGCGGGTGGGGCTCAGCGGTGGGCGGCGACTGCGGCGCGGCCCGCGGCGGTGAACTCCGCGACGGCCTCCTGCGGGCGGCCGCCGGTGACGAGCGCCTCGCCGACGAGCGCGAGGTCGGCCCCGGCGTCGGCGAAGGCGGTGACGTCCCCGGCGTCGGTGACGCCGGATTCGCCGACGAGCACCGCCGCGGGCGGGCAGTCGGCGGCGAGCGGGGCGAACCGCGCGAGGTCGACGGTGAGGTCCTTGAGGTTGCGCGTGTTGATGCCGATGAGCGGCGCCTCGAGGGCTGCCGCCGCGGCGACCTCGTCCGGGGTGTGCGCCTCGACGAGCACGGCCATACCGAGCTCGGTGGCGAGACCGTGGAGCTCGGCGAGCTGGGACTCGCTCAGCGCGGCGACGATGAGGAGGACGATGTCGGCGCCGTGGGCGCGGGCCTCGTGGACCTGGTACTCGGTGACGACGAAGTCCTTGCGCAGGAGCGGCACGTCGACCGCGGCGCGCACGGCATCGAGGTCGGCGAGGCTGCCGCCGAAGCGGCGCTCCTCGGTGAGCACGCTGATCGCGGCCGCGCCCCCGGCGGCGTACGCGGAGGCGAGGGCGGCCGGGTCCGCGATGTCGGACAGGGCGCCCTTCGAGGGCGAGGACCGCTTGACCTCGGCGATGATGCCGAAATCGCCGGGCGCCCGCGGGAGCAGCGGCCGCACCGGGGCGGCGGCCGCCGCCCGGGCGCGGATCTCGGCCAGAGGGACTGCGGACTCACGCGGCCCGAGGTCCTCGCGGACCCCGGCCACGATGGCGTCGAGCACGGTCACCGGTGGTGGCCCGACTTCTGCTTCCCGCCCTTGCCCGCGGCACGCAGCACGAGGCCGACGATGGGGCCGATGGCACAGACGATGATGCCGGCCCAGAAGACGGTCCAGTTGCCGGCGACGCTGCCGAAGGTGGCGATGATCGCGCCGGCGAAGATGATGAAGACGCCGGTCCAGCCGGCGACGGTGTTGCCGTGTCCGGGATCCTGGACCGCGGTGTAGTCGATGGACGACCGGTCGAGGTCTCCGGTGCCGTCGCGCGCGATGATCTCTGTCATGGTTCTCCTTCTCTGGGGCTGCGTGCCGTCATTGTCTCACGAGGGCGGGCCGGGTCGCGCCCCGACCCGCGATGCAGGATCCGCTCATACGTCCTCCCCGCGGGACAGCGCGTCCCAGGTGCGGGTGGGATCCGCGCCGGGCTCCCCGTCGTCGGCCGCGCTGCTGCGCTCGTAGCGGGCCGAGGCCTGCCAGCGGCCGCTCGCGCGCGTCACCCACGCCGCGACGGCGGCGACCGCGAGACCGAGCACGAGGCCGACGCCGGGCCACGCCGTGTGGGGCCGGTCGGCGAGCATCGTGGCGAGCGCGACACCGGAGTAGCCGAGCGCGGCGAGCACCGCGACGCCGCCGACCACCCAGCGCCCGACCCGTTCGAGGAGGCCGAAGAGGAGCGCGATGACGGCGATGATCGCGGCGCAGGAGACGAGCAGCGGGGAGTTCCCGGGCGCCTCGGCGGTCGCCTGGGCGACACCGGGTACCGGGGTGGTGGGGTCCGCGGCGGCGGTGATCCACGTGCGACCGGCGACGATCCACAGGGCGGCCGCGGACACGAGGAGGGCGAGGATGCCGCGCGCCTTCGTCACCGGGGTGCCCCCGCGGTCCGCTCCGGTTCCGTCCCGGGGGTGCGCAGGGTGTGGGCCGCGGCGGCGGCGCGGAGCACCGCGGCGGCCTTGTTCTGCGTCTCGATGTACTCGGTGTCGGGCACGGAGTCGGCGACGATCCCGGCGCCGGCGGACACACTGATCACCCCGGGGCGCATGATGCCGGTGCGGATCGCGATCGCGACGTCGAGGTCGCCCGTGAAGGACAGGTAGCCGACGACCCCGCCGTAGACGCCGCGCGCGGTCGGCTCGAGCCGATCGATGATCTCGAGCGCGCGCGGCTTGGGCGCTCCGGACAGGGTGCCGGCGGGGAAGGTCGCGGCGAGCACATCGACCCCGCTGCACCGCCGATCGAGGCTGCCGGTGACGGTCGACACGATGTGCATGATGTGGCTGTAGCGCTCGATCTCCATGAACTCGACGACGTCGACGCTGCCGGGTTCGCAGACCTTCGAGAGGTCGTTGCGGGCGAGGTCGACGAGCATGAGGTGCTCGGCGCGCTCCTTCTCGTCCGCGAGCAGGTCGCGGGCGAGCTCGTGGTCCTCCTCCGGCGTCGCCCCGCGCGGCCGGGAGCCGGCGATCGGATGGGTGACGACGTGTCCGGCCTTGACGGTGACGAGCGCCTCGGGCGAGGACCCGACGATGCTCAGCGGCCGCCCGTCGGGGGTCGGGACGTCGAGGAGGTACATGTAGGGGCTCGGGTTCGTGGTCCGCAGCATCCGGTAGACGTCGAGCGGGTCGGCATCGCAGGGCGAGTCGAAGCGCTGCCCGAGCACGACCTGGAAGATCTCCCCGTCGACGATCTCCTGCTTGGCGGTGAGCACGGACTCGAGGTACTCCTCGCGCGGGGTGCGCGGCTTGACCTCGGGCTCGAGCGGAGTGTGGACGGCGACGGTCGAGGGGGCCGGGGCGAGCAGGTCGTCGATCATCGCCGCGAGCCGGGCGCGCCCGGTGTCGTAGGCGGCATCGATGCCGGAGTCGCGGCCGTCGACGTTGACGACGTTCGCCACGAGGGTGACCCGGGAGGTCGAGTGGTCGAAGATCGCGACGTCGCCGGGGATCGACAGGCTGAGCTCGGGCACCGCGTCCTCCGGCAGCGGGCCGTGGCCGAGCCGCTCGAAGCGGCGCACGACGTCCCAGCCGAGGTAGCCGACGAGGGACGAGATCATCGGCGGCAGGTCGGGGTGCGGGACGTCGATGTGGAGCAGCTCGAGGGTGGCGCGCAGGGCGGTGAGCGGGTCGCCGCTCGTCGGGGCGCCGGCCGGCGGGGTGCCGAGCCAGGCGACCTCGCCGTCGACCTCGGTGAGGGTGGCGATCGGGTGGCGGCCGATGAAGGAGTAGCGGCTCCACACTCCGCTCGTCGCCGATTCGAGGAGGAACCCGCCGGGCCGACCGCCGGCGAGCCGGCGGTAGATGCTCAGCGGGGTCTCGGAGTCGGCGAGCACGGTCGTGTACAGGGGCACGAGGCGGTGGTCGGCGCCGAGGGCCCGGAACTCCTCACGCGTCGGGGTGACGGACATCGATCTCCCTCCCGGTGAAGCAGGTGGCGGTGTTCGTGTGGCAGGCCGGGCCGGTCTGGTCGACGGTGAGGAGCACGGTGTCGGCGTCGCAGTCGAGGGCGAGCCCGCGCACGTGCTGGACGTGCCCGGAGGTCTCCCCCTTGACCCAGTACTCGCCCCGCGAGCGCGACCAGTAGGTGGCCCGCCCGGTGGTCGCGGTGCGGCGCAGCGCCTCGGCATCCATCCAGGCGAGCATGAGGACCTCCCGGGTGGTGTGCTCCTGCACGACGACGGGCACCAGGCCGTCGGGGCTGAAGACGACGCCGGGCAGCGCGTCCTCGATGGTCGGCGGTGTCATCGGACCTCGATCCCCTCGGCGCGCAGAGCGTCCTTGACCTCACCGACGGTGAACTGCCCGAAGTGGAACACGCTCGCGGCGAGCACCGCGTCGGCCCCGGCGCGCACGGCCGGCGCGAAGTGCTCGACGGCACCGGCCCCGCCGGAGGCGATGAGCGGCACGTCGACGACGGCGCGGGCGGCGGAGATGAGCTCGAGGTCGAAACCGGCCTTCGTGCCGTCGGCGTCCATGCTGTTGAGGAGGATCTCCCCGGCGCCGAGCTCCGCGGCGCGCCGCGTCCACTCGATCGCGTCGATCCCGGTGCCCCGGCGGCCGCCGTGGGTGGTGACCTCGAAGCCCGAGGGGGTGGGATCCGCCCCGGGCGGGACCCGGCGGGCGTCGAGGGACAGCACGAGCACCTGATTGCCGAACCGGTCGGCGATCTCGGCGAGGAGCTCGGGCCGGGCGACGGCTGCGGTGTTGACCCCGACCTTGTCGGCCCCGGCCCGCAGCAGGCGGTCGACGTCGGCGGTCGAGCGGACTCCCCCGCCGACGGTGAGCGGGATGAACACCTGTTCGGCGCAGCGGCCGACGACGTCGAGGGTCGTCTCCCGGTCGCCGCTCGAGGCGGTGACGTCGAGGAAGGTGAGCTCGTCGGCGCCCTCGGCGTCGTAGCGGTGGGCGAGCTCGACCGGGTCCCCGGCGTCGCGCAGCCCGGTGAAGTTCACTCCCTTGACCACGCGTCCGGCGTCCACATCGAGGCAGGGGATGACCCGTACCGACACTGCCATGGAGCTCCTCACAGTCCGAGGTTGCGGTAGCGCTCGATGCGGCGGTGCCAGCGGCGGTCCGCCGGCTGGCGCATGAGCGCGATGATCTCGTGTTCGAGGGTAGCCGACACGCGGGCGACGAACGCCTCCGGCTCCGCCGCGGCGTCGGGCTCCTCCGCGATGATCCTGTCCGCGACGCCGTCGGCGAGCAGCCGTTCGGCCTGCACGCCCTGCGCCTGGGCCATCTCCGGGGCGTGCTCGGTGTCGCGGTGGACGATCGCCGAGGCGCCCTCGGGCGGGAGCGGGGACAGCCAGCCGTTCTGCGCGGTGAGCACGCGGTCGGCCGGGACGAGCGCGAGCGCTCCTCCGCCGCTGCCCTCGCCCATGATCAGCGACACGGTGGGCGCCTCGAGGGTGATGAGATCGGCGAGCGAGCGGGCGATCTCGCCGGCCAGGCCGCCCTCCTCCGCCTGCTTCGACAGCGCCGCTCCGGGGGTGTCGATGACGGTGACGAGGGGCACGCCGAGCTCGCGGGCGAGCGCCATGCCGCGGCGCGCCTCACGCAGGGCGGCCGGGCCCATGGGCTCGTGGGAGCGCTGCCGGTAGCGGTCCTGCCCGAGCACGATGCACGGCGCGCTGCCGAACTTCGCGGTCGCGAGCAGCAGGCCGGGGTCCTTCTCCCCCTGGCTGGTGCCGTTGAGCGGCAGCACGTGGGTGGCGCCGTGGCGCAGCAGCTCGCGCACGCCGGGGCGCTCGGGGTTGCGGGAGGCCGTGATGATGTCCCAGGCCCGGGTGCCGGACGGAGCGGGGTCGGGCGCGGTCTCGGGGTCCGGCACGGGGGCGGGCACCTCGCGGCTGCCCATGAGGACGTCGAGCACCTTCGCGACGGTGTCGGCGATCCGCTCGGGACCGATCACGGCGTCGATGATGCCGAGCCGGTGGAGGTTCTCCCCGGTCTGCACGCCGGTGGGGAACTCGCGGCCGTAGAGCTGCTCGAACACGCGCGGGCCGAGGAAGCCGATGAGCGCGCCGGGTTCGGCGACGGTGAAGTGGCCGAGCGAGCCCCAGGAGGCGAACACGCCGCCGGTGGTGGGGTGGCGGAGGTAGACGAGGAAGGGCAGGCCGGACTGCTTGTGGGCCATGACGGCCGCGGTGATCTTGACCATGGAGAGGAAGGCGACCGTGCCCTCCTGCATCCGGGTGCCGCCGGAGGCGGGCCCGGCGAGCAGCGGCAGCCCCTCGGCGGTGGCCCGCTCGATCGCGGACACGAGCCGCTCGGCGGCGGCGACGCCGATCGAGCCGGCGAGGAACCGGAACTCGCAGGCGACGACGGCGACGCGGCGGCCGCGCACGAGTCCCTCACCGGTGATGACCGCCTCGTCGACGCCGGACTTCCGAGCCGCCCGGCCGAGCTCGGCGGCGTAGTCCGCGTCGATCCCGGCGGCCGGGGTGACAGGGGTGGTGTCCCAGCTCGTGTAGGTCCCGGGGTCGACGACGAGGTCGATGAGCCCGCGGGCGTCGAGTCGCTGTGCCATAGCCCTCAGCCCTCGAGCCAGGAGCGGATGACGGCGTCGTGCTCGCCGAGCAGCGGCGGCGCGAGGTGCTCGGTGACGGTGGTCTCCGTCTCCCCGGCGGCGTCGGCGTCGAAGAACCGGACCGGGGGCCCGGGCAGGTCCATCGGGCCGACGACGGGATGGTCGACGGTGATCTTGAGGCCCTGGGACAGCGCCTGCTCCCAGTCGTAGACCTCGGGGAGGGTGCGGACGATCCCGGCGGGGATGCCGGCGGCGGCGAGCTTCTCGAGCAGCGCCGCGGACTCGTAGGCGGCGAACACGTCCTCGATCGCGGCGGTGACGGCCGGCCGGTTCGTCACCCGCTCGGAGTTCGTCGCCATCCCCGGGGCGGCGGGGTCGAGGTCGAAGGCGGCGCAGAAGCGCTGCCACAGGCCCTCGTTGCCGACGGAGATCTGCACAGCACCCCCGTCGCAGTGGAACAGGCCGTAGGGCGAGAGCGAGGGGTGGTGGTTGCCGCCGGGGCGCGGGTCCTCGCCGGCGACGGTGGCGCGGGTGCCCTGGAAGGCGTGGACGCCGACCATGCCGGCGATGAGCGAGGTGCGCACGACCTTGCCGCGGCCGGTGCGCTCGCGCTCGAGGAGGGCGGCGAGGACGCCGTAGGCGCCGTAGATGCCGGCGAGCAGGTCCGCGATCGGGACGCCGACCTTCTGCATGTCGTCGGGTCCGGAGCCGGTGAGCGACATCAGGCCGGCCTCGCCCTGCGCGATCTGGTCGTAGCCGGCGCGCTGCGCCTCGGGCCCGTCGTGGCCGAAGCCCGTGATCGAGAGGATGACGAGGCGCGGGTTGATCTCGAGGCAGGTCGCGGTCGAGAAGCCGAGCCGGTCGAGCACGCCGCCGCGGAAGTTCTCGACGAGGACGTCGGCGCGGGCGATGAGGGCGCGCAGGGTGGCCTTCCCGTCCTCGCTCTTGAGGTCGAGCGCGATCGACTCCTTGTTGCGGTTGCAGGAGAAGAAGTAGGTGGCCTGCAGGTCGTCGGCGGGCCCCACGAAGGGCGGCCCCCAGGAGCGGGAGTCGTCGCCGGAGGCGGGGTTCTCGACCTTGATGACGCGGGCGCCGAGGTCGCCGAACAGCTGCCCTGCGTGGGGGCCGGCGAGCGCGCGGGACAGGTCGACGACCGTGTACCCGGACAGGGCGCCGGCGGTGCGGGGATTGGGCGTGGGTCGGGACATGGCTGCCTTCCGGTGGGAGGGTCCGCGCGCGGCCTCAGTTGTCGGGGCCGTCGGGGGTTCCGTACGTGTCCACGAGTCTACGCAATCGGCCCGCGGCGGCGAATCCGCGGGCGCCGTCGGCGGTCTGGATCGCCATCACCGCATACGTGGTGCCGTCGGCGAGGTCGAGCAGCGGCCACGGCTGTCCGCTCGTCGTCGAGTAGCTCACGCCGATGATCTCCGGCCAGGTGAAGGTCCGGGTGCGCACGATGTTGCGGACGGTGAGCGATGCGGGGGTCGCGATCGCGCGCACCGAGCCGAGGCGCCACAGGATCGCGGCGAAGAGGACGCCGAGGGCGATGAGCCAGATGTGGTCGACCGGCTTCCATGCGTCCCAGCCGATCGTGCCCAGCCCGTAGGACAGGGCGATGAAGGCGGCGAGGACCGCGACCGCGGCCACCAGTGTCAGGGGCCGCAGCACGTAGGGGCGGAAGACCTCACATCCGGCAGGCATCGATCGCGGTAACGAGGATCGCCCGTGCCCCGGCCGAGTACAGCCGGTCCATGATCTTGTGGGAGTCCTTCTTCTCGACCATCGAACGCACGGCCGACCATGCGGGGTCGTTGAGCTGGGAGACCGTGGGGCTCTCGTAGCCCGGGGTCACCGCGATCGCATCGGCGAGCAGCTCGGTGCGGATGTCGTAGTCGATGAGCACGTAGGAGCGGGCGACCATGACGGACTGCATGCGCCGGATGAAGACGTCCGCCCCCGGCTTGGTGACCTCGCCGCGGGCGATGAGCACGCCCTCGGACATGAGGATCGGCTCGCCGAAGGTCTCGAGGCCGGCCATCCGCAGGGTGGTGCCGGTCTCGACGACGTCGGCGATCGCATCGGCGACTCCGAGCTCGATCGACACCTCGACGGCGCCGTCGAGCTTGACGGTGGTCGCCTCGATGCCGCGGCGGGCGAGGTCCTGGTCGACGAGCACGGGGTAGCTCGTGGCGATGGTCTTCCCGGCGAGCTCGGCGGGGTCGGAGTAGGTGCCCTCCTCCGCCGCGTAGTGGAAGGCGGAGCGGCCGAAGCCGAGCTGCATGACCTCGTCGGCCTCCGCCTCGGACTCCAGCAGGAGGTCGCGCCCGGTGATCCCGATGTCGAGGATGCCGCGGCCGATGTAGGTCGCGATGTCACGGGGCCGCAGGTAGAAGAACTCGATGTCGTTGTCGATGTCGCGATGGACGAGGCGCTTGGAGTTGAGCCGCAGGGAGTAGCCGGCCTCCCGCAGCATCGTCGTGGCCGATTCCGACAGCGCGCCCTTGTTGGGCACTGCGACACGGAGCATGATGTCCTTTCGAGGATCCGGGATTCAGAGCTTGCGGTAGACGTCGTCGAGCGTGAGGCCGCGGGCGATCATCATGACCTGGAGGTGGTAGAGGGCCTGCGAGATCTCCTCGGCGAGCTCCTCGTCGGTCTGGTACTCGGCGGCCATCCACACCTCGGCGGCCTCCTCGACGACCTTCTTGCCGATCGCGTGGACCCCGGCGTCGAGCTCGGCGACGGTGGCGGATCCGGCCGGTCGGGCGGCGGCCTTGGCGGTGAGTTCGGCGAACAGCTCTTCGAAGGTCTTCACGGTGTCCCAGCCTAGTGCATGGGCGGGCGCGCGCCAGGGCCCGTCCGCACCTCGGGAACGTGACCTCGCTCGCTCAATCGGGGCGGCCGGTCACCGTCTGGGACTGTGCGATCGGCGAGGAGATCGTCTGCCGGGAGCGCTTCGCCCAGTCGATGATCCCGACGACCACCATGATGAGGAAGATGAAGTAGACGATGCCGGAGAAGGCCAGCCCGCCCATGATCGCCAGCGGGATGCCGACGAGGTCGACGGCGAGCCAGACGAACCAGAACTCGACGATCGCGCGGCCCTGGGCGTACATCGCGACGAGCGAGCCGACGAAGATGTAGGCGTCCGGGTAGGGGTTCCACGACCAGCCGCCGGCGGAGAGCACCGCGCCGAAGGCGACGGTGCCGACGAGCAGCGCGAGGACGAGGAGGATCCGCTCCTTCCACGTCGCCCAACGGACCTGGATCTCACCGGTCTGCTCACGCGAGCGCTTCCACTGGCTCCAGCCCCAGATCGCGGCGACGATGATGACGACCTGGCGGGAGGCGTTGCCGCCGAGACCGGCGGAGACGCTCGCGGAGAACAGGAGGATCGAGCCGAGGATCTGCACCGGCCAGGACAGGATGTTCCGGCGCAGCGCGAGGAACACCGTGGCGAGCGCACAGATGTTGCCGAGGAAGTCCGACCACGGGACGGGATTGCCCAGCAGCTCGAAGATCGGCGTGTTGAGCCAGGTGAAGATCTCCATGGAATCCCCTCGGGTCAGTGCGCGTGGGCGGCGGCGCGGGTGCGGAGCTCGTCGATGGCGGCGGCCGGGCTGTCCGCGCCGTAGACGGCCGAGCCGGCGACGAGCACGTTCGCGCCGGCGTCGACGACGCGGTCGACGGTCGCGGCGGACACTCCCCCGTCGACCTGGAGGAGGATGTCGAGGCCGGAGGCGCTGATCGCCTCGCGGGTGCGGCGGATCTTCGGCAGGCACACGTCGAGGAAGGACTGGCCGCCGAACCCGGGCTCGACGGTCATGATGAGGATCTGGTCGAACTCGCCGAGGAGGTCGACGTAGGGCTCGATCGGGGTCGCCGGCTTGAGGGCGAGGCTCGCCTTCGCGCCGAGGCGCCGGATCTCCCGGGCCAGCCGGACCGGGGCGGCGGCGGCCTCGGCGTGGAAGGTCACCGAGGCGCAGCCGAGCTCCGCGTAGACGGGTGCGTGGCGGTCGGCGTCGGCGATCATGAGGTGCGCGTCGAGCGGGATCGGGGACACGGCGCGGATCCGCTCGACCACCGGCGGGCCGAAGGTGAGGTTCGGCACGAAGTGGTTGTCCATGACGTCGACGTGGGCCATGTCGGCGTTCGCGATCGCGGCGAGCTCGCCGCGCAGGTCGGCGAAGTCGCAGGACAGGATGCTCGGATTGATGTGGATGGTCACGGGGGAATCCTACTTCTTCCGCATCAGGGCGAGGAACATGCCGTCGGTTCCGTGGACGTCGGGCCACAGCTGCGCGCAGCGGCCCCCGGCCACCGGTGCGGAGGCGAACTCCTCGGCCGGGCGGCCGGTGACCTCGGCGAGCACCTGGGCGGCGTCGAGCATCTCGACGGCGGAGGACTCCGCGGCGGCGAGCTCTTCGACGACGAGCAGGGTCTCGACGTGGTGGGGCGAGCAGGTGGTGTAGGCGATGACGCCGCCGGGCATCGCGGCGCTGATCGCGGCGGCGAGGAGCTCGCGCTGGATGGGCCCGAGGGTGTTGACGTCCTTCGGGGTGCGGCGCCAGCGGGCCTCGGGCCGGCGGCGCAGCGCACCGAGGCCGGAGCAGGGCACGTCGACGAGGACGCGGGTGAACTGCTCGGCGTGGTCGGTGCCGAACTCGCGCCCGTCGGCGGCGAACACCTCGACGACCTCGGGCAGTGCCCGGGTCGAGTCCTCGACGAGGTCGGCCCGGTGGTCGGAGGTGTCGACGGCGATGACACGATCACCGGTGCCCGCGGCGACCGCGCCGAGCACGGCGGTCTTGCCACCGGGTCCGGCGCACAGGTCGAGCCACGCCCCGGCGGGCGCCTCGGGCCGGGTGAGTGCGAGGGCGACGAGCTGGGAGCCTTCGTCCTGCACCCGGGCGGTGCCCTCGCGCACCTCGGGCACGTCGAGCGGGGCGCCGTGGTCGAGGTGCACGCCGAGGGGCGAGAGCGGGGTCGGGGTGCCGACCCGGTCGGCGACGTCGGCGCGGTCGGCGAGGCCGGGCAGGACGCTCAGGCAGACCTTGGCCGGGGCGTTGTCGGCATCGAGCACCGCGCGCAGCTCACCGGCGTCGCGGCCGTGGGCGACGAGCGCCTGGCGCAGGGCACGGATGATCCAGGCCGGGTGGGAGGTCGCGATCTCGAGCTCCCGGGTGGGATCGACGTCCGCGGTGACGGTGTCGAGCCATTCCTCGCGGGTGCGCTCGGAGATGCGCCGGAGGACGGCGTTGACGAATCCGCCGGCCCGGGCGTCGTGGTGGGCCTTGACGACGCCGACGGTCTCGGACACCGCGGCGTGGTCGGCGACGCGCATATTCAGCAGCTGGTGGGCGCCCATCCGCATCGCGGCGCGCACGGGCGGGTCGATGTCGGCGGCGGGGCGGCCCGCGGCGACGGTGATGATCGCGTCGTAGAGTCCGATGCCGCGCAGCGTGCCGTAGGTCAGCTCGGTGGCGAGGGCGGCGTCGGGGCCGGTGAGGCGGGTGCGGGCGAGTTTGCCGGGCAGCAGGAGGTTGGCGTAGGCATCCTCGAGCTCGACGTCGCGCAGCACCTCCCAGGCCAGGGTCCGCGGGAGGTCGGCGCGCGGCGGGCGCGGCTGACGGGGCCCCCGACGGTCGTGGTCGCGGGGCCCTGAGCCCCGGCGGTCGTGGTGGTGGGGGCCTGAGTCACGAGGGCCGGAGGTGCGGCGATCGTGGCGCGGCCGATCATCCCCCTGCCTGTCACGGGGCTGCCGGTCGTCTCGCTGCCGGTCGCGGGGCTGAGGGTCGTGGTGCTGCCGGTCGTGGTTCTTGGACTCGTCCGATGTCACGGGGTCTCCTCGAGGTCGAAGTCGATGTCGCCGTGGCCGCGATGGAAGTCGAGCGCGGACATGCGGGGCTTGCCGAAGGGTTGGATCCCGATGACGGACACGGCGCCGTCGCCGGTGCCGATGATGACGGCGTCACCGCGCCGGGTCAGCCGGCCGGGCGGGAGGTCAGCCGAGGGGCCTGCCGGAGCCCCCGGCCGAGGATCCGTCCGGGGATCTGTCGGAGGTTCGGTCTGAGGGTCCGTCGGAGAGCCCGTCTGGGGGTCCGTCGGAGGCGCAGTCCGGGGGTCCGTGGGGGCGGTGTGATCGGAGCTGCCGCTGCGGTGGACCTGGACGCCGAAGAGCTTGGTCCGCTTCCCGTCGATGAGAGCCCAGGCGCCGGGCTGCGGGGTGACTCCGCGGGCGCGGGCGGACACCTCGGGCGCGGAGGCGCGGAAGTCGAGGCGCGCCTCGTCCGGGGTGATCTTGTCCGCGTGGGAGGACTCCCCCGCCTGCGGCCGGTAGTCCGCGGTGCCGGCGGCGACGGCGTCGAGCGCGGCGACGAGCACGGGTGCACCGCGCTCGGCGTAGTCGTCGAGGACAGCGCCGGCGTCGGCCTCCGGGAGCTCGAAGGCGGCCTGGGCGACGACGTCTCCGGTGTCCATGCCGGTGTCGATCCGGAACACGGTGACACCGGAGCCGGTCTGCCGGGCCATGATCGCGCGCTGCACGGGTGCCGCACCCCGCCAGGCCGGGAGCAGGGAGAAGTGGAGGTTGAACCAGCCGTGGGCGGCCGCGGCGAGGGCGCGTGGGCCCGCGATCGCGCCGTAGGCGACCACGGCGACGGCGTCCGGGGCGAGGGATTCGATCTCGGTGAGGATGTCGCCGCGCAGCCGGTCGGCCTCGAGGACCGGGATCCCGGCGGCCTGCGCGCGGACCTTGACCGGGCTGGGGGTGAGGACGCGCTTGCGGCCGACAGGCGCATCGGGCCGAGTGAGCACGGCGACGACCTCGTGCTCGGAGGCGAGCAGCGCCTCGAGGGAGGGCACGGCGACGTGGGGGGTTCCGGCGAAGATCAGTCTCACGAGGATCCAGTCTACGGCGCGGGGCGTGCGCGCCGGTACGGCAGTGCGATCGAGGTGCACCGGGGTGGGTCCGCCCGGTCACGACTGCGTCATCCGACTCCGTGCGCCAGCGGGACGTCGACGATCTCGCGGTTCCGCGGCAGGGATCCCCGGAAGGTCATCGGCACCGCGTTCGCGCCCTCGATGTGCGTGCCGTCGATCGCCTGGATGTGCAGATGGGGTTCAGTGCTGTTGCCCGAGTTCCCGCACCGGCCGATGAGCTCGCCGGCGCGCACGTGCTGCCCCGTCCGGACAGCAGCACTCCCCAGCTGCAGATGGCAGAGAGCGACGACGATGCCCCCGCGTTCGATGAACACGTGGTTCCCCGCAAGTGCCGTCCACCCCGCCGCGACTCGACGTGGCTGGGTCAGCGTATAGCCGATCGACGGCAGGCCGCGGTGAGCCCGATGGTCGGGCTCCGCATCATGCACCGCGACCACAGCACCATCGGCAGGGGCGAGGATCGGCCGACCGAAACCCGGGAAGCGCTCCGGGGGCTCCGGTCGGACGAGCCCGCTGAACGTGATCGGAGCAGTGCGCGAATCCTCCCCGACCGGCACGAAATCGATCGCATGCGATGTGGCGAACCGATGGGTGCCATGGCTGGGAATCCTGTCGGCCGGGCTGTTCTGGACGAGCCAGCGGCCGGAGAACGGATAGTCGAGATCGATGCCGGATGACATACAGGACTCCCTTTCGTGCGCCGCGACCGCTCCACATGCGTCGATAGATCCACGTGAGCCAATCGGCGCACGCGCGTTGACAGAGCCACGTTCGTCGACTGATCTGCTTGCATCCACAGCGGCGATCGTCTGCGGGGCCTCGGGAGTCGCACTGGGACAAGCCCTCACTCGATTCTCTCATCGTCGGAGCTCCGGTTCCAGGGGATCAGGCACTGGAAAGTGTCGTCGCCCGATCCATCCCGGAAGAGCGGCGGTGATCCGAGGGCGCTGTCCCCAGAAGAGCACTGTCTTTGGAGGGGCGGTGGCTCTCACAAGGGCTGTGGGTCTCTGATAGGTTGCGGGCCTCACATGGGCGGTGGCTCTCATAAGATCGGCGGGTCTCAGAAGGGCGGCGGGTCGTCGTCGGCGTGCCACCAGGGGTCACTGCCACCGGCGGGAGGACCGGTCGATGCTTCGCCCGCACTCCCGGTGTCGGTATCGTTTGCGAGTCGCTCGACCGCCGGCGTTCTCATCACCGATCCCCCAGCGGACCGATCTGCACTGGCCGATCTTCCGGTGACTGACCCTCCGGAGACCGACACACCCAGGACAGTCGCTCCGGAACCGGGCTCCGCGTGCGCTGCGCCACTGTTCCTGCGGTCGGGCTGGCAGTCTGTCGCAACGCCGGTGTGCGCGAGGCGATCGCTGTTCCTGCTGTTCGCAGTTGTGCTGTCGACGGACGCGGCGGGTTGCGGCCGGGTGGAATCCGGCCAGGGGTCGGCCGACTCGGTGTCATCGATATCAGACTGGGGCGCCTTCTCCCAGCACTCCCAGGGATCGATGACGACAGAAGCACGAGAGCTGCGCGACGCGGTGCCGTCCGGTTCGCGGTCCGGCGGGCCGTCATCAGGGTCACGCGGGGGTCCGCCATCGGGACGATCCGGTGGGTCGTCATCGGGGTCGTCCGGTGTTCCGGTGCTCGGGCCGTCGGGTGGCCTCTCTTGGGATGTGCTCCGTGGCGGGTCGGGCTTGTCGGGGTTGGTCAGGCCGAGGAGGCGGCGGGTGATGCGCGCGGCTTCGCGATCGGCGGGCCTGTCGGCCGGTGTGGTGGTGTGGGTGATGCCGTGGGCGAATTGCCAGCAGATGAGTCCGTCGGCGGTGCGGTGCAGGCGCAGGATCCGTTCGGTCTTCATCTGGTGGTGCTGCTTGCACAGGGGGTGGAGGTTGTCGAAGTCCGTCCGCCCGCCACGAGCAGGAGCGGCGTGGTCGAAGGGGGTGATGTGGTCGGCCTCGCTGGTCTCGGCCCGCCGCGTGCAGCCCGGGGCGGTGCACCAGGCCCAGGTCTGGTTCAGCGTGGTGCGCATCCCGGCCGGCAGCGTGTAGGACTGCGCGATCTCGGGGCAGATGGCGCCGGTGGTGGGGTCGGTGAGGATGCGGATGAATTTCTCCGACCCGGCGGCGAGTCTGCGGGCGAGGTCGGCGGGGATGGGGGTGCCGTCGGACCAGGTGCCGGGCAGTGTGGCGTGTCCGGTGAGGGTGAGGAAGGGGACGGTGATGACGACGGTGGCCTGTCTGCGCAGCCAGTCCTGATTCGACGGACACGTCACCGTGACATGTTGCCGCACGCGCCCGTCCGGGCCTGCTTCACCTGCATCGGTATCACCGGTGGAGGGGAAGAGTCCTGGATTCGGATCTGCGGTACTCCCCTCAGCAGTGAACGCGCCTGCGTCCTGGCTGCAGGCGTCGTCGGAACCGGCGGTGTCGTTCGGGGTGGTGATCTCGACGTGGGTGCTCGGGGCGGTGGCGGTGAGGAGGTCGAACATCAGCTGCGGGATGGTGCGGTCGTCTGCGATCTGCGCCCCGGCCGGGAGCTGCTCACCGAACGTCGAGGCGTGGGCGGCCCGGATCGCGCGGGCGGTGGCCTCGAGGCGGCGGTGCAGGGCGTGCAGGGGCTCGAGGGGACCGGTGAGGAGTAGACGTCCTTCCCGGGCATCGCTGCGCCAGAAATCGACCCGCCGGTTCTCCCGCACTTGCTCCTCCTGCTCCTCGTCATCGGTGAGCATCCGGATGAGCTCGTTGACCGCCCGGCAATAGGCTTCCCACGACAGATCGGGACGCAGTGCGGTGATCCCCGCATCGAGCGCTGCGAGTTTCTCATCCCCGAGTCGGTGAGCGCGGCGGGCGGCGTACTGCAGGCGTTCGTAGCGCAGGATTCCGGTGGTGGCGCGGTCGTGGCAGGCCCGCAGGCTGAACGTCGCGATGAGTGCTTCGCGGGCGGCGGTGTAGGCGCGTGTGATGGTGGTGTCGAGGACCGCGGCGAGACAGGTGAGGTGTTCGCCGGTGACGCGTTCGAGCACCCAGTGGGCGAGCGACCCATCGGCAGGCAGGCCGTAGCGGTCCCGCCCGCACCCCGGGCAGCCGGTTCCGGTGCAGGTGGTGCAGTCGGGGGTGGGGGTGAGGTCGAGGCATTCCTCGATGATGGTATCGGCGATGAGCTGCATCCGGGCGAGCATCACCCGATCATGGGCGGCCACCGAGTCCCGCAGCCGAATGAGTGCAGGACGCTCTCCGAAGGGGTGACCGGCAGGGTCGCGGGGATCGGGGTCGCCGGGGTCGGTGCTGTCGGGGTGGACGGTGGGTGCGGTCATCGGAGGTCACCTCCTTCGGGGACGGGTGTCGGGAATCGATCGGGGAACGGGTACGGGACAGTGGATACTGGGGTTTGGTCGGGTGTGCTGTGCGAGTGGTTCCAGGCTATCGGGACCCACGGACACAGAATGGGCTGAAAGCGTCGAAAAGCCGTGTTATCCACAGGGTGTTCGATATTAATCTGAATATTCTTTCGCCTGCATCATCGATTGTGGAAACCCATTCCACTCTGCGCAGGGACGCCGCTAGAAATGAAGGGTCAGATTGCGAGGCGAGCAATCCGACAGCCACAGATGGACCCTGCCGGATCCGACCGCACGGATCGGCTCCATGACACAGCCCCGGACGACTCCCCCGATACGAGGACAGCTCTGCCCGGTTCACGGCGCCCCCGGCACCACGACAGCCCGACCCAGCGCGCGAGCCCCATGACTGGAGATATCCAGAGAACGTACGCGACTCCCCGGCTTCCCGAAACCGCGAGCAACTGCGGGCAATATCTCCGGTCGGCCCAAACACAGCCCCGGACGACTCCCCCGACCTGAGGACACCTCGGTCCGGTTCATGGTTCCCGGGCCTCACGGTTCCCCGACTCGTCACCCGGCCGAGACCGCCGAGCGGCACAGGCACCGGCAGGCGCATTCAGTCAGTCTCCCCACCCGGTGACTCAAGACAGCGCCTCACGGTGACGCTCGAAGATGGCGACTCGAGCGGGCGCCTCAAGGTGGCAGTTCGAACTGGCAGCTCGAACCGGCGACTCGAGCCGCCGCGCCTCAAGCCGCCGCGCCTCGGACCCAGCGCGCCCGCCCCGCGCCTACAGCGCGTCGGGGTCGTCGACGCGGACCGCGACGATGTCGGCTCCGCGCATCGACCGCGATGCGACCTCTGCGGCGAGGCGCGTCGTCACTGCGCGGCCGTCGGCGATCGTGAAGCCCACGACGACCGAGTACGGCTCGTCCTCCGCGATGAGCTCGCGCACCTCGGCGGTCTCCCGCAGCACCGCGATGACCTCTCCCACGGCCTCGCGCCCGCCGCTGATCGTCACCGTCCGCGCCGCCGGCGGCAGCCCGAGCGCGGCCCGGTCCGCGGACTGCTCCGCCGCCCACGGGATGGGCTCGAACCGGCTCACCACACGCTGCACCGCCTCGTCCTCGTCGAGCAGCAGCACCCGGCCACCCGCGGAGTGCGATCGCACGAGCGAGGCACCGCGCAGGCGACGCGCGATCGCCTGCTCCGTCGAACGGAGCCCCGGCCCCGGCCACAGCGTGTCGAGCAGCAGCGCCGAGGCGTACCCGCCTTCGACATAGGGCTCCGCACCGGTCGTCGCGACGACGATGCTCGGCTCCGGATCCACCGCGCCGAGCACCCGGTCACCGCCGGACCGGACGATGAGTGCGCCCGGGAACGCCCTTCCGAGCTCCTCGTACACCTTGTCGAGCCCGCTCACCACCGAGCGCACGGCGGTCGCGGAGCACTCCCGGCACGTCACCGAATCGGCCCGGTACCCGCATCGCCGGCACGCGAAGGGGCCCAGGATCGAGGCGGCGGTGAGCTTCGACTCGCACTGCGGACAGCGGGTCACCGTCCGACAGCGGGCGCACGCGATGACCGGCAGATAGCCCGCACGCGGCACCTGGACGAGCACCGCACCCGGCGCCGACGGCGCCCGGCGCGAGCGGCCGAGCGCATCGCGGACGAGCTCGAAGGCACGAGGCGGGAGGCGGCCGGCGGAGCCCGGGTCGCCGTCGGGGTCGGGCACGAACACGAGCGGAGCCGCCTGCCGACGGAGCTCGCGCGGGGCCACGATGTCCCCCACCCAGCCGGAGTGGACGAGGTGCTGTGTCTCCACGCTCCGCCCGTAGTCGAGGAGCAGCAGCGCGGACCCCTCGAGCTGCACCCGGGTGAGGAGCACCTCACGGGCGTGCGGGTAGGGCGCGCGCTGCTCGAGGTAGGAGCCGTCGGCGTCGTCGAAGCAGATGACGAGTCCCGGGTCCGGCAGCGGCGCGAAGGCCGCGGCCCGGGTGCCGATGACGAGGCGCGCGCGCCCGGTGAGTGCGGACACCCACGCGTCCCAGCGCTCCTCCTGACCCTGGTCCGCCGAGAGCCGGACCGTGACCGGGGCGAGGTCGCCGAGGCGCGCCTCGAGCGCGGCGAGCTCCCGGTGGTCGGGCACGAGCCAGAGCACGCTGCGCCCTGCGGCGAGGACGGGAGCGGCGGCCCGCAGGCCGAGGTGGATCCATCCGGTGCCGGGATCGTTGCCGGGCAGCACGGCGCAGGCGGCGCGCGGCCCGCGCACCGCACCCGCATCACCATCCGTACCCGCGTCATCCTCCGGGCCCGGCTCCGCGGCCCAGGATTCGAGCGCGGCGAGGTAGTCGTGGAAGGCCGGCGGCTCGTCGGCGCGCGGGGTGACCTCCCCGGCCACCTGGACGAGCGCGGGCTCCGAGAGCAGGCGCTCGGGCCGGCCGAGCGCGCGCTTCTCTGCACGGGCGTGGCGCGGCGGGATCGCGAGCCGCAGCACATCGGGCAACGTCCCGGCGTACCGGTCCGCGATCGCCCGGCACAGCGTCAGCAGAGACGGGGTGAGGACGGGCAGCGGGGAGGTCACGCGTTCGAGCGCGGCGAGCTCGCCGACGTGCTCGGTGACCTCACGCCGTTCGAGGATGAAGCCCGAGGTCAGCCGCCCGGCGAAGCGCACCCGCACCCGCACGCCGGGCTGCGCGGTCGCGTCGAGCTTCGCGGGCACCGCGTAGTCGAAGGGCCGGGCGAGGTGCGGCAGCTGGGTCTCGACGAGGACGGCGGCGACGGGCAGGCCGTCGGCCGGGGTGATGCCGCCGCGCACCCGCAGGACTCCCCCGAGCCCGTCGCCCTCGGGCACCGGTGCGAGGGCTGAGCCGGTCGGCGCCTCGAAGAGTCCCGGGGCCGCGTCGCGCGGATCGCCGCTCATCGGGAGATCAGCTCACCTCGCGGCGCAGCGCCTCGGCGCGGTCGGTCCTCTCCCACGTGAAGGTGTCCTCGGTCCGGCCGAAGTGGCCGTAGGTCGAGGTCGCGGAGTAGATCGGGCGCCGCAGGTCGAGCGCCTCGATGATCTTCGCGGGACGGAGGTCGAACACGCTGCGGATCGCTGCGGCGATCTTCTCCGGGTCCACGGTCTCCGTGCCGAAGGTCTCGACGTAGAGGCCCACCGGCCGGGAGGAGCCGATCGCGTAGGCGACCTGGACCTCGGCGCGGTCGGCGAGTCCGGCCGCGACGACGTTCCTCGCCACCCAGCGCATCGCGTAGGCGCCCGAGCGGTCGACCTTCGAGGGGTCCTTGCCGGAGAAGGCGCCGCCGCCGTGGCGGGAGAAGCCGCCGTAGGTGTCGACGATGATCTTGCGTCCGGTGAGACCGGCGTCGCCCATCGGCCCGCCCACGACGAAGGGTCCGGCGGGGTTGATGAAGTATTCGGTGCCGGAGGTGTCGAGACCGCGCTCGGCGAGCACCGGGTCGACGACCGTGCGGCGGATGTCGGTTTCGAGCTGGTGGGCGCCCACGGCGGCATCGTGCTGGGTGGAGACGACGATCGCCTCGATGCTCACCGGCGTGTCGCCGTCGTAGCCGATCGTCACCTGCGTCTTGCCGTCGGGGCGCAGGTAGTCGAGCTCACCGGACTTCCGGACCGTGGTGAGGCGCTCCGAGAGCCGGTGGGCGAGGTGGATGGGCAACGGCATGAGGACGTCGGTGGAGTTGTCGGCATAGCCGAACATCAGCCCCTGGTCGCCCGCACCGAGCGCCGAGCCCTCGTCCTCGAGGTCGTGGGTGCCGCTGCGGTGCTCGAGCGAGGTCGTCACGCCGGAGCTGATATCGGCCGACTGCGAGCCGATCGACACCGACACGCCGCACGAGTGCCCGTCGAAGCCCTTGTCCGAGGAGTCGTAGCCGATCCCGGTGATGACCTCGCGCACGAGGTTCGCGACGTCGGCGTAGCCGCTCGTCGTCACCTCGCCGGCGACGTGGACGAGCCCCGTGGTGACGAGGGTCTCGACGGCCACCCGGGCGTGCGGGTCCTGGGACAGGAGGGAGTCGAGGACGGCATCGCTGATCTGGTCGCAGATCTTGTCGGGATGGCCCTCGGTCACGGATTCGGACGTGAATTGGCGCAGCGCTGAAGAAGTCACGCCCCCATCCTAGCGATCGAGGACGGACACGAGTCCGGAGATGACCTTCTGCGACACCTCGGCCTTGGTGCCCGAGGCGCGGGCCACCTCGGTGACCGTGTCGCCGGTGCGGGCGTAGAGGATCACCGAGTTCGACTCGGTGCCGAAGGCCTGCCCGGCGGACACGTCGTTGAGGACGAGCAGGTCGCAGCCCTTGCGGAGCAGCTTGGCGCGGGCGAGCTCCTCGATCCCGGCGTCCGGGGACCCGGTCTCCGCGGCGAAGCCGACGATGAGCTGGCCGGGGGTGCGGGTCCGTACGAGGCCGGCGAGGATGTCGGGGTTCTGCACGAGCTCGAGCCGCAGGCCGGCGTCGCCATCCTTCTTCATCTTGTGCGCGGCGACCTCGGCCGGCCGGTAGTCGGACACGGCGGCGCACATGATGACGACATCGGAGTCCGGCTGGGCGGCCTCGGCCGCGGCCTGGAGCTCCGCGGTGGTCTCGACGTGCTCGATGGTCACGGTTCCGGGAAGCTCGGCGATCACCTCGGCGGCGACGTTGGCCGCGATGAGGCGCACGCGGGCGCCGGACCGGGCCGCGGCGGCGGCGAGCGCCGCGCCCTGCTTGCCCGAGGACCGGTTGCCGAGGAAGCGGACGGGGTCGAGCGGTTCCCGGGTGCCACCGGCGGTGACGAGCACGTTCCGGCCGGCGAGCGCGGTGCCGGACTCCTCGCCCGAGGCGCCCTCTACCGCGGTGCTCTCCTTGACCGAGGTGCTCTCAGCATGGATCGCCAGCGCAGCGGCGACGATGTCGCCGGGCTCGGGCAGGCGCCCGGGGCCGGAGTCGGCGCCGGTGAGGCGGCCGCTCGCGGGGTCGATGACGTGCATCCCGCGGGAACGCAGGGTGGAGACGTTGTCGACGGTCGCCGGGTTCTGCCACATCTCGGTGTGCATCGCCGGGGCCGCGACGACGGGCGCGGTGGTGGTGAGGACGGTGGCGGTGAGGAGGTCGTCGGCGATCCCGGCCCGCAGCCGGGCGAGCAAGTCCGCGGTCGCCGGGGCGATGACGACGAGCTCGGCGTCCTGGCCGATGCGCACGTGCTCGACCTCGTCGACGCGGGTGAACACGTCTGTCGCCACGGGCTGCCCGCTCAGGGCCTCCCAGGTGGCGGCGCCGACGAACTCGAGCGCGGCCCGGGTGGGGACGACCCGCACCGTATGACCGCGCTCCCTGAGCTCGCGCACGACATGGCAGGCCTTGTAGGCCGCGATGCCGCCAGCGACGCCGAGGACGATCCTCACTGCTCGGGGAGCTCCTCGACCGGCATGCTGAAGTCCTCGACGACCGGCGGGGCGAAGTCGGACTCGCGGGGCTCGCGGATGAGGATCTTGCCCTCGTTGATCTCACGCAGCGCGATCGACAGGGGCTTCTCGTTGGGCTCGGGGGTCACCAGCGGGCCGACGTTCTCGAGCAGGCCCTCCTGGAGCTGCGCGTAGTACGCGTTGATCTGCCGGGCGCGGCGCGAGGCCTCGATGACGAGTTCGTACTTCGAATCGGTCACCGCCAGCAGATCGTCGATCGGCGGGTTGGTGATACCTTCGGGTTCTCCGGACACTCAGACTCCATTTGACTCGGGGCTGCCGACCGGTTCGGCGGAACCGTCGGCGGGGCTGTCGACCGACAGCCCCATCAATCCTACTAGGTCCTGCGCGGCAGCACGAACATCGTGGTTGACCACCGTGTGGTCGAACTCCGATTCGGCGGCGAGCTCGGCCTTCGCGGTCTCGAGCCGACGCGCCTGCTCCTCCGGGGTCTCGGTGCCGCGGCCGATGAGCCGGCGCACGAGCTCCGACCAGCTCGGCGGGGCGAGGAACACGAACCGCGCCTCGGGCAGCGCCTCCTTGACCTGGCGGGCCCCCTGCAGGTCGATCTCGAGCAGCGGGGCGTGCCCGCTCTCGAGTGCTTCCCGGACCGGCCCGGCCGGTGTGCCGTAGCGGTAGCGGCCGTGCACGGTCGCGTACTCGAGGAGCTCCCCGGCAGCGATCATCGCGTCGAACTCCTCCTCCGTCCGGAAGAGGTAGTGCACCCCGTCGACCTCGCCCGGACGGGCGGGCCGGGTGGTCGCCGAGACGGAGAACCAGACCTGTGGGAAGTGCTCGCGGATGTACGCGCTGACGGTGCCCTTGCCGACCGCGGTCGGCCCGGCGAGAACGGTGAGAGTGTTCACGAAGCTCCGAACTTCGCGAGCAGCGCGGCGCGCTGGTGGACCCCGAGGCCCTTGAGACGGCGGGAGGCGGCGATGCCGATCTCCTCCATCAGGGCGCTCGCGCGCCGGTCGCCGACGCCGGGCAGCGAGCGGAGCAGGTCGTGGACCTTCATCTTGCTCAGCGCCTCATCGGATCCGGCCCGGTCGAGCACGGCGGACAGCGTCGTCCGCCCCGCCTTGAGCTCGGTCTTGACCTCCGCGCGCGCCTGCCGCGCCTTGAACGCCTTGTCCAGGGCGGCCGCCCGCTGCTCCGGCGTCAATGGTTCGAGTGCCACGTCTACTCCTCGTCAAGAGAATGTTCCTTGCAGGGGAAGGTCTCCTCAGTCTAGACGCATCCGCTGCCGGAGCACATGGGTGATCTCGTCCATCGCTCCAGACAGGCCCGCCCGGTCCGGTCCGGCGGCGAGCACCGAGCGCGAGGCGCTGACGAGCACCCGGCCGGAGGTGAAGGAGTCGCCGAACACCGCCGCAAGATCCTCCGGCGTGCCGCCCTGCGCCCCGAAGCCGGGCGCGAGCACCGGGCAGGTGAGCTGTGCGGGGTCGATCCCAAGGGCCGGCATCGCGCCCCCGATCGTGGCGCCGATGACCACGCCGGCCCGCGGGGATCCGACTTCGGCGTTGAACTCCTCCACGCCGGCGATGACCTCCGCAGCGACCGGCCGGCCGGCCGGGGTGAGAGCGTGCTGGACCTGCGGGCCGTCGGGGTTCGAGGTGAGCGCGAGGACGAACACCCCGGTCCCGAACTCCCGGGCCGCGTCGAGCGCGGGGGCGAGCGAGCCGAAGCCGAGGTAGGGCGAGAGCGTCACGGCGTCCCCGCACAGCGGCGAGGCCGGGTCCATGTACGCCTGGGCGTAGCCGGCCATCGTCGAGCCGATGTCCCCGCGCTTGATGTCGAGCACGCTGAGGAGGTCCGCGGCGCGCGCGGCGGCGAGCACCTCCTCGAGAGCGGCCACACCGGCGGAGCCGAAACGCTCGTAGAACGCCGACTGCGGCTTGACGAGGCCCACTCGACCGGCGGCGGCCTCGATGACGGCGAGCGAGAAGGTGCGGGCGCCGTCCGCGGTGTCCGGCAGACCCCAGTCGGCGAGCAGCCCGGCGTGCGGGTCGATGCCCACGCACAGGGCCGAGGTGCGCACGGCCGCAGGCCAGGCGCGCCCGAAGTCCCGCGTGCCCGGCTCCGCGGTGACCGGCTCCCCCGGCTTCCGCTCGTTCATGCCCAGTCCTGCAGGGAGCGGACGTCGAACTTCTGCTGCTGCACCGACTCGATCGCGGTGACCGCTGCGGTGAACTCCGCGATCGTCGTGATGAGCGGGATCGAGGCGGATACGGCCGCGGCGCGGATCTCGTAGCCGTCGGCGCGCTCCTGCCGGCCGGAGGGGACGTTGACGACGAGGTCGATCCGCCGGTCGGCGATGTCGTCGAGGATCGTCCGCTCCCCGTCCGCGGCCTCGAAGAACTTCGGCAGCCGGGTCGCGGTGATGCCGTAGCGGGCGAGCACCGCGGCGGTCCCGCCGGTCGCCACGACGGTGAAGCCGAGGTCGACGAGCTGCTTGACCGGCAGCACGATCGAGCGCTTCTCCCGGTCGGCCACGGACACGAACACCGTGCCCGAGGTGGGCAGGCCGGCGTCGGCGGCGAGCTCCGCCTTGGCGAAGGCGACGGGGAAGGTGCGGTCGATGCCCATGACCTCGCCGGTCGAGCGCATCTCGGGGCCGAGGATCGAGTCGACGATCGCGCCGTCGACGGTACGGAAGCGGCGGAACGGGAGCACCGCCTCCTTGACCGCGATCGGGTGGTCGAGGTCGAGCCGGGAGCCGTCGCCGGCAGCGGCGAGCACCCCGCCGCGCAGGCTCTCGATGCTCCGGCCGACCGCGATGAGCGCGGCCGCCTTGGCGAGCGGGTGGCCCGTCGCCTTCGACACGAAGGGCACCGTGCGCGAGGCGCGCGGGTTGGCCTCGATGACGTGGAGGACGTCGGCGGCGATCGCGAACTGGATGTTGAGCAGTCCGCGCACCCCGGTGCCGCGGGCGATCGCGGCGGTCGCCTCACGGACCCGCTCGAGGACGTTCTCGCCGAGCGTGATCGAGGGCAGCACACAGGCGGAATCACCGGAGTGGATCCCGGCCTCCTCGATGTGCTCCATGATCCCGCCGACGTAGACCTCCTCGCCGTCGAACAGCGCGTCGACGTCGATCTCCACGGCGTCCTCGAGGAAGCGGTCGACGAGCACCGGGCGGTCGGCGGACACCTCGGTCGCGGTGGCCATGTAGTCGAACAGCTGGTCGGTGTCGTAGACGATCTGCATGCCGCGCCCGCCGAGCACGTAGGAGGGGCGGACGAGCACGGGGTAGCCGATCTCCGTGGCGATCCGCTGCGCCTCCTCGTTCGTCGTCGCGGTCCCGTGCTTGGGCGCGGTGAGCCCGGCGGCGGCGAGCACCCGGCCGAACTCGCCGCGGTCCTCGGCGAGGTCGATCGCCTCGGGCTGGGTGCCGAGCACCGGCACCCCGGCCTCCTTGAGTTGGTCGGCGAGGCCGAGCGGGGTCTGCCCGCCGAGCGTGCACACGACGCCGGCCACAGGCCCGGCGGCGAGCTCGGCGTGGTAGACCTCCATGACGTCCTCGAAGGTCAGCGGCTCGAAGTAGAGGCGGTCGGCGGTGTCGTAGTCGGTCGACACGGTCTCCGGGTTGCAGTTGACCATGATCGTCTCGTAGCCGGCCTCGGACAGCGCCATCGTGGCGTGGACGCACGAGTAGTCGAACTCGATGCCCTGCCCGATCCGGTTCGGCCCGGAGCCGAGGATGATCACGGCCTCGCGCTCGCGGGAGGACACCTCGGTCTCGAGGTCGTAGCTCGAGTAGTGGTACGGGGTGCGGGCGGCGAACTCGCCGGCGCAGGTGTCGACGGTCTTGAACACCGGGCGCAGGCCGAGCGCGTGCCGCAGCCCGGTGACGACCTGCTCGTCGAGGTGGCGCAGGAGGCCGATCTGCACGTCGGAGAAGCCGTGGTCCTTGGCGAGCCGGAGCACCTCCGCGGTGAGCTCGGGGGCACCGGCGACGGCGGCCGCGACCTCGTTGATGAGGGCGATCTGGTCGAGGAACCACGGGTCGATGTCGCACGCCTCGTGCACCTCGGCGACGCTCATCCCGGAGTTGAGCGCCCGCTGCACCGTCGCGAGGCGATCCGCGGTGGGGTGGCCGAGCGCGGCGCGGACCTCGGTGCGGACGTCCGGATCCGCGAGGTCGAACCGCTCCGCGAACTCGAAGGCGGAGCCCTTCTGCTCGAGGGAGCGCATCGCCTTCTGCAGCGCGGTGGTGAAGTTCCGGCCGAGCGCCATCGCCTCCCCGACGGACTTCATCGTCGTGGTGAGCGTGGGATCCGCGGCGGGGAACTTCTCGAACGCGAAGCGCGGGATCTTGACGACGACGTAGTCGAGGGCCGGCTCGAAGGACGCCGGGGTGACCTCGGTGATGTCGTTGGGGATCTCGTCGAGCGTGTAGCCCACCGCGAGCTTCGCGGCGATCTTGGCGATCGGGAAGCCGGTGGCCTTCGAGGCGAGCGCGGAGGAGCGCGACACGCGCGGGTTCATCTCGATGACGACGATGCGCCCGGTGTCGGGGTCGACGGCGTACTGGATATTGCAGCCGCCGGTGTCGACTCCGACCTCGCGGATGACGTCGATGCCGATGTCGCGCATCTTCTGGTACTCGACGTCGGTGAGCGTCATCGCCGGCGCCACGGTGATCGAGTCGCCGGTGTGCACGCCGACGGGGTCGACGTTCTCGATCGAGCAGATCACCACGACGTTGTCGTTGCGGTCGCGCATGAGCTCGAGCTCGTACTCCTTCCAGCCGAGGATGCTCTCCTCGAGGAGCACTTCGTGGGTGAGCGAGTCGCTCAGCCCGTCGCCGGCGATGCGGCGCAGGTCGGTCTCGTCGTAGGCCATGCCGGAGCCGAGCCCGCCCATGGTGAAGGACGGGCGCACGACCATCGGGTAGCCGAGCTGCTCGGCGGCGGCGAGGCAGTCGTCCATCGAGTGGGCGATGATCGAGCGCGCGACGTCCGCGCCGCAGCGCTCGACGACCTCCTTGAACTGCTGCCGGTCCTCGCCGCGCTGGATCGCGGCGACGTCGGCGCCGATGAGCTCGACGTCGTACTTCTCGAGGATCCCGGCCTCGTGGAGATTGATCGCGGCGTTGAGCGCGGTCTGCCCGCCGAGGGTGGGGAGGATCGCGTCCGGCTTCTCCTTGGCGATGATCGTCTCGATGACGCCGGGATCGATCGGCTCGACGTAGGTGGCGTCCGCGATCTCCGGGTCGGTCATGATCGTCGCCGGGTTGGAGTTGACGAGGATGACCCGCAGGCCCTCCTGCTTGAGCACGCGGCAGGCCTGGGTGCCGGAGTAGTCGAACTCGCAGGCCTGGCCGATGACGATGGGGCCGGAGCCGATGACGAGAACGGACGACAGGTCTTCTCTGATGGGCACTTCGGGTTCTCCTTAGAGCGCGGCTGCGCGGGACTTGGTCATGAGGTCGACGAAGCGGTCGAACAGGCCGCGGGAGTCGTGGGGGCCGGCGGCGGACTCCGGGTGGAACTGCACCGAGAACGCCGGGGCGTCGAGGCAGCGCAGGCCCTCGACGACGTCGTCGTTGAGGCACACGTGGCTGACCTCGACCCGGCCGAAGGCGGCGTCCGCCGGAGCGTCGACGGGGCCGTCGAGCGGAGCGTCGACGGCGAAGCCGTGGTTCTGGGCGGTGATCTCCACCCGGCCGGAGGCGCGGTCGAGGACCGGCTGGTTCATGCCGCGGTGGCCGAACTTGAGCTTGTAGGTGTCGAAGCCGAGCGCGCGGCCGAGCAGCTGGTTGCCGAAGCAGATCCCGAACACCGGGACGCGCTCGGCGAGCAGCCGGCGCAGCACCGCGACCTGGTGGTCGGCGGTCGCCGGGTCCCCGGGCCCGTTGGAGAAGAACACGCCGTCGGCGCCGAGCTCCGCGATCCGCTCGTACGGGGTGGTCGCGGGCACGACGTGCACCTCGATGCCGCGGGCGGCGAGCTGCGCAGGGGTCTCGGACTTGATGCCGAGGTCGTAGGCGACGACGGTGAACCGCTTCTCCCCCTCCGCCGGGACGACGAGCTCGTCGTCGCGGGACACCTCGGAGGCGAGCTCGGAGCCGCTCATGCGAGGGGCGTCGGTCACGGCGGCGAGCAGCTCGGACACCGGGCGGGAGGCGGCCTCCCCGGAGAAGATGCCCATCCGCATCGCGCCGCGCTCGCGCAGGTGGAGAGTGAGCGCACGGGTGTCGACGCCGGAGATGCCGACGATCCCGAGCCGGGCCAGCCGCGCCTCGAGGTCCTCGGTGGCACGCCAGTTCGAGGAGATCCGCGAGGCATCGCGCACGACGTACCCGGCGACCCAGCAGCGCAGCGACTCGTCGTCGGCATCGTTGACGCCGGTGTTGCCGATGTGCGGTGCCGTCTGCACGACGATCTGCCGGTGGTAGGACGGGTCCGTGAGCGTCTCCTGGTACCCGGTCATGCCGGTGACGAACACCGCCTCGCCGATCGTCTCACCCTCCGCGCCGTAGGCCCGGCCGGTCAGGGTGCGGCCGTCCTCGAGCACGAGGACGGCGGGTGTGGTGGACAGCAGGTTCACGAATTCTCCCCGATGAGCTGGCGGATGTGGTCGATGGTGGGGGTGCGGTCGGCGGCGGTGCGGGTGCGGAACCCGGTGTCCACCGGTGTGTCGCCGAGGCGCCAGGTGATGACGATGAGCCCGTCCTTCTCGACGAACTTCCCGATCATCCCGCTCGCGGTGGTGATGCCGGTGATCGCGGCGGCGGGGATGAGGAGGTCGTCCACGCCGTCGCGGTCGATGATGACCCCGTCGTCGGCCACGGACAGGAACGCCGAGGTGCGCAGGCCGAGGTCGTGGGCGGCGACCCGTTCGAGCGGCTGCTCGGACAGGGTGGTCGCGACGTACATCCCGGCGACCGGTTCGGTGCGCACCGGCATCCCCTCGACCGGTCGCGGCGGGGCGGGGAACTGTGCCGACTGGAAGCGCTGCCGGGAGCGCCAGCCCCACCACACGAGGGCGAACAGGACGATGACGACGGCGACGACGATGAGGGCGGGGATCAGGCGATCCATGTTCCACCTCGTGCGATCGGGTGCGGGTCGGCGAGCGCGGAGCCGGCCACGACTCGGTGCCCGTAGAGGAAGGTGTCGACGATCCGGGTCGAGACGGTGAAGCCGGTGAACGGGTTGTTGCGGCCCATCGTGGCGTGCTCGGCGGGGTCGATGCGGACCTCCGCCTCCGGGTCGACGAGCACGAGGTTCGCCCCGCGCCCGGTCTCGATCCGGCCCTGTTCGGGCAGTCCGGAGATCTCCGCCGGGCGGGTGCTCATCACGCGGGCCACGTCGGCGAAGTCGAAGTCGAAGTCGCGCATCGCCTCGACGACGATCGCGAGCGCGGTCTCCATCCCCACCATGCCCATCGCGGCCGCCGTCCACTCGCAGCACTTGTGCTCGGAGGTGTGGGGGGCGTGGTCGGTGCCGACGACGTCGATGGTGCCGTCGGCGAGCCCGGCCCGCACGGCGTCGACGTCGGCCTGCGTGCGCAGCGGCGGGTTGACCTTGTAGAGCGGGTCGTAGGTGCGCACGAGCTCGTCGGTGAGCATGAGGTGGTGCGGGGTGACCTCGGCGGTGACGCGCACGCCGCGGGACTTGGCCCAGCGCACGAGCTCGACGCTGCCGGCGGTCGACAGGTGGCACACGTGGAGGCGGGAGCCGACGTGCTCGGCCAGCAGGATGTCGCGGGCGATGATCGCCTCCTCGGCGACGGCCGGCCAGCCGGGCAGCCCGAGCTCGGCGGACACCGTGCCCTCATTCATCTGCGCGCCCTCGGTGAGCCGGGGCTCCTGCGAGTGCTGGGCGATGATCCCGTCGAAGGTCTTGACGTACTCGAGCGCCCGGCGCATGAGCAGCGGGTCGGCGACGCACAGGCCGTCGTCGGAGAAGATCCGCACCCCGGCCGCGCTGCGGGCCATCGCTCCGAGCTCGGCGAGCTGGG
Organism: Brevibacterium sp. R8603A2; assembly: GCF_023072605.1. NCBI lineage: Bacteria > Bacillati > Actinomycetota > Actinomycetes > Micrococcales > Brevibacteriaceae > Brevibacterium > Brevibacterium sp. R8603A2. The sequence continues at coordinate 213,356 of NZ_JALLGN010000004.1, forward strand.
TGCCCTGCTGGCCGGTGGTGACGGCGCCGATCGGCACGACCTCCGTCCAGCCGGCCTCGCGGCCGAGGTTCCACACCTGTTCGACGACGCCGGCGGTGTCGGCGACCGGAGCGGTGTTCGCCATCGCGTGGACGGCGGTGTAGCCGCCGCGGGCCGCGGACTGCGAGCCGGTGAGCACGGTCTCGGCGTCCTCCCGGCCGGGCTCGCGCAGATGGGTGTGGAGGTCGACGAGGCCGGGCAGCGCGACGAGGCCGCGGGCGTCGATGACGACGTCGGGGTCGCTGAGCGCGTCGACGAAGCGGCCGCCGGAGATCGCGAGGTCGCGCGGGCGGACGCCGAGCACCGACGCCCCCTGGATGAGATACGAGGTCACGGTCGTCCTTCCGAATCGGTGCCGATGAGGAGTCTGTAGAGGGCCGCCATGCGCACGGCGACGCCGTTCTCGACCTGGTCGAGGATGACGGCGCGCGGGGAGTCCGCGGCGGCGGCGCTGATCTCGAACCCCCGGTTCATCGGTCCCGGGTGCATGATCGCGGTGTGCTCGGGCAGGGCGCGCCAGCGCTGCTCGGTGAGCCCCCACAGGCGCGTGTACTCCCGCGGGTTGGGGAAGAAGGACTGGTGCATCCGCTCGAGCTGGACACGGAGCATCATCACCGCGTCGAAGCTGTGGGCGGCGAGCGCCTCGTCGAGGTCGTAGAACACCTCGGCCGGCCACGCGTCGACGCCCCACGGCATGAGGGTGGGCGGGCCGACGAGCACGACGCGGGCGCCGAGCGCGGTGAGCAGGTGGACGTTCGAGCGGGCGACGCGGGAGTGGAGGACGTCGCCGACGATCGCGACGGTGGCCCCGGACAGGTCGCGTCCGCGGGCGCCCTCGGCGGGCCCGGAGGCCGGGGCCCCGGCGAGCACGCGGCGCAGGGTGAAGGCGTCGAGGAGCGCCTGGGTGGGGTGCTCGTGGGTGCCGTCGCCCGCATTGAGGATCGGCACGTCGATCCAGCCGGAGGTCGCCATCCGCTGCGGGGTGCCGGAGCCGCCGTGGCGCACGACGACGGCATCGGCGCCCATCGCCGACAGCGTCTGGATGGTGTCCTGCAGGCTCTCGCCCTTCGACACGCTCGAACCCTTGGCGGAGAAGTTGATGACGTCGGCGGACAGGCGCTTGGCGGCGGCCTCGAAGGACAGCCGGGTGCGGGTCGAGTCCTCGAAGAAGAGGTTGACGACGGTGCGGCCGCGCAGCACGGGGATCTTCTTGACCTCGCGCTCGGCGACCTGCGTCATCTCCTCGGCGACGTCGAGGAGGTCGACGGCGTCGTCGTGGGCGAGGTCGGCGGTGGACAGCAGGTGGCGCATCACTCCTCCTCTGCCGAGGAGATGGTGACCGCGTCCTCGCCGTCGATCTCCGCCACGCTCACCGACACGCGCTCGTCGACGGCGGTCGGGAGGTTCTTGCCGACGTGGTCGGCACGGATCGGGAGGCTCCGGTGGCCGCGATCGACGAGGACCGCGAGCCGCACCGCGGACGGACGACCGAGGTCGGCGAGCGCGTCGAGCGCCGCCCGGATGGTGCGCCCGGAGAACAGCACGTCGTCGACGAGGACGACGGTGCGGCCGTCGACCCCGGCGGCCGGGATGCGGGTGGGGGCGGGCGAGCGGAGACGGCGCGTGCGCAGATCGTCGCGGTACATCGTGATGTCGAGGCTGCCGGTGATCGCGGCGGCGTCGGTGCCGGGTTCGATCGCGGCGATCTTCTCCGCCAGCCGGACGGCGAGCGGGACGCCGCGGGACGGGATGCCGAGGACGACGAGGTCGTCAGCACCCTTGTTGCTCTCGAGGACCTCGTGGGCGATGCGCGATATCGCCCGCGAGATCTCCGCTGCGTCGAGGACGGTGCGGTTCTTCACAGGTTCCCCTTCTCCGCCTCACGGGACGGTGGTTAAAGGAGCGGTACGGTCCTCGTACCAGCATACTCGCTCGCCCCCGCCGGACGCGCGCGGACCCGGTGCGACGCAGGTCACGTGACGTAGGCTGGGCAGATCCGACGGCGAAGGAGCTCACGATGGACGCACCCGGGATCAGCACCGGCAGGCACACGACGCAGCGGCACTCGAGCGCGTACCTCGCCGCCGGCGACCCGGACGACCCGGTGCTCCTGCTCGTCCACGGCTGGCCCGAGCACGCCCGCAGCTGGGCCGGCGTGATGGAGCCGCTCGCCGCGGCCGGCTACCGGGTGATCGCCCCGGACATGCGCGGCTACGGGGCCTCGACGGTGCACCCGGATCCGAGCGACTACTCGATCGAGGAGGGGGTCGCGGACATGATCGAGCTCCTCGATCACCTGGGCGCGGCACCGGGGACGGCCACCGTCGTCGGCCACGACTACGGGGCACCGGTGGCGTGGAACCTCGCCACCCACCATCCGGACCGGCTCGCCGGTGTGGTCGGGGTGTGCGTGCCGCACACGCCGCCGGGCACCTCGCTCGCCGATCACGTCGACCGCCGCCTCTACCCGGTCGAGGACTACCCGCTGGGCCAGTGGGACTACCTCGTGGCCCACGCCCGGATGCCCGAGCGGCTCGCCGCGGAGTTCGACGCGGACGTCCCCGGGCTGCTCGCCTCGATCATGCGCGCGGGCAGCCCGCGGGCACTCGAGCGGCCGGCGCCGAATGCGAGCGTGCGCGCCCGCGGCGGCTGGTTCCCCGACGGACCGCCGCGCCACGACCCGGACCCGCGGGTGCTCGACGACGCGGCCTTCTCGGCCCTCGTCGCCGATCTCGAGCGCACGGGCTTCGCCGCGGCGAACTCCTGGTACCGCAACAACCGGGAGAACGACGCCTATGCTGCCCGCGCAGTGACCGGCGGGCGGATCACCGTGCCGGCGCTGTTCGTCCACGCGCGCTGGGACGCGGTGTGCGCCACGCTCACGACGACGGCGGCCGATCCCATGCGCGCGGCGTGCGACGACCTCACCGAGGAGATCGTCGACGCCGGGCACTGGGTGGCGCAGGAGCAGCCGGAGGCGCTCGTCGCCGCGCTGCGCGGCTGGCTCAGTCGAGGGTCGGCTTGACCGAGCGGATCCGGTCGAGCACGCCGTTGATGAACTTCGGCGACTCGTCGGTGGAGAACTTCCGGGCGAGGTCGACGACCTCGGAGATCGCCACGGGGTCGTCGACCTCGTCGTTGAACAGCATCTCCCACACCGCGATCCGCAGCAGCGCCCGGTCGACGGCAGGCATCCGCTCAAGCGACCAGCCGCGCGCATAGGTCTGCACGAGCTCGTCGATCTGCTCCCGGTGCGCCACCACGCCGTCGACGATCTCGACGGCGTAGGGCTTCATCGGGTACTCGGGGTCGCCGGAGCGCAGGCGCACCACCTCGGCCTCGGGCAGCGCACGCTGCTCGGCCTCGAAGAGCAGCTCGAGGGCACGCCGCCGGGCGCGCGTGCGGGCGCTCACTCCTTGACGCGACCGAGGTAGTCGCCGGACCGGGTGTCGACCTTGACCTTGACGCCCTCCTCGAGGAACAGCGGCACCTGGATCTCGTAGCCGGTCTCGAGCGTCGCGGGCTTCGAGCCGCCGGTCGAGCGGTCGCCCTGGAGCCCGGGCTCGGTGTGGGTGATGGTGAGCTCGACGCTCGCGGGCAGCTCGACGTAGAGCGGGGTGCCCTCGTGGAAGGCGATCTGCAGCTTCTGGTTCTCGAGCATGAAGTTCGCGGCGTCGCCGACGAGCTCGGGACCGATCGACACCTGGTCGTAGTCCTTGGCGTCCATGAACACGTAGTCCGTGCCGTCGTGGTAGAGGTACTCCATGTCGCGGCGGTCGACGGTCGCGGTCTCCACCTTGGTGCCGGCGTTGAAGGTCTTGTCGATGATCTTGCCGCTGAGCACGTTCTTCATCTTCGTCCGCACGAACGCGGGGCCCTTGCCCGGCTTGACGTGCTGGAACTCGAGCACCTGCCACAGCTGGCTGTCGATGGACAGCACCATGCCGTTCTTGAGGTCGTTGGTCGTTGCCACGTGGTTTCCTTCACCGTTGGGAGTGTGCGAGCGCCGGTCCGACGCACCGGGGACAGATTCTAGCAAGCCGGGCCGCCGGCGTGCGCCGGATCCCGGCCGCGCGCCCGCGCCCGTGCCTCACAGCAGGGTGCGGGTCGGGGCCTCGACGCCGATCTCCTGGTAGGCGGTGTGGAGGAGACTCGTGTCGGGTCCTTCGAGGACCGTGGGACGGCCGATCGCCTCGAGCACGATGAACCGCATGAGCGAGCCGCGGGCCTTCTTGTCCCGCCGCATCGCGTCGAGCAGCTGCGGCCACTTGTCGCCGCGGTAGCCCACCGGCAGCCCGAGGTGCTCGAGCACGGAGCGGTGCCGGTCGACGACGGCCTCAGGGAGGTTCTTCGTCAGCGCGGAGAGTTCGGCGGCGAACATCATGCCCGCGGCGACGGCCGCACCGTGACGCCACTGGTAGCGCTCGGTGAGCTCGATCGCGTGGCCGAGGGTGTGCCCGTAGTTGAGGATCTCGCGGCGCCCGGACTCACCGAAGTCCTCGCTCACCACCTCGGCCTTGACGCGGATCGAGCGCTCGACGATCTCCCGCAGCACCGGGGAGGAGTGGTCGGCCAGCGCCTCCCGCGCGGTGCCCTCGATGAGTTCGAGGATCCGCTCGTCGGCGATGAATCCGCATTTGACGGCTTCCGCGAGGCCGGTGAACAGCTCGTTGTCCGGCAGCGTGGCGAGCGTGTCGGTGTCGACGAGGACGCCGGCCGGGGCATGGAAGGCGCCGACGAGGTTCTTGCCCTCGGCGGTGTTGATCCCGGTCTTGCCGCCGATCGCGGCATCGACCATGCCGAGCACCGTGGTGGGGATGGTGACGAAGCGGATGCCGCGCAGCCAGGTCGCGGCGACGAAGCCGGCGAGATCGGTGACCGCTCCCCCGCCCACGCCGACGATCGCATCGGAGCGGGTGAAGTCGCTGCGCCCGAGGATCTGCCAGCAGAATGCGGCGACCTGGACGTGCTTGGCCTCCTCGGCGTCGGGGATCTCCGCGGACACCGCCTCGTAGCCGGCGGCGGCGAGGTCCTCGCGCACGGCCTCACCGGTGGTGCGCAGCGCGCGCGGGTGGACGACGAGCACTTTCGCGGCGCGCGGGCCGATGAGCTCGGGGAGGTGCCCGAGCAGGCCGGAGCCCACGAGCACCGGGTAGTCCCCTCCGGCGCTCACGTCGATGCGGGTGGTGGGGGTCATGGTCTCCTGCTTTCGTTCGGTGGGGGCGCGGGCCCGTCCCCGGCACAGGGCGGGGGGTCCGCTTCGGGGTGGGCGGCGGCGAACCGGGCGTACTCCTCGGCGCGCTCGAGCCCGGTGAGGAGGTCGACGATCCGGTTGACGACGGTCGACGGGGGGCCGCTCGTCGCCGACACGGTGAGCGTCGCGACGCCGCGGTAGAGCGGGGCGCGCTCGGCGAGCAGGGCCTCCCAGCGTCGCACGGGATCCTCGTCGCCGGCGAGCAGCGGACGCTGGGAGCCGTGGAGGCGGGCGGCTGCGGTCGCGGTGTCGATCTCGATGCTCACCACCCGGATGGCCGGGTGGAGGAGCTGGGCGCGGGTGCCGGGGTTGAGGATCGCCCCGCCGCCGAGCGACACCACCCCGGGGCGGTCGAGGAGGCGGCGCAGGCAGCGTCGGACGACTTCGCGCTCGATCTCCCGGAAGCGCGCCTCGCCGCGTTCGGCGAAGATCTCCGGGATCGGCCCGTGGCGGGAGGTGATCTCCGCGTCGGTGTCCGTCATCGGCAGCCCGAGGCGGTCGCCGAGCAGCCGCCCGATCGTCGACTTCCCCGCCGCCGGGGGTCCGACGAGCGCGATCCGGGACTCCGCGGCCGGGACCGGGCGCAGGGGCGGGACCGGTCGCGGCAGCGGCTGCTCGGAGGCGGTCATCGGCCGGAGCGCAGCGCCGCCGGGATCGCCTCGAGGTAGGTCTGGAGATTGCGCCGCGTCTCCGCCACGGAGTCGCCGCCGAACTTCTCGATCGCGGCCTCGGCGACGACGAGCGCGACCATCGCCTCGGCGACGACCCCGGCGGCCGGGACCGCGCACACGTCGGAGCGCTGGTGGTGGGCCTTGGCGGGCTCCCCGGTGCTCACGTCGATCGTCGCGAGCGCGCGCGGGACGGTGGCGATGGGCTTCATCGCCGCGCGCACGCGCAGCGGCTCACCGGTGGACATCCCGCCCTCGGTGCCGCCGGCCCGGTTCGTCGCCCGGGTCACCGCGGCGTCGGTGCGGACGATCTCGTCGTGGGCCGCGGAGCCCCGGCGGGCCGCGGTCCGGAAGCCGTCGCCGACCTCGACGCCCTTGATCGCCTGGATGCCCATGAGCGCGGCGGCGAGCCGGCCGTCGAGCCGACGGTCCCAGTGGACGTGGGAGCCGAGGCCCGGCGGCACGTTCTCGACGAGGACCTCGACGACGCCGCCGAGGGTGTCCCCGGACTTCTTCGCGTCGTCGACCTCGGCGACCATCCGGGCCGACAGCTCCGGGTCGAAGCAGCGCAGCGGGTCGGCGTCGAGCGCGGAGACGTCGGCGGCCGTGGGCAGCGGCTCCTCGCCGGTGCCGGTGACCGGGCCGATCGCGACGGTGTGGGACACGAGCCCGATGCCGAGCTCGCGGAGGAAGTTCGCGGCGACGGCGCCGAGCGCGACCCGCATCGCGGTCTCCCGGGCGGAGGCGCGCTCGAGGATCGGCCGCGCCTCGTCCCAGTCGTACTTCTGCATCCCGACGAGGTCGGCGTGGCCGGGCCGCGGGCGGGTGAGCGGGGCGTTGCGCGCCTGCTCGGCGAGCACCTCCGGCGGTACCGGGTCCGCGCTCATCACCGTCTCCCACTTGGGCCATTCGGTGTTGCCGACCTCGATCGCGATGGGCGAGCCGAGCGACTGACCGTGGCGCACGCCGCCGAGCAGCCGCACCTCGTCGGCCTCGAACTTCATCCGGGCGCCGCGGCCGTAGCCGAGCCGGCGGCGCGCGAGAGCGGCGGCGATGTCGTCACGGGTGACGGGGACGTGGGAGGGCAGGCCCTCGAGGATGCCGACGAGGGCCTCGCCGTGGGACTCGCCTGCAGTAAGCCATCTCAACATTCTCCCAAGTCTACAAAAGCAGCGGGCCGAGGATCACGGCCGTCCACGTGCCGATCAGCATGTGCGGCCCGAAGGCGATCGCGTCGCCCCACCGCTTCCGGCGGGTGCCGGTGAGCCACAGCACGTGGACGAGTGCGGAGAGGTTCATCACGAGGAGCGCGACGAGCGGGCCGCCCGGGCTCAGCGCTCCGGGCAGCATGCCGACGACGACGGCGAGCTTGACGTCGCCGCCGCCCATCCCCGTCCGCCGCATCCGCAGGGCCAGCACGGCCAGGAGGAGGAAGAAGAGGAGGACCACGAGCCCGCTGATGAGGCCCTCGACCGCGGGGGTCGCCGCGCCGGCCCAGGTGCCCGGCAGCCCGGTCGGCTCGCGGGTGACGCCGATGACGATGGAGACGAGGTAGAGGAGCAGGGAGGCGAAGGTGATCGGCAGGACGATCCGGTTGGGCAGGCGACGGATCGAGGAGTCGATCCAGAACAGCCAGCCGGTCGCGCCCGCGAACAGGCCGAGGGCGAGCAGGATCGGGGCGTCGGCGACGGTGCGGGACAGGTAGGCCGGTGCGATGAAGGCCGCGAGCCAGGCGATGACGGCGCCGCTCGAGGTGAGGACGGCGGTGACGAGTCCGCTCGGCGTGGAGTCCCGGTCCACCCCGCGGAGCAGCCGCAGGCCGGCCTCGTCGTCGATGAGGCGGGCGAAGCGCAGTCGGATCCAGGTGCTCACCGCGAGCGCGGTGAGGACGGTGAGGCTCAGGCTGGCGACGAGTGAGAGCGGCTCGGGCACGCTTCCTCCATTCCGGTTCGGGGCGGTCGGGCGGGCGGGTGCTCAGGTGCCGGCGGCACGGGGCAGGGCGTCGAGCATGGCGGCGACGAGCCGTGCCCGGTGCTCCGGCGTGTCGAGGTCGCAGCCCGCGGCGGCGGTGAAGCCGAGGAACTGCTCGACGGCCTGGTGGACGAGCATGCGGGTGCCGGGCACCGCGGTCCCGCCGCGTGCGGTGAACTCCGCCAGGAGGTCGGGTTCCGCGCGCGCATAGGCGACGTCGAGGAGCGCCGCGGGCTGTGCGAACCGCTCGGGCCAGGCGAGGCGGACACCGGCCAGCGCCCCGGCGGGCAGGGTCGACACGGTGATGTCGGCCTCCCCGGGCCGCCAGTCGGCGAGCAGGCCCACGGATGCCTCGATGCCGAGCTCCTCGGCGAGGGCGTGCACGGCGGCGGCACGGGCCGGGGTGCGGACGGAGAACTCGATGGACTCCGCGCCGAGCTCGGCCAGCGCGGCGGTCGCCGAGGCGGCGGTCGCCCCTCCGCCGAGCACCGCGGCGCGCAGCGGGCGCGGGCCGGCAGTGCCGACGCCGGCCGCGCGGAGTGCGCGCACGATGCCGGCCACGTCGGTGTTCGTCACGCGCACGGAGCCGTCGGGGAGCCGGGTGAGCGTGTTGCCGGCCCCGGTGCGCGCGGCGACGGGGTCGATCTCCCAGCCGCGTGCGGCCGCGAGCTCGAGCAGCGCGTGCTTGAGCGGCATGGTGAGGGAGAACCCGCGGTGCTCGGGGTGGGTGTCGAGGAAGTCGGCGAGGCCGGCCTCGTCCACCTCGCAGCGGTCGTAGACGCAGCCGCTGAGGCCGAGCGCGGCGTAGCCCGCCCGGTGGAGCACCGGGGAGAGCGAATGGTCGATCGGCGAGCCGAGCACGGCCGCCCGCATCCGCGGCCGCGAGCCCGGCGCGACCGCCGCGTCAGCCGTCATCGCGATTGCGCAGCCATTCGCGGTACTTCTCGACGTTGCGCTGGTGCTCGGAGTAGGTCTCGGCGAACTCCGTCTCCCCGGTGTCGGGATTCGTCGCGACGAAGTACTGCCAGTCGCCGTCGGCGGGGTTCTGGGCGGCGTCGACGGCACTGCGGCTGGGCGAGTTGATGGGGCCCGGAGGCAGGCCGGGGTGCTTGTACGTGTTGTACGGGTCGTCGCTCTCCCGCTCCTCGGCGGTGGTGCTCGCGTCGTTCCGAGTGCCGAAGATGTAGTGGACGGTGGCGTCGGACTGGAGCAGGCCGTTCGTCTGCGAGGTGTCGCTGATCCGGTTGAGGAACACGCGGGCGACCTGCCGACGCACCTCCTCGTCGCCGGGCGCCTCGATCTCGACGAGGCTGGCGAGGGTGAACACCTCGTTGACGTCCTCGAGCGGGATGTCGAGCTCCTCGATCTCGGTCTTCGTGCGATCGACCATCTCCTGCACCATCTCCTCCGGGGTCATCCCGGGCCGGATGTCGTAGGTGGCGGGATAGAGATAGCCCTCGAGGCTCGGGGTGTCGACGTCGAGCCCGTAGTCTCCGGGGGTCTTGTCCTTCAGCGCCTTGACGACCTCGTCCTCGCTCATCCCGGACTCGATCATCCTGGCCTCGATCTGGCTGAGCCGGAAGCCCTCGGGGACCGCGATCGTCTGCAGCGCCTCCGGGTTGACGATCGCTTCGACTGCGGCGGCGGCGCTCATCTGCTTGCGGAGGCTGAGGTCGCCGGCCTGGATCGTGACCTCGCGGCGCTCGATCTCATCGAGGAAGGGGCGGGCGGACTTGATGACGTCCTCCTGCACGAGCTGGTTGGCGACCTGCGTGGCCGAGGAGCCGGGCAGCACGGTGACGACGACGGCCTCGCCGCCCTCGCCCTCGTAGTCGCCGGAGTCTCCGAAGATCTCGCTCACGACCGAGCCGGCGGTGGTGAAGGCCGCGAATCCGCCGATCCCGATGACGAGGACGGCGACGAGCGCGAAGATCGTGGTCCGCCGACGGCGCAGCATGCGCCGCCTGGCCTTCTCCCGGCGCTCGGCCCGACTCAGGCCGTCGTCGCTGGTGATCTCATCCATCTCGGTCATGCGGGGGCCTCCGGTGCCGGGTGCAGGAGCGTGCCGGCCGGCACGCCCGTGCTCTTCTCCTGGTCCACTGCGCTCTGCAGGATGACCACCGCGGCGACGGCGTCGACGATCTCGCGCCGCTTCCGGGCGCTCCGCCCCACCGCCTGCAGCACGGTGTGGGCCTCGGTGGTGCTGAAGCGCTCGTCGACGAGCCGCACCGGCAGTCCGGTCACACCGGCGATCTGCTCGGTGAAGGCCAGGGCGGCGTCCGCCGAGGCGCGTGCGGTGCCGTCGAGGGAGCGCGGCTGCCCGGCGACGAGCTCGATCGGCTCGACCTCGGCGACGAGCGCGGCGATCCGCCGCAGCGCTGCGGCGTCTCCGTCGCGCCGGTACACGGTGTCGAGCGGGGTCGCGAGGATGCCGTCGGGGTCGCACTGGGCGATTCCGACGCGCACGCTGCCGACGTCGATCCCGAGCCGGCGGCCGCGGCGGAATGCCATCAGCTCGTCTCCAGGGCGCGCGCCACCGCGCTCATCGCCGCCTCGGCGCGGCTCGCGTCGCTGCCGCCGCCCTGCGCGAGGTCGGGCTTGCCGCCGCCTCCCCCGCCGAGCTCGGCACAGGCCGCCTTGACGAGGTCGCCGGCCCGCAGCCCGGTGGCCTGGGCGGCGTCGTTGACGGCGACGACGACGGCGGGCTTCCCGCCGGCCACGCCGATCGCCGCGACGACCCCGGCCTCCGAGCCCATCCGGTTGCGGACGTCGAGGACGAAGGAGCGGACGTCGCCGGCGCCGGACACGTCGCCGAGCACGGTCCCGGAGAAGGTCACCGCTCCCACCCGACGGGCGGAGTCGAGCGCGGCCTGTGCCGCGCCGAGCACCTTCTCCTGGTTGAGGGCGGCGATCGTGCGCTCGGCGTCCTTGATCCGCGCGAGCAGGTTCTCGACGCGCTCGGGGACGTCCGCGCCGGGGACCTTGAGGAGGTCGGACAGCGACTGGAGGATCGTGCGCTCCTTGGCGAGCTCCCGGAACGCCGAGAGCCCCACCGAGGCTTCGATCCGGCGGGTGCCGGAGCCCACCGAGGCCTCCGAGATCACGGAGATCGGGCCGATCTCGGTGGTCCGGGCCACGTGGGTGCCGCCGCACAGCTCGCGCGAGAACGGGCCGCCGATGTCGACGACGCGGACCACGGAGGGGTACTTCTCGCCGAACAGCGCGAGCGCTCCGGAGGCCTTCGCGTCCTCGAAGGGCAGGTGCTCGTAGCTCACCTCGAGGTTGTCGCGGACCGCGATGTTCGCCGCGTCCTCGATCTCCGCGCGGGCAGCCGTGCTCGGCGCCTCGGGGAACGAGTAGTCGAAGCGCATGTAGCCGGGCTGGTTGAGGGATCCGGCCTGCACGGCGTTGGAGCCGAGGATCTCGCGCAGCGCTGCGTGCACGAGGTGCGTGGCCGAATGCGCCTGGGCGGCGGCGAAGCGGTGGCCGCCGTCGACTTCGGCATGGACGTCGCGCCCCACTGCGATCTCCCCGTCGAGCACCTCGATCCGGTGCGCGGGCAGACCCTTGAGCGGGTTCTGCACGTCGAGGACGCGGGCGGTGAAGCCGTCGCCGCGGATGATCCCGGTGTCGGCCTTCTGCCCGCCGGACTCGGCGTAGAACGGGCTGACGTCGAGGACGAGATCGACGGTCTGCCCCGCGGTCACGACGTCGACGGCCTCACCATCGGCCACGAGGCCGCGGATCCGGGAGTCGGTGGTGAGCGTGTCGTAGCCGACGAACTCGGTGGGGCCGGACTCGAGGAGCGCGGAGTAGGCGGAGAGATCGGCCTGCAGTCCGCCCTTCTTCGCCTTGGCGTCCTCCTTGGCGCGGCGGCGCTGCTCGGCCATGAGGGCGGTGAAGCCCTCCTCGTCGACGGTCACGCCCTGCTCGGCGGCCATCTCGAGCGTCATGTCGATGGGGAAGCCGTGGGTGTCGTGGAGCGCGAAGGCGACGTCGCCGCCGATCGTGCCGCCGGAGCCGACCTTCTCCACCGCCGTGGTGAGCAGCTGGGTGCCGGAGTCGAGCGTGCGGCGGAACGCGGTCTCCTCCGCGTAGGCGATGCGCGAGATCCGGTCGAAGTCGGTGGCGAGCTCCGGGTACGACTCCGCCATCGCGTCCTTGGACACCGGCAGCAGGTGCGGGAGCACGGGTTCGCTCACGCCGAGCAGGTGCATGGCGCGCACGGCGCGGCGCAGCAGGCGGCGCAGGATGTAGCCGCGCCCCTCGTTGCCCGGGCGCACGCCGTCGCCGATGATGATGAGGGCGGAGCGCACGTGGTCGGCGACGACGCGCATCCGCACGTCGTCGGAGTGGTCGGCCCCGTACTCCCGGTTCGACAGGGCGCTCGCGGCGGCGATCACGGGGAACACCTCGTCGATCTCGTACATGTTCTCCACGCCCTGCTTGAGGAACGCGACGCGCTCGAGCCCCATGCCGGTGTCGATGTTCTTCGCCGGCAGCTCGCCGGCGATGTCGAAGTCGACCTTCGAGCGCACCGCGGACAGCGCGAACTCCATGAACACGAGGTTCCAGATCTCGATGTAGCGGTCCTCGTCGGCGACCGGCCCGCCCTCGACGCCGTAGTCGGGCCCGCGGTCGTAGTAGATCTCGGAGCAGTACCCGCCGGGGCCGGGCTGTCCGGTGTGCCAGAAGTTGTCCTCGTTGCCGCGGGTCTGGATCCGCTCGGCCGGGATCGAGGTGTTCGCCAGCCACAGGTCGATGGTCTCCGTGTCGTCGCGGTGGACGGTCGCCCACAGGCGGTCCGGGTCGAAGCCGAGCCCGCCGTCGGCCTCCGGCCTGGTGAGGAGCTCCCACGCGAACCGGATGGCGCCCTCCTTGAAGTAGTCGCCGAAGGAGAAGTTGCCGTTCATCTGGAAGAAGGTGCCGTGCCGGGTGGTCTGGCCGACCTCCTCGATGTCCTGGGTGCGCACGCACTTCTGCACGCTCGTGGCGCGCGCGAAGGGAGCGGGTTCGCGACCGGACAGGTACGGGATGAACTGCACCATCCCGGCGATGTTGAACAGGATCGACGGGTCCGAGCTGATGACGGAGGCCGAGGGCACCACGGCGTGGTCCTGGGCCTCGAAGTATGCCAGCCAGCGTCGTCTGATCTCTGCCGTCTTCATTCCTGACCTTTCGTCCCGCGCGGCGGGCTCATCGGGTGACCGCCGGAGGTGTCGGCGGGCGGTGCGCATCCTGGGCAAGTCTAGTGGATGAGGCGGGCGGATGAATGGCGACTGCCCGGCTCCGCAGTGGGAGCCGGGCAGTGCGAATGATGGGCGCGGGTGCGCTCACCGGTGGTGCTGGTGCGTGCCGATCAGCGCGAGTAGTGCTCGACGACGAGCTGCACGTCGCAGGTCACGGGAACCTCGTCGCGCTTGGGGCGACGCAGGAGGGTGGCCTGCAGCGCCTCGAGGTCGACCTTGAGGTAGCCGGGCACGGCCGGGAGCACGTCGCGGTGCGCGCCGGCGGCGGAGACCTGGAACGGATCCATCTGCGCGGACTTCTCGTGGACGTGGATCATCTGGCCCTCCTTGACACGGAAGGACGGACGATCGACGCGCTGGCCGTCGACGCAGATGTGGCGGTGGACGACGAACTGGCGGGCCTGCGCGATGGTCCGGGCGAAGCCGGCGCGCAGCACGAGGGCGTCGAGTCGCATCTCGAGGAGCTCGACGAAGTTCTCACCGGTCAGACCCGGGAGGCGGCGCGCCTCCTTGTAGGTCTTGAGCATCTGCGCCTCGCGGATGTTGTACTGCGCGCGGAGGCGCTGCTTCTCCTTGAGGCGGACCGAGTAGTCGCTGTCGTTGCGGCGACGGGCACGGCCGTGCTCGCCCGGCGGGTAAGGGCGGCGCTCGAAGTACTTCTCGGCCTTCGGGGTGAGCGGGAGGCCGAGGGCGCGCGACAGGCGGACCTGACGGCGATCGCGTGCGGGTGCGGACATGTGTGGGTGACCTTTCGGTTCGCATCGTGTGCTCCGGGCGGGTCCTGCGCACACGATGCGCACGGGGGCTCGACCGGTTCCGGAGCCGCTGTTTCCCGGGCTGGGAAAGAGGGCGACCGGAGCGAGCACTCCGGAGCCGACCGCCTTCAGGGTGCAGGCACAGCAATCGATCATACTAGTCCGGTGGCGCCGCTGCCGTCCAATCGGCGGCGTCACCGGGCCACCCGAGGACTCAGACGGTGAGCGGGCGGAGCTCGCCGAGCACCTCGTTGAGCGCCTCGGTGCTCGAGGGGTGGGTCCAGATCCCGTCGCGCAGCGCATCGACGGTGACGTGCGCGCGCATCGCGAGCGCGAGGAGATTGATGACCTCCTGCGAGTCGACGCACCACACGGTCGCTCCGAGCAGCTCCCGGGTATCGGGGTCGGCGACGAACTTGATCATGCCGGTGGGGTTGCCGAGGATCTTGGGCCGCGGCATCGCCGCGATCTGCGCCACCGGTTTCGCGGCGACGAGGACGCTGAGTCCCTCGGCACGCGCCTGCTGCTCGTTGATGCCGACCCGGGACAGGGGCGGGGTGAGGAACATCGTGTTCGGCACGGCCGCCCGGTCGCTGCGGCGGCGGGTCCCGTCGCCGGTGAGCTGGCCGGCGACGATCCGGTGGTCGTCGAGGGAGACGTAGGTGAACTGGGGCCCTCCGTTGATGTCCCCGACGGCGAAGATGTGCTCGGCGGAGGTGCGCAGCGTGTCGTCGACACGGACGAATCCGCGCTCGTCGACCTCGACGCCGGCCCGCCCGAGGCCGAGCCCGGCCGTCGTGGCGCTGCGCCCGACGGCGAGCAGCACCGCCTCGGCCTCGACTGCGTGGCCGTCCTCGGTGCGGACGAGGGCCGCATCCCCGGTGTCCTCGATCGCGCTCACGGCCGACCCCATGAGGAAGGTCACGCCGGCGGCTTCGAGGTGCTCGGTGACACCGGCGGCGATGTCATCGTCCTCCCTGGGCAGGATCCGTTCCCCCGGATCGATGACGGTGACCTCCGAGCCGAAACCGGCGAACATGCCGGCGAACTCGAGCCCGATGTAGCCGCCCCCGACGATCGCGAGGCGCTCGGGGAAGGGGCTGGCGTGCTGGATCGTCGTCGAGTCGTGGACGCGGGGAGAGTCCGCGCCGGGGATCGGGGGCCCGGCGGGCACCGTGCCGGTGTTGATCACGATGGTGTCCGCGGTGATGCGCAGCCGGTCCTCGCCCTGGGTCACCTCGACGGTGTGCGGGTCGAGGAATGCCGCCTTCCCCATGACGATCACGGCGTCCGGGGCCTCCTCGACGAGCTCCCGGTTGCGGGTGTTGAGCTTGCCGATGAGCGCGTCACGCGCCTCCACGGAGGTGGTGAACCACTCCGCCGGCGGTGTCGCCTCGGGCTTCACCGCCGCCTGGTGGATGAGCGTCTTCGTCGGCACGCACGCGACGTTGATGCACGTGCCGCCGATCATCGACTCCGACTGCTCGACGAGCGCGACCCGGGTCCCGGAGCTGCCGAGGGTGCGGGCGAGCGTCTTGCCGCCCTTGCCCCAGCCGATGACGAGGACGTCGACGGCGAGGCCGGTGGATTCGGTTGTGCTGGGTTCGACCGAATCGCTCATGGCTCCACCCTACCGACCGCTGAGAGCCGGAACTCGTCGCCGGGGGCGTGGATGAGAGCCGTCGGCGTGCTCAGTCGGGGCGGCCGAGGATCCTTCGCAGGGCCGCGAGCCGCTCGCCCATCCGGGATTCGGCGCCGTTGGCCGTCGGCTCGTAGTAGCGGGTCCCGGCCAGCGACTCCGGCAGGTACTCCTGGGCGACGACGCCGTGCGGATAGTCGTGGGAGTACCGGTAGCCCTCGCCGTGGCCGAGCGCCTTCGCCCCGGGATAGTGCGCGTCGCGGAGGTGCAGCGGCACCTCGCCGGCCCTCCCCTCCCGGATGTCGGCGAGCGCCCTGTCGATCCCGCGGTAGCTCGCGTTCGACTTCGGGGCGCAGGCGAGGTAGACGACGGCCTCGGCGAGCGGGATCCGCCCTTCGGGCATGCCGATGCGCTCGACCGCAGTCTGTGCGGCGACGGCGATCACGAGCGCCTGCGGATCGGCCATGCCGATGTCCTCGGCGGCGGCGATCACCATGCGGCGGCAGATGAAACGGGGGTCCTCGCCGGCGGAGATCATCCGCGCGAGGTAGTGGAGCGCGGCGTCGGGGTCGGAGCCGCGGATCGATTTGATGAACGCGGAGACGACGTCGTAGTGCTGGTCACCGGCCCGGTCGTAGCGCACGACGGCGCGGTCGGCGGCATCTGCGACATGGGCGGCGGAGATGAGCGGGAGGTCGCGCTCCTCCCCCTCGGCGTCGGTCTTTCCGGCGCCGTCGGCCTTCCCCTCGGCGTCGGTCCCGGTGTCGGTTCCGTCCTCGGTGTCGGTCCCCCCACCGGTGCTCTCCCCCGCACCGGCGTGGGCGCGGGCGATCGCGGCGGCGGCTTCGAGGATGGTGAGCGAGCGCCGCCCGTCGCCGGCGGCGAGCGCGATGATGTCCTCCCGTGCGTCCGCGGCGAGTGCGAAGGTCCCGGCGAGGCCGCGCTCGTGGGCGAGTGCGCGGTCGACGAGCTCCCCGATGTCCGCGTCCGACAGCGGGCGGAGGGTGAGCACGAGCGAGCGGGAGACGAGCGGGGCGATGACGGAGAACGACGGGTTCTCCGTGGTCGCTGCGATGAGGACGACGAGCCGGTTCTCCACCGCGGGCAGCAGCGCGTCCTGCTGAGCCTTGGAGAAGCGGTGGATCTCGTCGAGGAAGAGGACGGTGGTGCGCCCGTGGAGCTCCCGGTCGGCACGTGCCTGCTCGATCACCCGGCGCACGTCCTTGACCCCGGCGGTGATCGCGGAGAGCTCGACGAAGCGGCGATCGGAGGCGTGCGACACGACGTGGGCGATCGTCGTCTTCCCCACGCCGGGAGGGCCCCACAGCAGCAGAGAGCTCGCCCCGGCCTTGTCCCCGGGCTGGGCGGTGACGAGCTGGTGGAGCGGCGATCCGGGGAAGGTCAGGTGGTCCTGGCCGACGATCTCCGCGATCGTGCGCGGGCGCATCCGCACCGCGAGCGGGTCGAGGACGGACGAGGCGGGCGCCCCGGAGGAATCCGGGACACCCGCCTGGCTGAACAGATCGGTCATCCGTCCTCGGCCTCGGGGTCGAAGTCGACCCCCGCCTCGGCGCGCTGCGCGTCGGTGATCGGGGCCGGCGCGTCGGTCAGCGGATCGTAGCCGCCCCCGGACTTGGGGAACGCGATGACCTCGCGGATCGAGTCCGCACCGGCGAGCAGGCTGACGATCCGGTCCCAGCCGAACGCGATGCCGCCGTGCGGCGGCGCGCCGTAGCCGAAGGCGTCGAGGAGGAAGCCGAACTTCTCCCGCGCCTCCTCCTCGCCGAGGCCCATGACGGCGAACACGCGCTCCTGCACGTCGGGGCGGTGGATGCGGATCGAGCCGCCGCCGATCTCGTTGCCGTTGCACACGATGTCGTAGGCGTAGGCGAGCGCCGAGCCCGGGTCGGTGTCGAAGGTGTCCATGAACTCCGGCTTGGGCGCGGTGAACGCGTGGTGCACCGCGGTCCAGCTCCCGGAGCCCACCGCGACGTCGCCGGAGGCCTCGGCGTCGGCGGTCGGCTCGAACAGCGGGGCGTCGACGACCCACACGAACGACCAGGCGCCCTCGTCGATGAGCCCGGTGCGCGCGGCGATCTCGCGGCGCGCCGCGCCGAGCAGGGCACGTGCCGCACCGGGTGCGTCGGCGGCGAAGAACACCGCGTCGCCCGGCTCGGCGCCGACGGCGGCGGCGAGCCCGGCCTTCTCCTGTTCGGAGATGTTCTTGGCGACCGGGCCGGTGAGCGAGCCGTCCTCCTGGATGAGGACGTAGGCCAGGCCCTTCGCGCCGCGCTGCTTGGCCCACTCCTGCCAGGCATCGAGCTGGCGGCGCGGCAGGGAGCCGCCGCCGGGGTGGACGACGGCGCCGACGTAGGGCGCCTGGAACACGCGGAACGGGGTGTCGGCGAAGTACGCGGTGAGGTCGGTGAGCTCGAGGCCGAAGCGGAGGTCGGGCTTGTCGGTGCCATAGCGCTCCATCGCCTCGTGGTAGGTGATGCGCGGGATCGGGGTGCTGATCTCGTGGCCGATGAGCTTCCACAGGGCGGCGAGGATCTCCTCGGCGAGCCCGATGACGTCCTCCTGCTCGACGAACGAGGCCTCGATGTCGAGCTGCGTGAACTCCGGCTGCCGGTCGGCGCGGAAGTCCTCGTCGCGATAGCAGCGCGCGATCTGGTAGTAGCGCTCGAGGCCGGCCACCTGGAGGAGCTGCTTGAAGAGCTGCGGGGACTGCGGGAGCGCGTACCAGCTGCCCGGGCGCAGGCGCGCCGGGACGAGGAAGTCGCGTGCACCCTCCGGGGTCGAACGGGTGAGCGTGGGGGTCTCGACCTCGATGAAGCGGTGGTCCTCGAGGACGCCGCGGGCCGCCCGGTTGGCCTGCGCGCGCAGGCGCATGGCGGCGGCCGGGCCGGAGCGGCGGAGGTCGAGGTAGCGGTACTTGAGCCGGGTCTCCTCGCCGACCTGGCCGGAGTCCTCGGCGTGGTCGGACACCTGGAAGGGCAGCGCACGGGCGGGCGCGAGCACCTCGATCTCGGTGTCGACGACCTCGATCTCACCCGTCGGCAGGCCGGGGTTGGTGTTGCCCGCGGGGCGCGCCGCCACAGTGCCCCTCGCCTTCACCACGGTCTCGTTGCGGAGCTGGTCGGCGTCCTGCTCGCGCACGACGACCTGGACGATGCCCGAGGCGTCGCGGAGGTCGATGAAGGCGACGCCGCCATGGTCGCGGCGGCGGTCGACCCAGCCGGCGAGGGTGACGGTGGAATCGACGTCAGCGGCACTCAGCGTGCCCGCCTCGTGGGTTCTCAGCACTGGGTCTGCTCCTTAAGCGTTGGGAGATGGTGCAGGATGGGACGGTGGTGCGTCCGGCACCCATGATAGTCGCAGGTCGTGGAGGAGGAGCCGTGGAGGACGGAATCGGGGAGGCGCCGACGAGCGCCCAGATCGAGGTGGCCGCGGAGACCTTCCGCATGCTGTCCTCGTCCACGCGGCTGCTGATCATGTGGCACCTCGTGCACAGCGAATCCGATGTCACCGGGCTCGCCGAGGCGTCCGGGGCGAGCGTGCAGGCGGTGTCCCAGCACCTCGCGAAGCTCCGCCTCGCCGGGCTCGTGTCCTCCCGCCGGGAGGGCCGCCGGATCGTCTACCTCGTGGACGACCCGCACGTCGTGACGATGGTGAGCGAGATCTTCGACCACATCGCCCCCGACGGCTCCCTCGCCCCGGATCCGGAGCCGCGCGCCGCCGGACCGCTCAGCGCGCGCAGCTGAGCGCCCGGAGCGCTCGGCCGCGGGGGCTCAGTCCCGGGAGACGGTGCGCACGGTCGGCCAGAGGTCCTCGGCCGGCGGGGTCCACAGCAGCGGATCGGCGCTCACCTGCTCGCCGGAGCGGATGTCCTTGACCTCGTGACCGGTCTCCCCGTCGAGGAACCACACGAAGGGGATGCCGCGGCGCTCGGCGAACTTGATCTGCTTGCCGAACCGGCTCGCCGCCGGGGCGACGTCGACGGGGATGCCGCGGGCCCGCAGGCGGGAGGCGACGTCGACGGCCTCGTCACGGGCGGCGTCGTCGGTGACGGCCACGAGCACCGCTGTCGGCACACCGCGGCTCGCCTCGACCATCCGGTCGCGCCCGACGAGCCGCGACATCAGACGCGACACGCCGAGCGACATGCCGACGCCGGGGAAGGTCCGCTTCCCCGTCGAGGCGAGCGAGTCGTAGCGGCCGCCGGAGGCCACGGAGCCGAGCGCCTCGTGCCCGATGAGCTGCGTCTCGTAGACCGAGCCGGTGTAGTAGTCGAGGCCGCGGGCGATCTTGAGCTGCGCGACGACGACGCCGGGCTGCTGCCGGTTCGCGGCATCGAGCAGCCGGCTCAGCGATTCGAGGCCCTCGTCGAGCAGCGGGTCGGACACGCCGAGCGCACGCACCTCCTCGGCGAACGCCCCCGTCGTGCTCTCGATCCGGGCGAACTCGAGGAGCCGACGCTGCTGGGACTCGTCGGCGCCGGCCTGCGCGGCGAGGAGCTCCCCGACCTTCGCCGGCCCGATCTTGTCGAGCTTGTCGATGCAGCGCAGCACCGCCGTGATGTCGGTGAGGCCGATGCCGCGGGTGAATCCCTCGATGAGCTTGCGGTTGTTCGCCAGGATCCGCACCCCGGGCACTCCGAGCTCGGCGAGCTCGCCGAACGCCTGGGCCATGACGAGGGGCACCTCGACCTCGAAGTGCTCGGCCAGCGTGTCCTCGGCGACGATGTCGATGTCGGCCTGGATGAACTCGCGGTAGCGCCCGTCCTGGGGCCGCTCGCCGCGCCACACCGGCTGGATCTGGTAGCGCTTGAAGGGGAACGGCAGCCGGCCGGCGTTCTCCACGACGTAGCGGGCGAAGGGCACAGTGAGGTCGAAGTGGAGACCGAGCGGATTCTTCGCGTCCCCGGGCTCGGCGTGGAGCCGGGACACCGCGAACACCTCCTTGTCGATCTCCCCGTCCTTGGCGAGCGCGGAGATCGGCTCGACGGCGCGGGTGTGGAGGGCGGCGAAGCCGTTGAGCTCGAAGGTGTGCTTGAGCAGGTCGATGACCCGCTCCTCGACGATGCGGTCAGCGGGCAGCCATTCGGGGAACCCCGAGAGTCGTGCGGCCTGGGCCATGGGTAACAGGTCTCCTGATCAGAGGAACGGATTGGTGCGCAGCTCGTGCGCGAGCCGGGTGGCCGGCCCGTGACCGGGCAGCACCGGGGTGTCGGGCAGGCTCGCGATGTGGGCGAGCGTGCGCTCCATCGCCTGCCCGTCGCCGCCGGCGAGGTCGGTGCGACCGATCGACCCGGCGAACAGCACGTCGCCGGTGAAGAGCACCTCGGCGGCGTCGCCCTCCCCGTGCGGATCGCTCACCCGCCACAGCGTCGAACCCTCGGTGTGCCCGGGCGCGGGGTCCGGGGCGATGGTGAGGCCGGCGCGCGTGAAGGGCTCCGTGCCGGACACCGCGGCGGCCTGCGGCGCGGTCCACTCCCCGACGAGCGGGGCGACGATGTGGGCGAGCTGCGCCGACACCGTCGAGGCGGGATCCTGCAGACGGTAGAGGTCGGGCTCCCCGATGAGCACCTCGAGGCCGGGGAAGGCCTCGAGCAGACGGGGCAGCCCGAGGATGTGGTCGGGGTGGCCGTGGGTGAGGAGGACGGCGACCGGGGTCCAGCCGAGCTCGGCGAGGACCCGCGCGAGGTCGGGGGCGCAGTCGAAGCCGGCATCGACGAGCACGCACTCCCGGTCCGCGGGGTCGTCGCCCGGGCCGGCCTCGGCGCCCGGCTCGGCGGCCACGGCATAGCAGTTGACGTCGAGCAGCTCGGCGCGGACGGCGGTGATCTCCATGCCCGCCAGTCTAGCGCGGGGCCCCGCACGGCCCGCGGTGGATATGCTGGGGTGTGTTCTGCCCATCGTCGAGTGATCATCCGTGATTCGACCGACGCGAAGACAAGGTGTCCAGCATGACCGACGACTCAGCCCCGCGCCCGACCGCACCCGCCCCCAAGCCCGGCCCGCGCCCGGGCGCTCCCAGCCCGGCCGCGCTCGCCGCGCGGGCGCCCGCGGCCGGGCAGCGCAGGGCCGCAGCGGCCGCCCCCCGGCAGGACCGCAGCGCCGCGCTCGCCGAGGCGATCGGGTTCGGCCGGATGGATGAGGACACGACCGTGTACGTCCGGACCGCCGACGGG
Source organism: Brevibacterium sp. R8603A2 (assembly GCF_023072605.1). NCBI lineage: Bacteria > Bacillati > Actinomycetota > Actinomycetes > Micrococcales > Brevibacteriaceae > Brevibacterium > Brevibacterium sp. R8603A2. The sequence goes on from NZ_JALLGN010000004.1 coordinate 235,124, forward strand.
GAGCGCGCGGTCGGCCAGTACCCGGATGCCGACGAGGAGCAGGCGCTGACGTACTTCGCGCACAAGTACCTCGATCTCGTCGACGCGGCCGCCCTGCTCGAGGAGCGGCTCGCCGCCGGGGCCTCCGGGGACTCGATCCGCGCCTCCGCCCGCACCCAGCACGACGCACTCGCCGAGGCCGCGGTCGTCGGCGACCTCGCCGCGCTCGCCGCCCGGCTCACCGCGATCCAGGAGTCCGCCGCGCAGACCGCGGCGGCCCAGTCGAAGGAGCGCGAGGCGGCCCGCGCCGAGGGTCTCGCCGCACGCACCGCGGTCGTCGAGGAGGCGGAGTCGATCGCCGGGACGGATCCGGCGCGCGTGCAGTGGAAGACCTCCGGCGCCCGGATGGCCCGGCTGTTCGAGGAGTGGAAGTCGATCCAGGCGAACTCCCCGCGCCTCCCCCGCGCCCAGGACCAGGAGCTGTGGGGGCGGTTCTCGAAGGCCCGCAACACCTTCGACCGGCACCGGCGGGAGTTCTTCTCCGACCTCGACAAGCGCAACGCCGAGGGCAAGCGGGTGAAGACGAAGCTCGTCGCGGAGGCCGAGGCGCTGTCCGGGTCGACCGACTGGCGCGGCACCGCCCAGGAGTACCGGGCGCTGATGGACCGCTGGAAGGCCGCCCCGCGGGCCGGACGCAAGGACGACGACGCTCTGTGGGCACGCTTCCGCGCCGCGCAGGACGTGTTCTTCGCCGCCCGGGAGAAGGAGAACGAGGCGATCGACGCCGCCTACGGGGAGAACCTCGTGGTCAAGGAGGAGCTGCTCGCCCGCGCGCGGGCGCTGCTGCCGATCACCGACCCGGCGAAGGCGAAGGACGAGCTGCGCCGGATCCAGGAGGCGTGGGAGGACGCCGGCAAGGTGCCGCGCGCCGACGTGTCCCGGATGGAGGGCGGACTGCGCGAGGTCGAGCGGGCGCTCGCCGCGGCCGAGGAGGCCGAGTGGAAGCGCACCGATCCGGAGACCCGCAGCCGCACCTCGGGCATGCTCGCGCAGCTCGAATCCGCGATCGCCGGTCTCGAGTCCGATCTCGCCGCGGCCGAGGCGAGCGGCGACGAGAAGCGGATCGCGGAGGCGCGCACCGCTCTCGAGGCGCGCCGCGCCTGGTACGAGCAGGTCGCGAAGACCGCCGAGGAGCTCGGCTGAGCCGGCCCTCTTCCCCCGCCGGGTGAGCTCCGCGGCCGCGCCGTCCACAGCGGAAGGCGCGGCCGACGTCGGTCTGTCCACAGCTGCGCGGCCGCTGTTGCCCCGGCCCGCCCGACGCCGGAGCATGGAGCGCATGGACGATGTGCTGCGGATCGGCGAACCGCTGACCTACACCGAGCTCATGGACCTCGCGCTCGACGGGCTCGTGTTCCGGCTCACCGACAGCTGCTGGGTGCCGGTCGGCACGCGCGTCGACGCGGAGCTCCGGGCGCGGGCGCTCGGCCGGCCGGCGGCGCGCGGGCTCGTGCTCTCCCACCACTCGGCGCACTGGGTGTGGTGGGGCGTGGGCACCGGCCCGACGACCCGCGAGTACACGACGCGCAGCCGGCGCCGGGCGCGGCGGGCGGACGATCCGTGGATCACCTACGAGCGCTGGGTGCAGGGGGGCGACCTCGCCCGGGTCGCCGGGATCGAGGTCACCGCTCCGGCGCGCACGCTCTACGACCTCGTGCTGCTGGCGTGGGAGGACTCCGGCGACGAGGAGCAGGCGGCGGCGAGGCTGCGACGGCCGGCCGCCCAGGTGCCGGCGGCGGAGCGGGCCGAGTTCCTCGACTACCTCGACGACCAGTACCGGCGGCCGCACGTGCGCGCGCTGCGCCGGGTCGCGGCGCAGGTGTTCGGCCCGGACGGGGCCGGCGGGGCTTGAGCGATCAGCCGCCGGTGATGCGGTAGACGTCGAACACCCCGTCGACGCGGCGCGCCGCGGAGAGCACGGTGTCGAGGTGGTTGGCATCGCCCATCTCGAACACGAACCGCGATTGCGCGACGCGCGCCTTCGAGGTCGCGACGGAGGCGGAGAGGATGTTCACGTGGTTCTCGGTGAGGACCTTGGTGATGTCGGACAGGAGGCCGGCGCGGTCGAGGGCCTCGACCTGGATCTGCACGAGATACACCCCGGAGCTGTGCTCGGACCACTCGACGTCGACCATCCGGTCGGGCTCGCGGCGCAGACCGGCGACGTTCGAGCAGTCCGCCCGGTGCACCGACACCCCGGCCCCGCGGGTGACGAAGCCGACGATCTCGTCGCCAGGCACCGGGGTGCAGCAGCGGGCGAGCTTGACGAGGATGTCGTCGGCGCCCTTGACGCGCACCCCGGACGTCGAGGAGTGGTGGCCGCGGGACTTGCCGGTGGGATTCGTCGGCGCGGGGTAGTCCTCGGGCTCGTCCCCGGCGACCTCCTTGGCCAGCAGGTCGACGACGTGGGCGGCGGACATCGTGCCGTTGCCGATCGCGGCGTAGAGGCCGGACACGTCGCCGAGCCGCTGCTCATTGGCGACGACGACGAGGGCCTCCTGGCTCATGAGCTTCTCCGCGCTGAGCCGGTGGCGGCGCATCGCCCGGGCGAGCTGGTCCCGCCCGGATTCGATCGCCTCCTCGCGCCGCTCCTTGGAGAACCACTGCCGGATCTTGTTCCGCGCCCGCGGGCTCTTGACGAATGCGAGCCAGTCGCGGCTCGGCCCGGCGTTCTCGTCCTTCGAGGTGAACACCTCGACGACGTCGCCGTTCGCGAGGGCGGTGTCGAGGGCGATGAGGCGGCCGTTGACGCGCGCGCCCATGGTCTTGTGCCCGACCTCGGTGTGGACGGCGTAGGCGAAGTCGACCGGGGTCGAGTCCGCCGGCAGGGAGACGATGTCGCCCTTGGGGGTGAAGACGTACACCTCCTTCGAGTTGACCTCGAAGCGGAGGTTGTCGAGGAACTCGTCCGGGTCGCTCGTCTCGCGCTGCCAGTCGAGCAGCTGGCGCAGCCACGCGATCTGGTCGACCTCGCCGGAGTCCCCGACCTTCGCCGTGCGGTCCCCGGCGCCGCTGAGCGCGGCGTGGTTGACCCGGCGGCGGTCCTTGTACTTCCAGTGCGCGGCGACGCCGAACTCCGCGCGGCGGTGCATCTCGCGGGTGCGGATCTGAATCTCCACCGGCTTGCCGTAGGGCCCGATCACCGTGGTGTGGAGGCTCTGGTACATGTTGAACTTCGGCATCGCGATATAGTCCTTGAAGCGCCCGGCCACCGGCGACCAGCGGGCGTGGACGTGGCCGAGCACCGCATAGCACTCGCGCACCGTCTCGACGAGCACGCGCACCCCGACGAGGTCGTAGATCTCGGCGAAGTCGTGGCCGCGGACCACCATCTTCTGGTAGATCGAGTAGTAGTGCTTGGGCCGCCCGGAGATCGTGTAGTCGATCTTCGACTCGCTCAGCTCCGCGCCGAGCTCCCGGGCCACGATGCCGAGGTACTTCTCCCGCTCCGGGGCGCGCTCGGCGACGAGCCGGACGATCTCGGAGTAGACCTTGGGGTAGAGCACCTGGAACGACAGGTCCTCGAGCTCCCATTTGATCGTGTTCATGCCCAGCCGATGGGCGAGCGGGGCGAAGATCTCGAGGGTCTCGGTGGCCTTCTTCGTGCTCGAGGCGGCGGGCACGTACTTCCAGGTGCGGGCGTTGTGGAGCCGGTCGGCGAGCTTGATGACGAGCACGCGGATGTCGCGCGACATCGCGACGATCATCTTCCGCACCGTCTCCGACTGCGCGGCGGAGCCGTACTCGATCTTGTCGAGCTTGGTCACCCCGTCGACCATCACGGCGATCTCCTCGCCGAAGTCCGCGCGCAGCCGATCGAGGCTGTACTCGGTGTCCTCGACGGTGTCGTGGAGGAGGGCGGCGGCGAGCGTCGTCGGGGTCAGGCCGATCTCGGCGAGGATCGTGGCGACCGCCACCGGGTGGGTGATGTAGGGGTCGCCGCTCTTGCGCATCTGCCCGTCGTGCGCCTTCTCCGCCACCCGGTAGGCGCGGAGCACGACGTCGATGTCGGCCTTGGGGTGGTTGTGGGCGACGGCCTGGAGCAGGGGTGCGAGCGCCTTGGGGTGCTCCGGGGTCTGCTGGCTGCGCGCCGTCCACCACGCCAGGCGCGAGAACCCCCGGGAGCGCTTCCCCGCACCGGCGGCGTCATCGACGGACTGCGCCATGCCTCGCCCCTTCTCTCGAACCTGCTCGGTCCATCGTACTCCGGCGGCTCAGGCGCGTGCGGACTCCGCGCGCTCGGCCTTCGCGAGCTCCTCGTCCTCGAACAGCACCGGCGCACGATCGGGCAGGCCGAGCCGTTCGCGGGTCTCGTCGACGAGCTGCTCCTGCTCCTGCACGGCGTCCTCCCGGCTGCGCAGCCAGGCGTAGAACGGCGAGGCGACGAACAGGGTCGAGGCGGCCGCGACGATCGTGCCGATGAAGAGCGAGAGCGAGATGTCGGTGAGCGTGCCGGCGCCGAGCAGCGCGACGCCGATGAAGAGGATCGCACCGATCGGCAGCACCGAGATCACCGAGGTGTTGATCGAGCGCACGGTGGTCTGGTTGACGCCGAGGTTGACGAGCTCGGAGAACTTCATCCGCCGGTTCGACTCGTAGTCATCGGTGTTCTCCCTGATCTTGTCGAACACCACCACGGTGTCGTAGAGGGAGAAGCTCAGCACGGTGAGGAAGCCGATCATCGCCTCGGGGGTGACCTCGAAGCCGAGCGTCGCGTAGATCCCCATCGTGACGATCATGACGACGAACAGTCCGACGATCGCGGCGAGCGACATCTTCCACGTGCGGAAGTACAGGGCCATGACGACCATCGCGATCGCGACGAAGATCACGAGGGCGCGGATCATCTTCTCGGTGACGTCCTGACCCCAGGTGGGCCCGACGAAGGTCGAGGTGACGTCCTCGTTGTCGACCTCGTAGGCCGCCACGAGCGACTCGCGCACCTGCTGCATCTCGTCGTCGGTGAGCTGGTCGGTGGTGATCCGCAGCGAGGTGTCCGAGGTCGGCACGACGTTCGGCTCCGCGCCGGGCACCACGGAGGTGATCGCCTCGGTGCCGATCGTCTCGTCGGTCTCGGAGGTGTTCGCGACGTGGAACTCGCTGCCGCCGGTGAAGGCGATCCCGAAGTTGAAGCCGTTGACGAGCGGCACGATGACGGAGGCGACGAGCACGACGGCCGCGATCGACAGCCACAGCTTCGTCTTCGGCACGAACGGGATCGACCTGCGCCCGCTGTGGAGGTCGTTGCCCCAGGCGAAGAACTTCTTCATCGTGCATCCCCCTCGGGCTCCGGGTCCGTCCCGGTCTCGGCGATGTCCTCGGTCGGCGCGCTCGCCTCGGCATCCTCGGCGGCGGCCCGGCGGGCGCGCGCCTTGCGCTCGGCGAGCGAGAGCTCTGCGGTGCCCTCGGTGTCCGGATCCGCGTCATCCGATTCGAGCAGCGCGGTCGAACCCGAGCGGTCGGCCAGACTGCGCCCGGACTTCCGTTCGGCGAGCGACCGGCCGGCGGTGCCGGCCCGCTTGCGCTCGGCGGCCGCCTGCCGTCGCTTCGCCTCCCCGAAGGAGCGGCGCTTGGAGGACTTCTCCTTCGCCTTCTCCATGTCGAGTCCCATCGCGCCGCGGTAGGCGGCCTGCTTGACGCCGAGCTGCCGCGGGTCCATGCCCGACATCGGGTGCCCCTCGCCGAAGAACCGGGTGCGGGCGAGCACCTGGAGCATCGGGTGGGTGAAGAGCACGACGAGCAGCACGTCGACGATGACGGTGAGGCCGAGCGTGAATGCGAAGCCGCGGACGTTGCCGACGGCGAGGATGTAGAGGATGACCGCGGCGAGCATGTTCACGGCCTTCGACGCGTAGATCGTGCGCTTGGCGCGGTCCCAGCCGATCTCGACTGCGGAAACGAGGCGGCGTCCCGAGCGGATCTCGTCGCGGACGCGCTCGAAGTAGACGATGAAGGAGTCCGCGGTCATGCCGATGCCGACGATGATGCCGGCCATGCCGGCGAGCGACAGGCGGTAGCCGTAGCGCCACGACACGAGCAGGAGGAGCAGGTAGGTCAGCACTCCGGCCACCGCGAGGCTCGACACCGTGACGAGGCCGAGCATGCGGTACTGGAACAGGGAGTACACGACGACGAGGAGCAGGCCGATCACACCGGCGAGCACGCCCTTGGCGAGGTAGTCGGAACCGAGCGTCGGGGAGATCTGCTGCTCGCTCTGCACCTGGAAGCTGATCGGCAGCGCGCCGTTCTTCAGCTGGTTGGCGAGCGTCTCCGCCTCCTCCTGGCTGAAGTTCCCGGTGATCTGTGCGCGGCCGTCGGTGACCGGGGTGCGGGACTCCGGGGCGGACAGCACGAGTCCGTCGAGGACGATCGCGAACTGGTTGTACGGCGGCTGCTGGCCGGTGATGGCACCGGTGATCTGACCGAACACATCGGCGCCGTAGTCGTCGAACTCGAGGGTCACGGCGAGATTGTTCGTCTGCGTGCCGGCCGAGGACATCTCGTAGCCGAAGCTCGCGTCGGTGACGTGGGAGCCGTCGAGCTCGACGGGACCGAGCACGAACTTCGCGGAGCCGTCCTGGGCGCACGCGACGATGGGCTCCTCGGCCGGGCCGCTGTCGCCGCCGGTGCGGTTCTCCGGGTCGGTGCAGTCGAGCTCGGCGAACCGGGCGAGGATCTCCTCATTCATCCACGAGGTGTCGCCGATCGGGTCGAAGCGCGGGAAGGTCTCGGCCGCCTGGTCCTCGGCGCCGCCCTCGGCCGGTGCCTCGTCGGCGGGTGCCTGCTCGTTCGAGCCTGCCGGGCCGGGCACCGCTCCCCCGGCCTGCGCGGGGTCTTCGGCAGCGGGGTCGACGTCGGCAGCGGGGTCCTTGGCAGCGGCCGGTCCGGAGACCGCTCCGCCGCTCTCGGGCTGTTCGGCGTCCTCGGGCGCACCCTCTCCGGCACCCTCCTCACCGGTGCCGAGGAGCTCGTCGAGGCGCTGCTGCTCCTCCTCGGAGAGCTCGGGCCCGGCGGGGACCTCCTCCTCGACGGGCTCCTCATCGGTCTGCGGCTCCGGGGCGGCGACGACGGCGACGCGGCGGAAGGCGAGCTGCGCGGAGGAGCGGACGAGGTCGCGCGTCTCCTCGTCGGGATTGCCGGGCAGGTTGACGACGATGTTGCGGTCGCCCTGGGTGGTGATCTCCGCCTCGGACACGCCGGTGGCGTCGACGCGCTGACGGATGATCGATACGGCCTGCTCGAGCTGCTCGGTGGTGATCGAGGCATCCTCGACCTGCGGCTCGAGGATGATCGAGGTGCCGCCCTCGAGGTCGAGCGCGAGGTTGGGGCTCCAGACGGCGGTGGACCAGATGGAGCCGCCGGCGATGAGGGCGATGAGGCCAGCTGTGAGGATTCCCAGCCAGGTGAAGCGCAGTCCCGGACGGGGCTTATTCACAGGTGCGGACACAGATCGGTCTTCCGTTCGTGAGGGGTGGGCAGCGGTGCGGGATCAGCGCTCGCCGCGCGGCTCGCCGGTCGTGCCGTCGATGTCGGTGCGAGGGGTGTCGGCGTCTGCGTCGGCGTCTGCGTCGGCGTCCACGGCGGTCTCCGGGGAGGCCTCCGAGCCGGGGGTCGACTGCTCGCGGCGGCGGGCCTCGTTGATCGCGTCGAGCTCGGCGTCGGTGATGCGGCGGCGCTCGGCCTCCTCGGCGGTCTCGGCCGGGGTGTCCTCGACGGGAGCCTCGGCGGCGTCCGCGCCGGCGGGTGCATCAGGCGCGGTATCGACGACCGGGCCGGCGTCCTCGCGGGCCGCGGCGTCCTCCCCGAGCGCGGGATCGGCCGGTGCGGCCTCGACGGGGGTCTGGATCTGACCGATCGCCTGGCGGTGCACGCGCAGCACGGTGCCCGGCCCGCTCTCCAGGGTGACCTCCATCTTCTCGGCGTCGACGGCGACGACCGTGCCGTAGACGCCGAAGGTCGTCATGACCTCGACGCCCGGGACGAGGTTGTCCGAGATCTGTCGCATCCGCGCCTGCTGCTTCTTCCGCGAGTTGAACATGAAGAAGATGAGCAGGGCACCGAGTCCGACCAGAAGGAGAATGTCCACGTCAGGGCCAGCCTTTCGCTGAGGAGAGCGGGGCCGGCGCACGGTGCGCGCGCGACCGCCGCTGTTGGGAGCCAGTGATCCAGTGTAGTGGCCGGGGTGTCTCCGTCCCAATCGCCTGTTCAGGGTCGTCGTCGAGGGGCGTCGGCGGCCGACGGCTCAGAAGCCGAGCGTGCCATCGGGCGGGGTGAGCCCGAGGTGGGCCCAGCCGTCCGCAGTGGCGATCCGCCCGCGCGGGGTCCGCGAGATCAGTCCCTCGCGGACGAGGAACGGCTCGGCGACCTCTTCGACGGTCTCCGGCTCCTCCGCGACGGACACGGCCAGCGTGCTCAGCCCCACCGGGCCGCCGGCGAACCGCGTGCACAGGGTGGAGAGCACGGCGCGGTCGAGCCGGTCGAGGCCCCGCTCGTCGACCTCGTAGACCTCGAGCGCGGAGCGTGCGGCAGGCAGGTCGACGACCCCGGTGCCGCGCACCTGCGCCCAGTCCCGGACGCGGCGCAGCAGCCGGTTGGCGATCCGCGGGGTGCCGCGGGAGCGGGAGGCGATCTCCTGCAGACCGGTCTCCGAGGCCTCCATGCCGAGCATCCGGGCCGAGCGCACGAGCACGGTCTGCAGGTCCGCGACGGTGTAGAAGTCCAGGTGGCCGGTGAATCCGAAGCGGTCGCGCAGCGGGGCGGGCAGCAGGCCGGAGCGGGTGGTGGCGCCGACGAGGGTGAAGGCCGGGAGCTCGAGCGGGATCGCGGTCGCGCCGGGCCCCTTGCCGACGATGACGTCGACCCGGAAGTCCTCCATCGCGACGTAGAGCATCTCCTCCGCGGCGCGGGCCATGCGGTGGATCTCGTCGATGAAGAGCACCTCTCCCTCCTCGAGCGAGGACAGGATCGCGGCGAGGTCGCCGGCATGCTGCACGGCCGGGCCGGAGGTGATGCGGATCTGCGAGCGCATCTCGTGGGCGATGATCATCGCCAGCGTCGTCTTGCCCAGGCCCGGCGGGCCGGACAGGAGCACGTGGTCGGGGGCCTTCCCGCGGGCGGCGGCGGCGTCGAGGACGAGGGAGAGCTGCTCGCGCACCTGCGGCTGGCCGATGAAGTCGCCGAGGCCCTTGGGTCGCAGGGCGGCCTCGGCGGCGCGCTCGACCTCCCCGGCACCGGCCCGGGTGAGCCGTTCGAGCTCGGCCCCGGTGGGCTCCTCGGCGCCGAAGTCGACCTCGTAGCTGCGGTCGCTCATGCGCGGGCCCCGAGCGCGCGCAGCGCAGCCTTGAGGAGCTCCGACACGGTCGGGTCATTCAGCCCGGCGGCGGTGTCCTCGACCGCGGACTCCGCCTGGGCCTGACGCCAGCCGAGTCCGACGAGCGCGTCGACGACCTGGGCGGCGACCGCCGGGGGCGCGGCCGGGGCGCGACCCGGGGCGGGCCGGGCGACGCTCGTGTCGATCTTCCCGGCGAGCTCGAGCATGAGCCGGGCGGCGACCTTCTTGCCGACCCCGGGCACCTTGGTCAGCGGCACCTGGTCGCCGCTCGCGATCGCGGCGCGCAGCTCGTCCGGGGACAGCACGCTGAGCACCGCGAGCGCCAGGCGGGGGCCGATCCCGGAGATCGTCTGCAGGGTCTCGAACAGGTCCCGCTCGTCCTCACCGGCGAAGCCGTAGAGGGTGAGCGAGTCCTCGCGCACGACGAGCACGGTGTGGAGATCGATCTCGGCGCCGTGGCGGGTGTCGGCGGCGAGCTGCGGGGTGACATGGACGCGGCGTCCGAGGCCGGCGGTGACGACGGTGAGGCTGTCGGCGCGGACGGAGTGCACGCGGCCGGAGATGAAGGTGATCACTCGAACTCCTGTGGGAACGGATGTACGAATACGAGTGTATCCGCACCGGGTCCGCCGCACCGGTCAGCCGGGCTCGGTTCGGCGCGTCACGCCGGTCGCGGGCCTCCCGCCGAGGCGCGTCACGTCAGCGGCGAGAGCTGCGCAGCGCGGCCGCCCACTGCTCCTGGGCCCGCGTGAGGCCGGCGCCCTGCCGGGTGGCGGCCTGCCGGGCGAGGAGGTCCTTCGTGGGGCCCGGGGTCGAGGTCGCCGCGGTCGCTCCGCGCCACAGGTGGCAGATCGCCAGCGCGAGCGCGTCGGCGGCGTCGGCCGGGGTGGGCGGGGCGTCGAGGCGGAGGATGCGGGTGACCATGCGGGTCATCTGTTTCTTGTCCGCCCGGCCGTTGCCGGTGATCGCGGCCTTGACCTCGGAGGGCGTGTGCATCGCCACGGGGATCCCGCGGCGTGCGGCGAGCCCCATGGTGAGGCCGGACACCTGGGCCGTGCCCATGATCGTCGACACGTCGTTGCGGGCGAACACCCGCTCGATGCTCACGACATCGGGCCGGTGCTCGTCGAGCCAGGTGTCGAACGCCTCGGCGAGCGCCCCGAGCCGGACGTCCACGGAGTCGCCGGCCGGGGTGCGCACGACGTCGACCGCGACGAGCTCGGCGGTGCGGGCGGGTCGGGAGTCGATGACCCCGAGGCCGCACCGGGTGAGCCCGGGGTCGACGCCGAGGATGCGCATCAGTCGGCGTCGAGCTCGGCGAGGACCTCGTCGGAGACGTCCGCATTGGAGTACACGTTCTGCACGTCGTCGAGGTCCTCGAGGGCGTCGATGAGGGAGAACACCTTGCGCGCCGTCGCAGCGTCGAGCGGCACCTCGACATTGGCGACGAACGCGGCCTCGGCGCTGTCGTAGTCGATGCCCGCATCCTGCAGCGCGGTGCGCACCGCGACGAGGTCGGTGGCCTCGCTGATGATGTCGAAGGTCTCGCCGTGGTCCTTGACCTCCTCGGCGCCGGCGTCGAGGGTCGCCTCGAGGACGGCGTCCTCGTCGGTGCCCGCGGTCGGCACGGTGACGACGCCCTTGCGGTTGAAGTTGTAGGACACGGAGCCGGGGTCGGCCATCGACCCGCCGTTGCGGGTCACCGCGACACGGACGTCGGAGGCCGCGCGGTTGCGGTTGTCGGTGAGGCACTCGATGAGGAGGGCGACGCCGCCGGCGCCGTAGCCCTCGTACATGATCGTCTGGTAGTCGACCCCGCCGCCGTCGAGCCCGCCGCCGCGCTTGACCGCGCGCTCGATGTTGTCGTTGGGGACGGAGGACTTCTTGGCCTTCTGGATCGCGTCGTAGAGCGTCGGGTTGCCGTCGGTGTCCGGGCCGCCGTTGCGGGCTGCGACCTCGATGTTCTTCACGAGCTTGGCGAACAGCTTCCCGCGCTTGGCATCGATGGCCGCCTTCTTGTGCTTGGTCGTGGCCCATTTGGAGTGACCTGACACTGATGTCTCCCTGCGATCGTTAGCGATGTGCGCGAGCCGCGGTGTGCGCGGCCTGCGCTTCCGGTCCGGGGATCATTGTAGCGCCGCGTCACCGCGGGACGGCCGTCGGACGCGCGGCGGATGCGTTGGGCCGGGCGCATGTGGCCGGGCAGGATGCGCTGGGCCGGACGGCCAGGTCAGTCGAGCACGAGCGGCACAGCCGGTGCCGTACCCGAGCGCACGAGGTCCATGAGCTCGGTGAGGCGCGGCGGGTAGACGGTCGCCGTGGTCCGGCGCAGCTCGTCCTGGGACCACCAGCGGCCGCCGACGATCGAGCGCTTCTCGACCTCGGTCCACACGGCGTCGGCGAGGTCGAACTCGTCCTCGCTCACGAGGCCGAAGAACACCTCGTCCTGGTGGAGGGTGCGCTCGGTGAACTCCATCACCGCCCGGCGGGTGGCGAGCGGCCCAAGCAGCTCGGCGGGCTCGCACACGAGACCGGTCTCCTCGGCGAGCTCGCGGGCCGCGGTCTGCTGGGGCGTCTCCCCCATCTCCGCTCCCCCGCCGCAGGTGAGCCACCAGCGGCGGGAGTCGTCGTGGAGGTCGCGGGCGTGGAGGAGGAAGACCTCTCCGGCCGCGTTGAGCAGCACCACGCGGGCTGCGGTCCTGATCTTCACCGGTCGTCCTCCTCATGGGCGAGCTGGCGGTGGACGGCGACGATGCGCTGGCCGATGGTGATCGAGCACAGCACCATGAGCACGGCGAGGGCGACGGTGAGCACGACGTCGGGGAGACCGAGCCCGACGAGGCCGGTGACGACGAGGGTGACGAGGAGGCGGTCGGCCCGCTCGGCGATCCCGCCGGCCGCCGTCACGCCCAGGCCCTCGGCCTTGGCTCGGACGTAGGACACGATCGAGCCGGTGACGAGCACGCCGAGTGCGAGCAGCGCGGTGAGCGGGTCCTCGGCACCGAGGAAGTACCACAGGGCGATGCCGACGAACACCGCGGAGTCGGCGAACCGGTCGAGGGTCGAGTCGAGGAACGCGCCCCAGGTCGAGCGGCGGTCCGCGAGGCGGGCCATGATGCCGTCGAGCATGTCGCCGAACACGAAGAAGGTGATGACGACGGTGCCCCAGAACAGGTGCCCGAAGGGGTAGCCGAGCAGCGCCCCGGCGCACACGCCGAGGGTGCCGATGACCGTCACCGCATCCGGGGTCAGGCCGATCCGCAGGAGCAGCCGGGCCACCGGGGTGAAGAGCGCGGTGAACGCCCGGCGGGCGATGCTGTTGAGCATCCGCTCAGTCCTGTTCTCCGGTGCCGGGGGCCCCGTCGGCAGCGGGGGCCCTCGAGCCAGGAGCGAACACGCGGGACCACCAGTCGAGCACGGCCTCGAAGCGCTGGATCCGGTGCCGGGGGCGGCCGGACCGGGACAGCTCGTGGTTCTCCCCGGGGAAGACGAGGAGCTCGCTGGGCACCCCGGCGCGCTGGAGCGCGGCGAAGTACTGCTGGGCCTGCTCGAGCGGGCAGCGGTGGTCGAGCTCGGAGTGCATGACGAGGGTCGGGGTGCGGACTGCGGGGACCCGGCCGAGCGGCGACTGCCGGGCGATCTCCTCGGGGTCCGTGCCGGTGTACCCCTCGGAGAAGAAGCGGCCGATGTCGGAGGTGCCGATGAAGCTCTGCGGGACGAGGTAGCCGCGCTCGACGATCGCACCGGCGAACCGCTGGTCGGACCCGATGATCATCGCGGTGAGGTAGCCGCCGTAGGAACCGCCCTGGATCCCCAGGCGTTCCGGGTCGAGCTGCGGGTGGGCCGCGAGAGCGGCCTCGAGCACGGCGAGGACGTCCGCCGCAGCGGGGTCGGCGAGGTCGCCCTGGACCGCCGCACCCCAGGCGCGCCCGCGGCCGTGGGAGCCGCGGGGGTTGCTCCACACGACGCCGTACCCGGCCTCGACGAGCACCTGCGTCTCGTCGAACAGGGCGTGCGAGTACTGGGCGAAGGGCCCGCCGTGGATGTTGAGGATCACGGGGAAGGGTCCCTCGCCGCGCGGCATCGCGACCCAGCCGTGGATCTCGCCGAGCGGGCTGGCGGCGGCGATCGGGGTCGGGATCACCGGGTCGTCGATCCGGCTGAGCGCGGTGAGCGCCTGCGGGGCCGAATCCCGGCTGCCGAGCCGGTGGACCTCCCCGGCGCTCGCCGGGGTCCCGGCGGTGTAGACGAGGGAGCCGTCGGGCAGCTCGACGAGGCCGTCGACCACGTGGTCGGCCGGGGTGAGCGGGTCGAGGTCCGCGGCCGTCGACGGAGTGCTGGTCCCGGCGATCGGGATGCGCACGATGCGCTGCGCGCCGTCGGAGACGGTGACCGCGAGGACGGAGCCCTGCCGGGACAGGGCGGGGGCGATGTCGGCGAGCTCGACGCTCTCCTCGTCGGTGAGCCGCACGGTGGTCCCGGTGGCACGGTCGTGGCGATGGAGGCCGAGGGTCCGGGCGACGAAGTCGGTCGCGCCGCCGGCTCGGGAGCTCGCGGTGAAGAGGAGGGTGGAGTCGTCGAGCCAGAGGTGATGCGACACCGCGACGTCGCCGAGGTCGAGCGGGGTCGCCTCCTGTTCGCCCACGAGCCAGACGGTCGAGCGGGTGTCGACGTCCGCGTCGCCGGAGGGCACGTCGGCGATGACGCTGAGCACGCTGCCGGACGGCGAGTACTGCGGGTCGCGGACGTCGCCGGCGGGTGCGGGCAGGCGCTGCGGCTCCGGCACGTCCTCGGCCCCGAGCAGGCCGGTGGTGTCCGTGGCGTCGTCCGCTGCGGCAGGCGCCGGGCCGGCGGCAGGTGCGGTGAGGGGGGTGAGGAACAGCCGGGCCGGGCGGTCGAGCACGTAGCCGACCCCGTTCGAGAGGTATTTCGCCCGCGTGATGCGGCGCGGCGCCTCGGCCTCGGGTCCGATGTCCGGGTCGGTGCCGTAGCGGCCGGGTTCGGGCTCGCGAGCGACCCAGGCGGCCGCCGCGCCGTCGGGGCGCAGCGCGAACGCGCTGACGCCCAGAGGTGCGTCCGTGACGGGACGGGCCTCCCCGGTCCCGGTGGCGATGTGGAGCTGCGGGCGCGCGTCCCGGGCGGCGCGGAGGAGTCCCGCGGTCCGCCCGGCGAAGCGCAGTGCGCTGTCGTGCCAGCCGTGGGTGACCCGCTCCGGGGCGGCCCCGGGCCGGTCGAGATCGACGGCGAAGAGCTGGGACAGGGTGGTGTCGGAGTCCGGGTGCGGGCGGGCGATCTCGACGAGCACCGTCGCGGGGTCGTGCGGGGAGCGGACCGGATGGGTGACGGTGTGGAGGTGGGCGACGTCGGAGGGCTTCATCATCGGTTCCACGCCTCCGCGAACAGCTGCTGCACCTGGGAGTGGACCTGGGGAAGCGCCTTCGTCTGCGCGACGATCGGCAGGAAGTTCGCATCGCCGATCCAGCGCGGCACGAGGTGCTGGTGGAGGTGCGCGGCGATCCCGGCGCCGGCGAGCTGGCCCTGATTCATCCCGATGTTGAAGCCGTCCGGGCCGGACACCGCGCGCACGACGCGCATCGCCTGCTGGGTGAATTCTGCGAGTTCGATGGTTTCCTCCGGGGTGAGGTCGGTGTAGTCCGCGACGTGGCGGTAGGGGCAGACGAGGAGGTGGCCGGGGTTGTACGGGTAGAGATTGAGGATCGCATACACCGTGGTGCCGCGGGCGACGATGAGCGCATCCTCGTCGGACTTCTCCGGGGCCAGGCAGAAGGGGCAGGCGTGTTCGGTCGCGCCGGCCGGCTTGTCCTGCCCCCCGATGTAGACCATGCGGTGCGGGGTCCACAGGCGCTGCAGGCCGTCCGGCTCACCGGGGAAGCCGGCGGCCGCCTCGGGCTCGGGGATCCCCGGGGATGCGGGGGATGCGGCAGTCCGGTCCGCGGGGTCCGCGGCAGGCTGTTCGGGGCTGCTGCCGCTCACGTCAGACCTGCGCCTTCGTCGCGATCGCCTCGGTGATCATCTCGACCGCCCGGTCCACCGGCACCCCGTTCTCCTGGCTGCCGTCGCGGTACCGGAACGACACGGCGCCGGCCTCCTGGTCCTCACCGCCGGCGATGAGGATGTAGGGGACCTTCTCCTTGGTCGCGGTGCGGATCTTCTTCGGCATCCGGTCGTCGGAGTCGTCGACCTCGACCCGCACCCCTGCGGCCCGCAGGCGCGCGGCGATGTCCTCGAGGTAGGGCACGAAGGGCTCGGCGACGGGGACGCAGACGACCTGGACGGGGGCGAGCCAGACCGGGAACGCACCGGCGTAGTGCTCGACGAGCACGCCCATGAAGCGCTCGATGGAGCCGAACTTCGCGGAGTGGATCATCACCGGCTGCTTGCGGGTGCCGTCGGAGGCCTGGTACTCGAGGCCGAACCGCTCGGGCTGGTTGAAGTCGTACTGGATCGTCGACATCTGCCAGGTGCGGCCGATCGCGTCGCGCGCCTGCACGGACACCTTGGGGCCGTAGTAGGCCGCGCCGCCGGGATCCGGGACGAGTTCGAGCCCGGTCTCCGAGCACACCTCCTCGAGCACCGCGGTGGCCTTCGCCCACTGCTCGTCGGAGCCGATGAACTTGTCGCTCTCCGGATCACGCGTCGAGAGCTCGAGGAAGAAGTCGTCGAGCCCGAAGTCGCGGAGCAGATCGAGGATGAAGTCGAGGAGGTGACGGATCTCGTCAGGTGCCTGCTCCTCGGTGACGTAGGAGTGGGAGTCGTCCTGGGCGAAGCCGCGCACGCGGGTGAGGCCGTGGATGACGCCGGACTTCTCGTAGCGGTAGACGTGGCCGAACTCGAACAGGCGCATCGGCAGCTCGCGGTAGGACCGGCCGCGGGAGCAGAAGATCAGGTTGTGCATCGGGCAGTTCATGGCCTTGAGGTAGTACTCCATGCCCGGCTTGACGACGGTGCCGTCGGCGTCGACGACCTCGTCGACGGTCATCGGCGGGAACATCGTGTCCGCGTAGTACGGGAGGTGGCCCGAGGTGTGGAAGAGCTCCTCCTTGGAGATGTGCGGGGTGCCGACGTACTCGAAGCCGGCCTCGACGTGCCGGCGGCGGACGTAGTCCTCCATCTCGCGCTTGACGATGCCGCCCTTGGGGTGGAACACGGGCAGGCCGGAGCCGATCTCGTCGGGGAAGGAATAGAGGTCGAGCTCGGTGCCGAGCTTGCGGTGGTCGCGCTTCTCCGCCTCGGCGATGCGGTGCTGGTAGGCCTTGAGGTCGTCCTTCGACGCCCAGGCGGTGCCGTAGACGCGCTGCAGGGTGTCGTTGGCCTGGTCGCCGCGCCAGTAGGCGGCCGAGGACTTCGTCACGGCGAAGCCGTTGCCGATGAGCTTGGTGCTCGGCAGGTGCGGCCCGCGGCACAGGTCCTCCCACACGACCTCGCCCTTGCGATTGCGGTTCTCGTAGATCGTGAGCTCGCCGGCACCGACCTCGACGGAGGCCTCGGCGTCCTGGCCGGCATTGCCCTTGTCCGCGACGAGCTCGAGCTTGAACGGTTCGTCGGCGAGGCGGGTGCGGGCCTCCTCGTCGCTCACGGCGACGCGGTGGAAGGTCTGCCCCTCCTTGACGATGCGCTGCGCGCGCTTCTCGATGGCCTTGAGATCCTCGGGGGTGAAGGGCTCGCCGACCTGGAAGTCGTAGTAGAAGCCGTCGGTGATGTAGGGGCCGATGCCCAGGCGGGTGCCGGGGAAGAGCTCCTGCACCGACTGCGCGATGACGTGCGCCGCGGAGTGGCGCAGGATGTCGAGGCCGTCCTGGTCGGCGAGCGTGATGGGAGCGAGCGAATCGCCGGCCGTGAGCTCACGGTGGAGGTCGGCGGGTGCACCATTCAGCCGGATCGCGATGACCTCCGGGCGGTCCGCGTAGACCGTGGCCCCGGTCATCCCCTCCTCGAACGGGATGTCGGATCCGTCGAGATGAATGGTGTCTGACACTGCGGAGCTCCTCGGTCTGGCGGTTTCTGGTGTGTCGTGCGAACGCGTAGTGCAGTCTATATCGTGCCCCGGACATCGGACGGCTCGCCGAGGGGATTCCGAGTGATGCGGCGATGGTCGGGGGGGCCGCTGCGGGGTGATCGGCGGCGGGAGAGCGGACGGCGCGGGGCCGCCCGCTCCCCGGAGGGAGTGGGCGGCCCCGGCGGGCGCAGCGGTGGTCAGCCGCGGGTGAAGATGTACGGGTTGCCGATGCCCTGGTCGGAGTTGCTGATCGCGACCGAGAGCTCGATCGAGTCGATGTCGGCCTCCGGCACCATGAAGCCCATGACGAAGGTCTCCGACTCGCCGGCCGGCACGGGGGCGAAGGACAGCCCGCCGTCGTACTCGGCGCCGTTGAAGACGTCCTCGCAGGTGCCGCCCGAGTAGGTGCATTCGATCAGCGGGAAGCCGGGGTCGAACTCCTCGCCGGAGGTGTTGTCGATGGTGAACTCGACGCGGGCGATCTCACCGCCGGTCGCCGGGGCGGAGAACTCCTCGACCTTGTCCGCGCCGACGGAAGCACTCATCGTCACACCGTCGGTGAGGGTGACGCCCTCGCCCGATGCCGGGGGTGCGGCGTCCTCGGTCTCCTCGGGAGCCGCTGCGGTCGATTCCTCGACGGGTTCGCTGGGCTCCTGCGCGGGGTCGCTGTTCGGGTCGGCCGGCGCAGTGCTGGCGGCGCCGGTGCTCGACTGCTCCACCTGGTCGACGAACCAGAAGGTGCTCGCGATCGCGAGGACGATGGAGAGCACGATGGCCAATGCACCGAGGATGAGACCGGTGATGCTCAGGCCCTTGTTCGTGGCCTTGCCCTTCTTGGCGGCGTTGAGGCCGACGAAGCCGAAGATCACGGCGACGATGCCGACGACGAGGGCGAAGATGCCGATGAAGATGCCGACGATCGGGATGAGCGCGCCGAAGGAGCTCAGCAGGGCGATGATGCCGGCGACGAGGGCGAGGATGCCCCAGATGTTGCGCGCCTTGGGGTCGCCGCCGCCGTAGCCGTACCCGGAGTTGTAGGGATCGTTGCCGTCGTAGGCGGGGCTGAACTGATCGTTGCCGTAGCCCTGGGGTCCGCTGCCGTAGCCCTGCTGGTCGTACCCCTGCTGTCCGTAGCCCTGCTGGTCGCCGTAGCCGCCGGCGGCCTGGTACTCGGGCTGGGAGCCGTACTGGTCCCCGTAGCCACCGGGCTGGGAGCCGTAGCCCGGCTGTTCGCCGTAGCCGCCGGGCTGCGAGCCGTACTGCGGAGCCTGGTAGCCCTGGTCGGAGCCGTAGGAGCCGCCGGCCTGAGGATCGGGCTGGTTGCCGTACGGATTGTTCGGATCAGAGCCGTAGGGGTTCTGAGGTGAGGACATCGTTGCGCCTGCACTTTCTGCGTTCGCAGGGATGATTCGTGATCGTGACAGATCCAGGTTAGCGGCAGTCCTGCTTAAACCACGCCTTCGGCAGTTCCAATTCGAGAACAACATGCAGTCCGTATCGACACGCGACCGTTCCGAACCGACAGGTGGCCGGCCGTCGGCGCCGGAGCGTGCCATCTCCACACTCTGTGCGCTGTCCGTGCTCACAGCCGTGGGGTGCTGCTGCGCGCGCCTCGAGAACCGTGATCGGCTGGGTGCCGTCGAAGGGCGTCCGGCGCCAGTCGCCACCCACAGCGGTGAGCTCGAAACCGGCGCGCTCCAGCTGTGCGGTCAGGACATCGTGGTCGTGGAACATCAGTTCCAGCTCTTCGACGATCTGCTCGTCGGTGATCTCGCGGTGGGTGTGGGTACCCTTGAGCCCCTGGCCCGGGTCGAGCTCGCGGGTCGTAGTCGACCGTCGGCCACGAGCCGACCCGCGGAAAGCACACCGTCTCCTCGAGGTTCAGGCCCGTTCATCCGGCACGGTGGGCGCTGAGGTACGCACGGTACCATTTCTCCTGCGCACTCCCCCGCCGGTACCCGGCTCCCGGTCCGGCGACCGGCGGCCGCAGTCGGATGAGCCGCACAACTGGGGCACGGGCGCTGCCGCCCGCCCCATCGGGCAGCAGATCGCCCTGGTCGGAAGCCGCCGGTGCGCCCTGTGGTGGGGGTGCACCACGGCTGGGAGGCGAGTGTGCTGGTTGCCAGTACGCTCCTCCGATCGACGGCGGCGTGGCCGCCTCATAGCGCGCACCGGTCGGGGTCGTGACGATGAGCCGGCCGGGGTCCGCCTCGTGCGTCCACCCCGGGTTCTCCTTCACGTCATTGCACGCCGCGCACAACCCCGAAGCATTCCTGAAATCTGTCGCCCCCGGGTAGTGCCCCATAGAGTGGTGTAACGCACGGAGGCCCGGGCACATCGCTCCTGATGTGGACGCGGCCACCGTGTGATCCTTCGAGTCAACCTTCCAAGAATCCTCGAACGGAGTCACAACGATGACCGCTCCTTACATTATCGACCCTGCCGGCCTGCTGGGTGAAGCCCTGTCCGAAGCCTCCCCGGACATGATGCGTACCCCGCTGCAGACCATGATCAATACCCTGCTGTCCGCGGACGCCGATGCCGTTGTTGGTGCCGAGTGGGGCAAGTCCTCCCCGGACCGGACGGCCAGGCGTAACGGCTACCGCCACCGGGAGCTCGACACC